>JAGPGT010000070.1:0-3110 GCA_018055905.1 Phycisphaerae bacterium
TTCTACGGGAATGGATATCGACTTGACCCAGGTCACCTTGGCGGATGATTTCAAATGTACCCAGAGCGGTCCCATCCGCGACATCCATCTCTGGGGATCGTTTCGCAACGATGTTCTGCCCCCCCAAGGCCCGGGCAGCCTGTCCTTTGTCCTGAGCATCTACTCGGATATCCCGGCGACCGACAACCGTTGGAGCCGGCCGGGCAGCCTTCTGTGGACCCAGACATTCCATTCCGGCCAGTACACTGTCCACAGGGTCCACGACGGTCTCGAGGGATGGTACGATCCTGTGAGGGGTCTGTACCTGCGGGACAATCACCGATATGCCTTCCAGTACAACTTCTGCGTCGCGGACAACGCGTTCGAGCAACAGGAGGGAACCATCTACTGGCTGGCCGTGGCATGTTATCCCCCGGCCTCGAGTTTTTCCGCGGCGGCGGGGGGCCCCTTCGGGTGGAAAACGGCTTGCCTGCAGTGTCGTTGGAATGACGATGCCGTCCAGACCGTCCCGGGCACTGCCGGTTGGGTCGAGATGGTTTATCCCAACGAGCACCGCTATGCAGGGATGTCGCTCGATCTGGCCTTCGTGATCACGGGGGATGAAGAAAGGAAGCCCGAGAAGGACCTCGGTGATGCCCCGGATAGTTCGAACAGCGTCGCAGGCGCGACGATGCTCGCCTATCCGCCTGACGTGATCGCGCACTATCCGACGGTTTACCAGGCCGGTTCGCCGCCGTACGGACCGATTCATCTGAATCCCCGGCGCATGGTCTATCTCGGCCAGGCGGTCAGTCTGGAGGCGGAAGCCGACATCGGCGAGGATGAAGATACAGTGAACAACCTCGATCCGCTCAAGGGTGCGTCGAACCGGGATGGTGCCGATGACGGTCTGTTTCTTCCCCTGGTTTTGCCGTCCTGCCAAACGACCACAGTCAAGTATGAGGTGACGGTGAAGAACGCATTGGCACAGCCGATCTACGTGAACATGTGGTTCGACTGGAACCGGGACGGCGATTGGGACGATGTGCATAGCTGCGCCGACGGTACGGCGGTGCCCGAGTGGGCAGTGCAGAATCAGGTGCCCCTGCTGCCTGGGCCGGGCATTTATGCCGTCGAGTCTCCGAAGTTCCGATGTTGGCACCCCGCAGGACAAGAGCTCGATCCCCTCTGGGTCCGCATCACCATCAGCGAGCAAGAACAACTTCCGTCCATCATCCTGGTGAAAGCAGCGGCCGGGTTCGGGGGCGCCGGGCCGGCGGGAGGCTACTTGTATGGCGAGACGGAGGACTATTTGGTCCAGCCTGTGATTGAGACGGACCCTCTGAAATACGATTGGGGTGACGCGCCCCTCGCTGCCACAGCGGCAATAGGCTACCCCACGCTGGCCGCCATGAACGGGGCCAGGCACCGCCCGGTCGGTCCTTGGCTGGGTGACAATCAGAATATGCCGGACTCCGAAGCCGACGGTCAGCCTGATCTCAGTGCCCGCGGCGACGACACGGCGGGAAACTCGGATGAGCGAGGCGTGATCTTTTCGCCTCTGTATGCAGGCCAACTTGCCTCCGCAACGGTTGAAGTCAACGGCGGCGGAGGGGTTGTCCAGGCCTGGATCGACTTCAATCGGGACTTTACATGGCAGGTGGGAGAGAAAATCTACGATGCCTTCCTTCCCGATGGAGTTCATGTACTTCCGTTCGTGGTCCCCACCAATGCGGCTGTCGGCGTGACTTTTGCACGGGTACGCATCAGTAGGAACGGCGGTCTGGCCCCGGATGGCGCCGCCCCGGACGGCGAGGTCGAGGACCACATGGTGGAGATCAACCCGCCGCCGACGGGCACAGGCGAGAAAGGATGGTGCCAGACCCCCGACCTGACGCCGCGGGGGATCGACATCTGCGTGGACAACAGCAACAACACTTCACGCGTGCTCGCAGACGATTTTCAGTGCACCAGGCGGGGTCGGTTGACTGATATCCGCCTGTGGGGCTCCTGGAAGGGGGATGTTCATGGCAGGATTCAGAGTATCATCGTGCAGATCCACCCCGACGATCCCGTAGGAACCGAGGGACACGACAAGGAGAACAAGTACTCCAAGCCTGGCCCCGAGGTCCTGTGGAGCAGGACATTCGTCTCGGGCGAATTCGTGGAGCAATTGTACCATGTCATGGACATCGGATATGAGTGGTGGTGGGATCCTTGGACGGGAGACCTGACCTCAGCGGGCGACAAGCAGGTCTGGTCGATCGACATGTCGGTCAAGCCGGAGGAGGCCTTCCTGCAGGAAGGCACGTACGATAAGCCGGTGATCTATTGGTTGTCCGTCCAGGTCAACACCGCCAACGGCCGGTTCGGATGGAAGACCCGACAATGGCCCGAACACTTCATGGATGACGCGGTCTTCCGCGGTGGGTCGGCTGCGAACTGGGCAGAACTGCGATATCCCTCCGGCCATCCTTTGGCCGAGAACAAAGTCAACTCGGTCGATCTGGCGTTTTCTCTGGGCTTCACCGTGGAAGATCCGCCCATCGTGACATCGCAGCCGGTGGCGGTTACGCAGTGTCCGCCGGTCGCGACAACCTGCCCTGCCCTGTTGACCGAGTGCCCCGTCGTCGAAACATGTTGCCCGACGGTGCAAACCAAGTGTCCTCCCACAAAGACCCAGTGTCCTGTCGTTTCGACGGAATGCCCGGTCTCCCAGACCCGGTGTCCTCCGAGTGAGACGAAGTGTCCGCCTACCGAGACGAAGTGCCCGGTCGTCGAGACCCAGTGCCCGGTTGCGGAAACCCGGTGTCCCCCCATCGAGACAAAGTGTCCACCCGCGATGACCAAGTGTCCGATTGTTCTGACGGAATGCCCGGTCTCCCAGACCCGGTGTCCTCCGAGTGAGACGAAATGTCCGTCTACCGAGACGAAGTGCCCGGTCGTCGAGACCCAGTGCCCGGTTGCGGAGACGCGGTGTCCCCCCATCGAGACAAAGTGTCCGCCCGCGATGACCAAGTGTCCGATTGTTCTGACGGAATGCCCGGTCTCCCAGACCCGGTGTCCTCCGAGTGAGACGAAATGTCCGTCTACCGAGACGAAGTGCCCGGTCGTCGAGACCCAGTGCCCGG
>JAGPGT010000070.1:3210-6327 GCA_018055905.1 Phycisphaerae bacterium
CCCGCGATGACCAAGTGTCCGATTGTTCTGACGGAATGCCCGGTCTCCCAGACCCGGTGTCCTCCGAGTGAGACGAAATGTCCGTCTACCGAGACGAAGTGCCCGGTCGTCGAGACCCAGTGCCCGGTTGCGGAGACGCGGTGTCCCCCCATCGAGACAAAGTGTCCACCCGCGATGACCAAGTGTCCGATTGTTCTGACGGAATGCCCGGTCTCCCAGACCCGGTGTCCTCCGAGTGAGACGAAGTGTCCGCCTACCGAGACGAAGTGCCCGGTCGTCGAGACCCAGTGCCCGGTTGTGGAAACCCGGTGTCCCCCCATCGAGACAAAGTGTCCGCCCGCGGCGACCCAGTGTCCGATTGTTCTGACGGAATGCCCGGTCTCGGAGACTCGTTGCCCGCCAACGCCGACGAAGTGCAAGATTGTGAGCACAGAGTGTCCGATTGTTCAAACTTCGTGCCCGCCGGTACCCACGGCGTGTCCGGCCGTGGAGACGGAATGTCCGGTCGTGTTTAGCCATTGTCCAACCAATCCAACTACGTGCCCACTCACCGTGACCAAGTGTCTGGTGATAAAGACCCAATGTCCTTTGTGCGATACCGCGACGAACTTGGGCAGTGAGCCATGGGCTCTTCTCGGCAGTACATGCCTGGCCGTCAACACGCCGTGTATGACCATCGGGGACTACATGGCCATAGCGAGGGCGACGAGATAGCTTGAACGTGCAGCGCTGCCAAGTCGAACAGTCCGGGTGTGGAGGTCGGGATCCTCGATATTCGGATTCACAGGTCTGTGCGACGGTCATTGCTTCGGCCGCCGGGGTGGCGGCGGCGTGGGTCTGCGCGGGCTCGACCGGCCTGATCGGGCACCCTCTGCGCCGGGCGATAACGCTCCTGCTCCTCGGGTTTGCGGTCTTGTCGTTACATCCTCGTCGGCATATCAGCTCCTTTTGGACATTGTTCTGCCTGGTGCTCGTCGCAGGCTCCTCGCTGTACCTGATTCATTTGCCGATCCCAGCGGTGGGGACAATGGCCTGTGTTTTTGTTCTTGCCCTTCTGGCTTACCGATCGGACGGCCAAAGCAGGGGCATCCTCTCGGTTTCGGCCGCCGCCGTAACGATCTTGGGTCTGTACCGCTTCGCAGTGACGTCGATTCCCTGGTTCTGGCTCGGCGCGGATTTTGCAGGACGCTCCTTGGGGTATGTCGCCGGACTAGTGACCGGCCGTCCTCTCGTCATCGGCGCGACTTTTGCTGGCGTTGACTTCCTGGTTTTGGCCATTGCTCTTTGCACATTCTATTTGCCCCATACCGCCAGACCGCTACGAGGACGGGCAATCTATATCTTCGCAGGGATTGCTCTGGGCCATCTGCTGTATCTGGTCCTGTTGTCCTACGTCCCCGATCTCTCGGCGGTGCTGGCGCCGCCCGTCGGCGCGGACAGCGAGGGCAAGTGGATCGTTCGCCTGTTCCGTCAAGCGGTTCCGTGGAATCTTCCGCTCGTCGCGTGCGGCATTCACCTGGCGATTCTCGTCGCCGTATTTCGCTGGTCGCCTTGGGGATCGGATCGAAATCCTGCGAAGCAGCGATCCCGCGGATGGATGGCTCTTACGCCGGCAATCGTCGCTGCTGCGTTTTTTCCTTTGAGTGCTGCACTTTATCCCGGCCCGTCGAGCCTGGAAGGCAAGAGGATCGTCTTTTACGAGAAAGGTTTCCTCAATTGGCTCAAGCCAACGCACGGCTCGTATGGCCGACTGTCGAGCGGCATGTACGGCATGCTTCCTTCTTTCGTCGAGAGCCTCGGCGGTCAATGCCTCATATCGCCCGATCTGGCCGACGCGGACTTGGCGACCGCCGACATCCTGGTGCTCATCTTCCCCGACGACCCCTGGCAGGAGAGCCAGTTACAACGAATCCACGATTTTGTTCGTCGCGGCGGTTCGCTGCTGCTGCTCGGCGAGCACACTACGCAGGACGCCGCCGGAGGCAACCGCTTCAACGATTTGTTGGCGGGCACCGCGATGCAGATTGCGTTCGACTCGGCCACATTTGCCGTGGGAGGATGGCTCCAATCCTACGAAGCCATCGCGCATCCCATGACCGCCGGCATCGAGGATGGCCAGAACGAGTTTGGCGTGGTGATCGGCGCGTCCGTCAACCTTCGATGGCCTGCCCGGCCGGTTCTCATCGGGCGGTGGGGATGGGCGGACTACGGCGATCCCGCCAGTTCCGCAGCCATGATGGGCAACGGTCTTTACGACAGTGGAGAAAAACTGGGCGATGTTGTACTGGTTGCCGAGCAGCCGTTTGGGAGGGGACGGATCGTGACGTTCGGCGACACCTCCGGCCTAACCAACGCGATCAACGTATCGTCCTATACTTTCAACTCGCGTTTATTTGCTTATCTCGCCGGTCCCCCCGCCCACCCAGCCTGGCGGCAAATGGCCGCAATTCTGGTCGTGACGATCTTGTTTGCTCTGCTCTGTCGCAAGCCGAGTCTGCGAAAAACATCGCTCGTCGCGGCAATCGCCTCGGCATCCTTCGTGATCTGCGTTGTTATGACGGAGAGGGGCATACATCCGCTGCCCGACGGTCGTCATGTAAGCCCCAACAATCTGGCCTACCTCGACGCGTCTCACCTCGGGGCCTACAGCAATGAATCTTGGCGGACCGACGGTGTCGGCGGACTGGCCTTGACCCTCATGCGAAACGGCTACCTGACCCTGTCGTTGCCCGACCTGACGCCAGAACGCCTCGAACGGGCGGGATTGCTCATTATGATTGCGCCGTCCCGATGCTTGCGGCCAAAACAGGTAGAGACGATCAAGACCTTTGTCCGCAATGGAGGCATTCTGATCCTGACTGTGGGCTATGACCAAGCTGGTCCCAGCAAATTCCTGCTCGACGCATTCGGCTTCCGCATTGCTTCGCCCGAAAGCGAGTTTCATGAGCCAATGCCGTTGGGACATTTCAAATCGCCTTATCTTGAATCACAGGGCACGCGGGTCTACGTACGATTCCACGCCGCGTGGCCGCTTGCCTCGACCGATCCGAATGCCCACGTCATCGCCTACGGGCCTGCCAACCTGCCCGTAATCCTCATGCAGCGGTCGGGAAAAGG
>JAGPGT010000070.1:6427-14100 GCA_018055905.1 Phycisphaerae bacterium
AGGGCACGCGGGTCTACGTACGATTCCACGCCGCGTGGCCGCTTGCCTCGACCGATCCGAATGCCCACGTCATCGCCTACGGGCCTGCCAACCTGCCCGTAATCCTCATGCAGCGGTCGGGAAAAGGGACGGTCGTACTCGTGGGCGATACGTGCTTTGCGATGAACAAAAATCTCGAGTACGAGAGCGGCACGGCCTTCGAGGGCCTGCGGGAGAATGCCGATTTTTGGCGATGGTTGTTGAGCTTTCTGCGAGGCGAGACGATGTGGATCCCACCCGTACTGCGGAGCGAAAGCCTCGGCGCAACGTCAAGCGAACAGGTGAAGCGATGAAAGGGGCATGGCTTGCATTGGCATTGTTGAGCGTCTCCTGGCTCTTGGGGCTCAGTTACTACCACGATGCCCAGTGGATCGCGTGGGCGGCGGTCATTCTCTGCGCCGTCGCTCTGTTGGCCGGTATGGATTGTCGTCCGTCGTCGAAGAAGATCCTCCTGACCACCGCGGTTTTCACCGCTCCGTCGCTTGTCGTTGCGCCGTGGCCTTATCGTATGGGCGGGATCTTGATTGTCGTCGGGGCATTGCTCTGGGCGGCCCCGATCCCTCGTCGCTGGCCTGCAAGACTCGGACAGGCGAGCGTGACGGCCGGCGCGATTCTCGCGGTGCAGTCGCTCGCCATGTTCGTCTATGCAAGTGTCACTGCGAGGTCCCACGAGTTGCCGTGCGGCCTCGGGTGGCTGCCCTACGCTGTCGCAAGACTGATCGGGGTCGATGCCGCGATCCACGGCACCACCCTCACTCTGCACTCCATGCGCCGCCCCCACCCTCTCGGCGCCACGTGGGAGTTGCTGCTCGACCCGGCAACATGGTGCTTCCTGGTCGGCGGTTTGATCCTGTTGTGCCTGCGGACGCCCGGTCAATCGCGTGCCGGGGGCCTCGATTTTCTACGCCCGGCAGTGGCACTGGTGACGGGAACCGTCCTGTGGCTGCCCGTCCGCGCCGGACTGCTCATCGCGGTCTTCCTGCACCGCGCGCTGCGGACCGAGTACGACGCAGAATTGCTGCTGATGAATCAATTCTGGAGCCCCTGGGTACATCTGCTCCTGCTGCTCGGTCCGGTTCTTTTCGCCATGCGTTTCATCCGGATTCCGAACGAGACCCAAGCGGACAACGCCACCGATCTGCCTTGGACCGTTGTGGATGGGGTGGGAGCCGTTGTCTTGACGGTCACCGGCGCGGCACTGATTACCTTGGGAATTCTGTGGATCCCCTCGGGGCCTCGCAAGCAGGGACGCATTCTTGTGGATGAGCACCATTCGACCTGGGAACGCACCGACAAGCCATACACCACCGATTGGTACGGCCAGGAGTCCGGATACAACTATGCTTGTATTTACGATTACTGCTCCCGTTTCTATGAAATGGATCGACTCACGTCGCCCCTCGGGGAAGGCACGCTCGACCGCTGCGATGTCCTCGTCGTCAAAGTTCCTACCTCGCCCTATACCCCCGACGAGATCGATGTCATCGAGCGATTCGTGAAAAACGGCGGTGGGTTGCTGCTGATCGGCGAGCACACCAGCGTCTTCAACACGGGATTGTATCTCAACCGGATCGCAAGCCGTTTTGGTTTCCGCTTCCGCTCCGATTGCTTGTTTGACATCGATACGCCCTTCAGTCAGCTCTATCTCGTCCCATCGGCGCCGCACCCCATTGTCCAGAACCTGCCCCCCCTGGATTTTGCGGTTTCCTGCTCGATCGCTCCCGGCGCCAGCTCCGGTCGGGCGGCCATCCTCGGCACGGGGCTCCGGAGTCTGCCTGCCGACTACCATGCGAGCAATTACTATCCCCAGGTCGAGGACCTCGCAGAAGCGCGATATGGCGCATTCGTTCAGCTCTGGACCACGCAGCGCGGCGCGGGACGCGTCGCAGCGTTCACGGATTCCACGATCTTCTCAAATTTCTCCGCCTTCGAGGAGGGTAAGGCCGAACTGATGCTTGGCATGCTCGAATGGCTAAACCATCGCAATGCATCCGTCGCGATCCGATGGTCGCTGATCACGCTGGGGGTTCTGTGTGCCGTCGCAGGGTGGATATTCGCCCGTCGCCACGGTGGTTTTTGTCTGGTCGCGTTGGGCGCAGTGATACTGGGTGGGTGTGTTGGCGTTGGAGGAGTCCGGACCCTCCACAAGCACGCCAATCCACAGCCGCGACCCGTCCGTTCTTTCGTCAGCGTCGTTATCGACCGCACCGTGTGCAGTACCCCTCTGTCCACAAGCGGATTCATTGCCACCAAAGCCAACGGCTTCGGGATCTTCGAACGGTGGGTTCTACGCTTAGGGTGGTTCACCTCTCGCCGCAAGGGTTTCTCGGTCTTCGACGGCGACATCCTCATTTTCCTGTACCCCGACGGCGGTGTGAGTCAGGACTTCCGGATCGCCCTGGAACGGTACGTCGATTCGGGCGGCAAAGTTCTTGTTCTCGATTCGCCCGAGAACGCGAAATCCACGGCCAACTTCATTCTGTATTCCTTCGGTCTGAGGATGGGCCAAGCTGTGCAGCCTCGCGGGGCGCTATCCGTCCCGGAGGGGTGGCCCACCGTGAATGTCGATTCCGCCCTTGAGGTCCAAGGAGGCACACCATTCATTCAACTCGGCGGCGTTCCTGTTGCCGCCACCGCCTCCCGTGGGCGGGGTGCGGTCACAGCCATCGGATTCGGCTCGCGATTCTCAGACCCGCGGATGGGCGTCACAGGGGACGTAGTCCCCAACCAGCAGTTGCGTACAGTGTACGACCTTCAGTTCCGACTTCTCGAGTTCATTCATTCTTCGTCGTCGCAGGGCAATACGGGGGGGCCATAAGCATTCTGTAGCCGATACCCGCTTGGGGGGGGCATGAGGAATAGTTACAATCACCCCTCAAAAACTACCGGAGAGGGCGGGATTCGAACCCGCGGTAGAGATAAACCCTACACGGCCTTTCCAAGACCGCTCCTTAGGCCACTCGGACACCTCTCCAACGGCGAACCCAAACCGTCTGGAAGCCTGATTCTACGACATCAGAGGGGAAAGGACAAGCCCAAATGGCAAAATCGTTGCCGAGGGCGCGGGCAAGTCTCAATGCCGGGGGTTACGCCGCCAACATGTGCTGAACGGGCGATCCTGGATCCAAGGCTCGCATCGCGGCTCTTTCGTTCCATATGCTGCTGGCCCAGTGTGTAAAATGCCGGGATCTCAGGGGCAGAGTCCCTGAGACCAACCGTTGAATGCTGAATGCGGCTGGAGGTCCGCCCGGCCGAGTTGGTGAAATCGCTGGACAAACAGGCCGGCGGAGGTTCTGATTAAGAGCGTCGTGGTACTTGTCGTGATACAGAACAAACCATGAAACATGTGCCGGAATCGATCATTGCCCGTGTGTTCGCGATGTCGGAGGAGACTTGGCAGCGACATGCGAATCCATGGAGCGTGTGGACCCGCATCACGACGTGTCTGCCGCTGCTGGTTTTGGCGATTTGGAGCCGGGCTTGGCTAGGCTGGGGGTCGCTGCCTCTCGTTGCGGCTGCGGTCCTGTGGATCTGGCTGAACCCTCGGGTGTTCCCCAAGCCCCGGTCGACCGACAATTGGGCGTCGCAGGGTGTGCTGGGAGAACGCCTCTGGCTCAACCGTCGCAATGTCCCGGTGCCGGCCCATCATCGGATCGTTCCGAGTGTTCTGGCGGCGGTGGGCGCCCTCGGAGTCCCACCGCTGGTCTACGGGCTTTGGCGACGGGACCTTTGCGTCGCTCTCGTGGGATTCGTCCTGGTATATGCCGGGAAGCTGTGGTTCTTCGACCGCATGGTGTGGCTGTATCGAGACATCAACCGCGTCCGCGAAGCGGAATCACCAAAGGAGGATTGAATGGCGGGAAAAGGCTCTTTCTGTGCGATGTTGACGATCTGGGTGGCTTTGGCGGGGTATGCCGCCGGGGGCGAGGAGCAGGGCACATACGCTGAACGGCTGGGCTGGCCTCGCGGTTCTCGCGTCGTGATCTTTCACGTCGACGACGCCGGGATGTCCTACGACTCGAACATGGGCACGATCCGGGCCCTCGAACAGGGCATCGCGACCTCGGCGAGCGTCATGATGCCCTGCCCCTGGGTGCCGCAGTTCGCGGCGTACGTCCAGGAGCATCCGCAGATCGACGTCGGCGTCCACTTGACGCTGAACGCCGAATGGAAGAACTACCGCTGGGGTCCGGTCGCGGGCCGCTCGGTCGTGCCGGGTCTGGTCGATCCGCAGGGCTACCTCTGGCGGGGCGTCGAGCAGGTCGTTTCCAACGGCTCGCCCGACGAGTTCGAAACCGAGATTCGCGCCCAACTCGACAAGGCCCTGGCCATGGGCATCCAGCCGACCCACCTCGACAGCCACATGGGCACGTGCTTCCAACTTCCGTTCATCGAGCGGTACGTGAAACTGGGGATCGAGAAGAAGATTCCGGTCATGATCTTCGGCGGCCACCTCCAGCACGTGGGCGGAGAGGTCGGCGCGTTTCGACCGATGCTCATGGTCCTGGCCCAGAGCGTCTGGAACGCGGGTCTTCCAGTGCTCGACGACCTGGTGACCTCGCCGACGAAAGCCAGCGACTACGAGGGCCGCAAACGCGAGTTGATGGAATTGCTCAGCACGATGAAGCCGGGCGTGACGCAGATCATCGTCCACTGTACGGCCACGACGGAGGTCTTCCAGCACATCTCCGGCTCCGGCCCCGCCCGCCAGGCGGAGCTGAACCTGATGCTCGATCCCGACATCCGATCCTTCATCCAGGACCAGGGCATCGTCCTGACCACCTGGCGTGAGTTGAAGCAGCGCCGCGCCGCGGCCGGCCGCGCGTCTTGACCGTGGGCTATTCCTTTTGCTCATGGAATTCGCCTGCGATCTTGGTGAACAGGTAGATCGCCGCGATGCCCAGGGCGACGTGCCCGGCCAGGGTGTACCAGACGTAGTTGGGGTGGGCGTAGGCCTGGAAACGGCCGTAGACATAGGTGTAGACGCCGCTGGTGAGGCCGCCGATGCAGGTGGCCAGGAAGTTGCAACCCATATACAGGCCGGCCTTTTCTTTGGGTGCGATCCAAGTGATGTACTCCTGGATTCGCGGCGAAGCGATCATCTCGCCGACGGCGAACAGGAAGATGCCCAGGAAGACAATCGACGGAGCGCTGATCGCGGCCACTCCCAAGGCCACGAAGCCCAGTGCGGCAACGCCCAGTCCCGAGAGGAAGGCGGGAATGGCACGGAACCGCTGCACCAGCGACGAGACCACGATCTGAAAGACCATGATGACGTAACCGTCCTGCGAGATGGTTTCGCCCAGGATTCTGCGCACCCCCTGATCGTCCACTCGGGAGAAGAAATCGGCAACGGTGGCGCCCAGGACGGATCGCATCTCGACGTACAGCCGGGCGGTATCCAGGTCCTTGTCGATGTACATGGACAGCACGTTGAAGAAGGCCCAGAACGGCATCCAGAAGAAGATGCCGAGGATGACCAGAAACGCCGTGAACCGCAGGTCGGACAGGGTTACGAAGATGTCCTTGAGTTTGCGTTGGAGCGTGACCCCTTCAATCTGTCTGGGCGGCTCTTTGTAGAAGAACACCGTGATGAACAGCATCACGCCGATGGCGATCGCCGATGCGATGAAGGCGTACTTCCAGGAGATGGCCCGCAGCTTGCCGGCGACCATGGGGCCGAACGTGCCGCCGATGTTGACCATGGCGTAGAAGATGCCGAACCCGAGTGTCTTGTTGCTCCCGTCGGTCACGGCGCGGACCGTGCTCGAGATCAGCGGTTTGAAGATGCCCGCGGCCAGGCCGATACACAGCATGGTCAAGGCCAGGCCGGAGAACGTTTGCGTGACCAGCAGAAGGAGAATGGACGGCAGATAGGCCAGGTAGGAGACGATGAGCATCTTCTTGAAGCCGAACTTATCCGCGAAGCTGCCTGAGACGACGGGAACCATATAGGAAACCAGCAGGAAGATGGTCTGGATGACGCCGAGCTGGCCCATCGAGTACCCCAGGTGATTCATGTAGATGCCAAAGCCCATGTAGATTCCGTAGTAGGCGAATCGCTCCAGGACTTCAATCGAATTGGCGACCCAGAACACTGGGGGGAAGGGGGTTCGTTTTTCCATGCGGTTGGTCTCCAGGATGCACTGGGGGAATCAGTTCATAAAAAAAGAGGACGGGCGAGCCGGCCTTCGGGATGTCGCAGACGAATTGCTTGCTCATGTTCGAGCAGACGCTGTTTGATGGCGGTTCCGCCGGGGGCGGAGAAACCGCCCAGGCCGCCGTCGGTGCGGAGGACCCGGTGGCAGGGGACGATCAGCGGGATCGGGTTGGCCGCCATGACGCCGCCGACGGCGCGAGCGGCCGCGGGGCAACCCACCTGTCGGGCCAGATCGCTGTAAGTCATTTTACAGCCCAAAGGTATGGTTCGACAGGCCGCCAGAACCTTCTGGCCGAATGGGGTGGCGTGGTCCAGCTCGACCGGCGGATCGACGCTGAAATCGACGGTCTGTCCTTCGAAGTAAGCGACGATCTGTTCCTGGAGGTCCGCAAGGTACCCTTGGCGGAATCGAACGTCGTGGGCAGCCGGACCGAGGCCCCAGCGCAGACCACGTTCGGCTGCCTGGCGGTCCGCCACGGGCAGGAACGTCCGCCGGACGGCGTCGTCGGCGCCGGCAAAGGCGAAATAACCCCACTGCGTCCGAAAAACCGTGTAGTACAGCATTCATGGCCTCCCATTTCTCGGATCGTCGCAAGATATCAGCGTAAGGCCGCTCCGGTCAACCGTTTTCGCCCGACACACACAATCTTGCGTTCCAAAGGCGAAATTCATTGACGAAACCTTCGGACTGTGCTAAGAAAGAGAGTTTTTACGAAGGCGGGCCGGGACGCCAGGGCTTTTGGACCGCGCAGGGAGGCCGCTGAGGGATCGCGGTGCTGGGTTGCTGTTATGTCGTTGGATGAACTGAGAAAACGCATAGACGAGATCGACATCGAGCTGGTCAACCTGCTCAACGAGCGGGCCCGCGTCGTTGTGGAGATCGGCAGGCTCAAGGCGCAGACCGACCGGCCGATTTACGCGCCGGACCGCGAAAAGCAGGTGCTCGATAAGGTTGTGAAAGCCAACCGGGGGCCGTTGCCCGATCGGACGCTGGTGGCGATCTGGCGGGAGATGATGAGCGGGTCGTTTGTGCTCGAGAAGAGGCCTCGGATCGCCTATCTGGGTCCTGGCGGCAGCTTCAGTCATACGGCGGCGCTGCTGAAATTCGGACGCAGCGTCGAGTACGAGCCCCTGGCGGATATCCGCAGCATCTTCGACGAGATCAGCAAGAATCATTGCGATTTGGGCATCGTTCCGGTGGAGAACTCCACCGGCGGCGGGGTCATTGAGACTCTCGACGCGTTGATCGACACGGACGTCAAGATTTGTGCCGAAGTGGTGATGACGATCCACCACAATCTGCTGGCCAACTGTACGCTGGAGGAGATAGAGAAGATCTACTCGAAGCCCGAGGTGTTCGCGCAATGCCGCAACTGGCTGGCTTCGACGTTCAAAGAGACCAACACGATCGCGGTGGCGTCGTCGGCCAAGGCGGCGCAGATGGCCGCCGAGGAATCCTATTCGGCCGCCATCG
>JAGPGT010000070.1:14200-17279 GCA_018055905.1 Phycisphaerae bacterium
CCCGAGGTGTTCGCGCAATGCCGCAACTGGCTGGCTTCGACGTTCAAAGAGACCAACACGATCGCGGTGGCGTCGTCGGCCAAGGCGGCGCAGATGGCCGCCGAGGAATCCTATTCGGCCGCCATCGGTTCGCGGGTGGCCGCGGAACTGTACGGACTCAACGTCGTCTGCGAGAACATCGAGGACGTGGCCAACAACGTGACGCGGTTCCTGGTGGTCAGCCGGGAGGATGCCCGTCCGACCGGCGAAGACAAAACGTCGATCGTGTTCAGCACCGCGCATAAGGCCGGCGCCCTGGCGGACGTGCTCGAGACATTCAAGAAGCACAATATCAATCTGACCAACATTGAGTCCCGGCCGAGTAAGAAGCGCGAGTGGGAGTATCATTTTCTTGTGGATTTCCTTGGCCATCGAACGGAAGAGCGGGTACAAGCCGCTCTGGAGGAGGCCCGCCAGCATTGCCTCCAGCTTTCGGTGCTCGGCAGTTTCCCTCGGGCCAAAGAGATTCTTTAGACCAGAGATGAATAAGGAGTTCCCCAGGAACGGAGATTAGACCTATGTTCTTCAAGGAAATGAAACAATGAGAAAACCGTTTGTCGCGGGCAACTGGAAAATGAACACGGACAGCCGCTCCAGCGTCGAGTTGGCCAAGGGAGTGGCTCAAGGCGCTTTGGGCCTGGCCGGCGAGAAAGTCGATGTGGCGGTGATTCCGCCGTTTGTGTATCTGGCGTCGGTCGTCAAGGCTGTCAGTTCCAGCGGAGTGGCCGTTGGCGCTCAAGACCTCTACATCGAGCCCAAAGGCGCTTTCACCGGCGAGATCAGCCCGAACATGCTCAAGGACGTCGGCTGCACCTATGTCCTGTGCGGGCACTCCGAGCGTCGCCACGTACTGGGCGAATCGGACGAATTCGTGGGCAAAAAGGTGACCGCTGCGATCAGCGCCGGGCTGTTGCCCATCCTCTGTGTAGGCGAATTACTCTCGGAACGCGACGCTGGTCAGACCGAGGCGGTGGTCGCACGGAACCTCAAGGCCGGCCTGGCAGGTCTGAGCGCCGACAAGATGGCGGCGGTGACGATCGCGTACGAACCGGTCTGGGCGATCGGTACCGGTCGGACTGCGACCCCGCAGCAGGCCCAGGAGGTGCACGTGTTCATTCGCGCCCTGCTGGCTCAGATGTACAGCGCCACGTTGGCCGAGGAGACGCGCATCCTCTATGGCGGTTCGGCCAACGCTGCCAACGCCAAAGAGCTGATGGGTCAGAAGGATGTGGACGGTCTGCTCGTCGGCGGAGCCAGCCTGAAGGTGGAAGATTTCGTGAAAATTATCCAGGCCGCGGTGTGACGACCTCCGGGCGTTCGTCCGCCCTTTGTGGGGACCGGGTCGTCCGGCTCGGGTATAATCGACAGGTCGCCTGGTCGGGCGAGCCTGACAGAAGAAAACGTTTTTGAGGCGTTTGTATGAATTCGTTACCTCTGTTGGCAGTTGGCGTTTTGATGACGTTGGTGGCCATCCTGTTCGTGTTTGTCTGTGTCGTCATGATTCTGGTGGTCCTGATCCAGAAGGGTCGCGGCGGCGGACTGAGCGGAGCATTCGGTGGCGGCATGGCCAGCGGTCTGCTGGGTTCCAAGACCGGGGATTTCCTCACGTGGGTCACCATCGGCCTGTTCGTTGTCTTTCTGGGTCTGGCGGTCCTGATGGCACGGTATTTCCGCCCAAGTGTCGGTTCATACGGCGACTCGCTCCCGGCTGCGACCACGCAGACGGCCCCGGCGGCCACCCAGCAGACTCCCGCGGCGGCTCCGGCTGCACAACCGTCGTCTGCGTCGCCGGCGACGAGCTCACAGCCTGCCGCGACGAGCGAGACGCCTGTCACTGAGACCCCTACGCAGAACGCCCCTGCCGACGGGCAGTAAAAACCCGTCCCTCGGGCGGATTCTCAAGTCGGCCCCACTGGCAGGAAGGGTACCGGGTGTCTTTCCGGTTCCGGGCCGGCGTGCAAGGGATTTCGAGGGGGAGTGACGACGATGTTCGAGCCGGGGATGTGAAGGCTCCGGACGAGTGTCTTCTGTGAGAGTGCATGACGATGCTCAACAGCATGACCGGATATGGCGAGGCGACCGAGGAACTTGAGGGCGTCAGCTATGCCGTCGAGATCAAGGCCGTCAACAATCGGTACCTCAAGACCATCATCAAACTGCCGGAAGGCGTCACGTTTCTGGAAGAGGACATCGACAAGGAACTGCGAAAGCGGCTTTCCCGTGGCACGGTGAACTATGTCCTGCGGCTCAAAGGCGCCGCGGCGGGATCTCTGTTCCAGATCGACGAAGCAGGGTTACGGTCGATTGTTTCTCAGTTAAACAAGGTCAGCTCTTCGGTCGGTGTGACCGGGGCGATCGACTTGGCGGGCCTGTTGGGGTTGCCGGGGATTGTTCAGCCGGTCCAGCCGGATGAGGAGCAAAGCGCCAGGATCCGGCAGTTGGTACTTCGTCTGACCGGGCAGGCCCTCGACAAGGTCCAGCGGATGCGCGAGTCGGAGGGCCGGTTCCTCGAAGCCGACCTCAAGAAGCATTGCGACGCCATGCTTGCGGAACTGGAGATCATCCGCCGGCGAAGCGGTTCGGTGGTTCTCGAATACGCCCGGCGGTTGCGGCGCCGCGTGGAGGAGTTGTTGGCCGAGGCCAAGCTCAAGTTGGACGAGCAGACGCTGGCGCGCGAAGTGGCGATCCTCGCCGACCGGTCGGACATCTCCGAGGAGATCGCCCGCTTGGATGCCCACCTGCAGCAGTTCCGCCAGTTTTGCCAGACGGACGGGCAAGCCGGCAGGCGGCTGGATTTCCTCAGTCAGGAGATGCTTCGCGAGGTGAACACGATCGGCAGCAAGGCCGCCGATGCGGATATCGCCAGGTCGGTCGTGGACATCAAGTGTTGTATCGAGCGGATCAAGGAACAGATCCAGAACATTGAATGATTGCAAGGGGCGGTCGGGGAGCAGACCGTCGATTGTTGTAGACGTCGCCAAGGGGCGATGGGACTGATTGGATCTTGGGGTTCAAAACAGGATGACTCAGACAGGCGACC
>JAGPGT010000071.1 GCA_018055905.1 Phycisphaerae bacterium
TTGACGGAAATGCAGGCCGACGAGCTGACGAGAAATCGCAACCGAGTCCGGCTGGAAGTGGCGAACAACAATCTCGAAGTTCTGGAGAATTTTACCCACACGCAGAAGCTTGAACAGCTTCAAAGCGACGTCAAGCAGGCGGAAATGGAGTTGGAACGGACCAAGGCCAAGGCTCGGGCGAATCTCGTTCAGGCGGAGGCGGATTTGAGGGCCAAGGAGCAGGAACTGAGCCGCCAGCAGGCCAAACTCAAGAAGATCGACGACCAGCTGAGCAAGGCCATAATTTATTCTCCGGTCGACGGCATGGTGGTTTATGCGACCAGTTCTCGAGGTGGATTCGGGCGTGACGACCGGAGACCGCTGGCCGACGGCGTCGAAGTATACGAGCGGCAGGAGCTGATCTACATTCCGAAGTCCTCCTCGTCCGTGGCGGAGGTGGACGTCCATGAGGCCAGTCTCGACAAGGTTCGACCGGGACTGCCGGCGGTGGTCACCGTCGATGCGCTGCCGGGCAAGAAATTCCTGGGCACGGTGGCCCGGATCGCGCCGCTGCCCAACGCCCAGAGCATGTGGATGAACCCCGATCTCAAGGTGTACACCACGAACATCAATCTGGACACCACGGACGAAGGCCTGCGAAGCGGCATGAGCTGTAAGGCCGAGATCATCGTGGAACAGCACGCCGACGTGGTGTACATTCCTGTCCAGGCCGTATTGCGGGTTGCGGGCCAGCCGACAGTGTACGTGGTCAAGGACGGGATCGTCCAGGAACGCAAGGTCGAAATCGGCTTGGACAACAACAGTATGGTCATTATCCGCAGCGGCCTGGCGGAGGGGGAGGTGGTTTTGTTGACGCCTCCGTTGAAGGCAGCGGCCCTGGAGCCCGGCGAGCGGATTCCCGGCGGGGACGACGCCAACGACACGACAACGCAGAAGATCAACGAGAAACTTAGGGCCGCCAATGAAAGGGAGTTCGGCCCGTCCGGTCGTACGTCCGAGGCACAGGTTCCGACGCAAGGCTTGGGGCCCTCGGGATTCTCCGGCGCCGGGATGGCAGGACAGCAGGAGGGGCAAGGTTTCCCGATGCCCTCGCGGGAGCAGATGGAGGCGGTCCGAAAGCAGTTCGAAAGCATGTCCCCCGAAGAACAGCAGCAGGCGATGCAGAAAATGAGGCAGCAGTTCGAGAACAGCATGACGCCGGAACAACGGGAACAGATGCGTCAGCGGTTTGAGAACATGTCCGACGAGGAACGCCAGCAGATGCGACAGCGTCGCGGCACCCGCGGTGAGGCCGGTGGGATGGGGGGACGCGGAGTTGACGGCGGGCCCGGGTTCGGCGCTCGGGGGGAAGGCGGCGGTCGCCGCAGTGAAACCGGCGGTCAGCCGCAAGGGGGACGGTGATGGCCAATCGGATTGCGTCGAACAACGGACATGAGATTGTACGCCTGGAAAATGCCCGCAAGATCTATGTGATGGGCGCCGAAGAGGTGCGGGCTTTGGACGGCGTCAACGTGACGTTTTCCAGGGGTGATTTTTGGGCGATCATGGGGCCCAGCGGTTCTGGCAAGAGCACCATGATGAACATCCTGGGGTGTCTGGACCGCCTGACGTCGGGCGCCTATTACCTCGACGGCAAAGACGTCAGCAAGCTGGACGACGACGCGCTCAGCGAGTTGCGCCTGCGGTATTTGGGCTTCATCTTTCAGAGCTTTAACCTGATTCCGCAGTTGTCCGTCCAGCGGAACATTGAATTGCCTTTGTATTACCTGGGGTGGGACGCGGCCCGCAGCGCCCAGCGGGCCAAAGAACTGGCCGAAGAGGTCGGGCTCGGCGGGCGTCTGAACCACCGTCCGACGGAGCTTTCCGGCGGTCAGATGCAGCGTGTGGCCATCGCCCGCGCCTTGGCCAACGATCCCCAGGTGATCTTCGCCGACGAGCCGACGGGCAACCTCGACTCCGTCACGGGGGTACAGATCATGGAACTGCTGACCAAGTTGAACAAGGCGGGCAAGACCATCATCATGGTCACGCACGAGCCGGACATCGCCGCCTACGCCGCAAGTCGGCTGCACATGATCGACGGCAACATCGACAGAATCGAAGGCGTTCACGCCAAGGCCGTTCCGGTCGCGGCGGCGCGACACCCGTAGGAGCGACGGATACGTTGTCCTACCGACGCCGGGCGTTTGGCGGTTTCCCGGCGGGACCTGCTGAAATGAGACAGACGAAAATCGTTCGGAATATCTGGTTGGGCATCGAGAACCTGCTGCTGCACAAGTTGCGCTCGTTCCTGACGATGCTGGGCGTGGTCTTCGGCGTCGGCAGTGTGGTGGCTATGCTCGCGGTCGGCGAAGGCGCCAGCGAGGAAGCCATGGCCCGGATCCGCAAGCTCGGCAGCGACAACATCATCCTCACTTCCGTGAAGTCGGCCCAGGAACAGGCCATGAGCACGCAGCGTTCCAATATGAGCATTTACGGCCTGACATACGCGGACTATCGACGGATCTCGGAGAGTTTCCCCAACGTCCTGCGAGTGGCCCCGGCCAAGCTGTTGCGCAAAGAGTCGCGATTGCGGGAACGATCCATGGAGCTTCGCGTGGTGGGGGCGACACCCGACTGGTTCCAGTTGGTCCCTCGGACCCTCGTTGCCGGACGGGTCATTCGTCAGGAGGACCAGGACAAACGGGCTCCCGTGGCGGTTCTGACCGAATACGGCGCCCGTAAGCTGTTGGCGACGCAGGGTTCCATCGGTCAGACTCTCCGGATCGGGGGCAATGAGTTTGAGGTCATCGGCATCATCCAGAGCGAGGGGGGACAGTCGGGCAGCATCCAGGTTCCCGATCAGGACATCGACGTCTACATCCCGCTGGAGGTGGCCCAACGCTATTATGGCGACATCTTCACCAAACGTACCGCCGGTTCCCAGGAGCGGGAAAAGGTGGAACTGCACCAGATCATCGTGCAGGTGGACGATCCGAAGAACGCCGAAGCGGTCGCGGCCGCCATCAAGCGGATGCTCGAACGGTTTCACAAGAAGGAGGATTACGCCGTGAGCGTCCCCTTGGCCCTGCTCAAGCAGGCCGAGGCTACCAAGCGGACGTTCAACATCGTGTTGGGCTCGATCGCAGGGATCAGCTTGCTCGTCGGCGGCATCGGCATCATGAACATCATGTTGGCCGCGGTGACCGAGCGGACCCGGGAAATCGGCATCCGTCGGGCCATCGGCGCCAAACGACGGCAGATCGTCTTTCAGTTTCTCATCGAGACCGTGGTCCTCTCGATGTTCGGCGGTCTGATCGGCCTGGGCATCGGCACGCTGATCCCGTTCCTGATCACGCATTTCTCGGGGATGCCGACGGTGATGCGACTGTATTGCGTCATGCTGCCGCTGGTGATCAGCATGAGCATTGGAATCGTATTCGGCCTGTACCCGGCGCTTCACGCCGCCAAGGTCGATCCAATCATTGCGTTGAGACACGAATGAGACCGATGCGGACGCCGTCCGAGAGGCGTAGTCTGAACCGACGAGGACTTTGGATTGTCGAGCGGGGTGTAATGCGATGAGACAAACCAAAATTGTGCGGAACATCTGGCTGGGGATCGAGAACCTGTTGTTGCACAAACTCCGTTCGTTTCTGACGATGTTGGGCGTGGTCTTTGGTGTCGGCAGCGTGGTGGCCATGCTCGCGGTCGGCGAAGGCGCCAGCGAGAAGGCCATGGCGGACATCCGCCGGCTCGGTAGCAACAATATCATCATCAACTCGATCAAGCCCGCCGATCAGGAACAGACCGCGGTGAGCCGCAACTCGATGAGCGTCTACGGCCTGACCTATAACGATTACCGTCGGATGGCCGAGAGCATCAAGCAGGTCCGACAAGCTGCGCCGGTGAAGATCATCCGCAAGGAAGCCCGTCTTCGCGAACGATCGATGGAGCTGCGTGTCGTAGGGACGACCCCCGAGTGGTTTGAGCTGGTGCCTCGCGAGGTGGAAGCCGGTCGTGTGCTCCTGCGGTCCGACGATGAGAAGAAGGCGCCGGTGGCCGTTCTCACCGAGTTCGGCGCCAGAAAATTGCTGGCGACGCAGAACACGATCGGACAGACTCTTCGCATCGGGGGCAACGAGTTCGAGGTCGTCGGCATTGTCCGCAGCGAGAGCGGCCAGGCCGGCAACATCCAGATCCCCGACCAGGAGGCCGACGTCTACATTTCTCTGGAGGTCGCCCGACGGTACTACGGCGATATCTTCACCCGAGTGACCAGCGGTTCTTTCGAGCGGGAACGCGTTGAATTGCATCAGATCATCGTCCAGGTGGACGAACCCCAACACGTGGAGGCCGCCGCGGCCGGTATCGAGCGGATGCTCCAACTGTTCCACAAAAAGAAGGACTTCGTCGTCAGCGTCCCGCTGGCTTTGCTGAAGCAGACGGAGGCCACCAAGCGAACGTTCAACATCGTGCTCGGCTCGATCGCAGGAATCAGTCTGCTCGTCGGCGGCATCGGCATCATGAACATCATGCTGGCCTCGGTGACCGAGCGGACGCGCGAGATCGGCATCCGCCGGGCGATCGGCGCCAAGCGTCGCCAGATCATCTACCAGTTCCTCATCGAGACTTGCGTTTTGTCCATGTTCGGCGGCCTGATCGGTCTGGGCGTCGGTGTTCTGATCCCTCGACTGATCACCCATTTCTCCGACATGCCTACGGTGCTCACCCTCAATGGGATCCTCCTGCCGTTGTTCATCAGTATGAGCATCGGGATTCTCTTCGGCCTGTACCCGGCAATCCACGCCGCCAAGGTGGATCCGATCATCGCATTGCGGCACGAGTAACCCAAGGTTTTCAACTTTGGCGGGGGAGAGGGGGTCTCACGGCCCTCTGGCTGCCGTGCCAAGCCAATCGCCGGTGGAGAAAAGGAATATTTTGTAACCATTCCGTGTTTCGAAGCACTAACGGAGAAACGGCCTTGGCAGAAGGCCGCACAAACTGCGGGATCGCGGGTTTCTGAAAGGATACGGCGATGTCGAAGACGATGTGGTTCAGCGGGACGGGCGTTCTGATTCTGATCGCGGCAAGCTTCCTCTGGGCCCAGCCGGGGCCGGGGGGCAGACGCGGACCAGGCATGGGGCCCCGAGGCGGACAAGGCCTCCAGAGCGAACCGCCTTTGGCCAAGACCCAGGCGGAGAAGACGATTCTCGCCGTGCTCGACGAGATGGACCGCACGCAGCGGGGGGGCAACATGAATGTACCCGTCGAAGACGGCAGGTTGTTGCGGATTCTCGCCGAGAGCATCGGCGCCAAGCACATCGTCGAAATCGGAACCTCCAACGGGTATTCGGGGATTTGGCAGTGCCTGGCGCTCAAAGCCCCCGGCGGCAAACTGACCACGTTCGAGATCGACGCCCGGCGCGCCGCGATGGCCCGCGAGAACTTCAAGAAGGCGGACGTCGAGGATCTCGTGACACTGATCGAAGGCGACGCCCATGAGAAGGTTGCCCAGGTCAAGGGGCCGATCGACATCGTGTTTCTGGACGCCGACAAGGAAGGGTATCTCGACTATCTGAACAAGCTGTTGCCCAAAGTCCGGCCGGGCGGTTTGATCATCGGTCACAACATCAATCCTGGCCAGTCCGATCCGGAATTCATCAAAGCGATCACGACGAATCCGGATCTGGAGACCCTGATTCTCAACCACACCGGCGGGATCAGCGTGACCTTGAAGAAACGCGGCCTGTAGTGTAACGCCCGTCGATCGCGGCTTGGACCGCTCGCGACAAGCTCCTATACGAGGGGTGTCGATGGATTCCCTCGCCGCAAGGCGATCTACGCACTGCCATCGACACCCTTTTTCGTTCCATTTGCAGGGGAAGACACGCCGATCATCGCGCACGTCGACTCCTTTGCGAACTCGATCGGGTCAACCGTACAAGTTGCCCGTGGCCTCCGCCTGATACGGCAGTCCGATGATCCTCAATCGGTCATCGATCATGTCGCCCGCCCTGCGCCCCAGAAGAGCCAGGCCGGTGTCGGTGAAGATCGACAGCGTCAGCGTCTCCCGATTGTCGTCGCAGACATCGGTCGGAAACACCAGAGCCAACGTCGTCTCTGCTTGCGAGTCTTCATAGCGGACCTGCACTCGGGAGTTCATCGTGACGATATCCTCGGGGATTTTTCCCGATTTTACGACATCCGCCCTTTGAAGCAACTGCCTCAATTTTTCCACTCGCGCAGGCGGAGCGAATCCCTGCGATTCTGCGCTGTCGGCCAGACAACGCAGACGCAAGGCATCGAACTCTGTGATTCTGGGTCGCGGCGTCGGACGCGGCGTGGCATTCCTTCTGCGGCTTGTCTTCAGGTCCGGTACGATGCCCTGTTCCCGCCAGAACTCCGCGACTTTCGTGGTCAACAATCGCGATTGATGGAGCGGCAGACCTTCGAGCAGCTTGTGGCCGGGAGCGGAATAGAACACTCGGTGCGACTGACGCGTGTGACGCACCCGACGGCACTGGATCTGGTCATCCCACCAACACAGATGGTAGGTCTTCTCGGGGATCGGCTGCGCCGCGGCGATGGCTTCCGACAACATCTGTTGCATTCGTTTGTCTTTCATGGTCCTGTCCTCCCTTATCGACAAGAATGACAACGTTTCGCAGTCACACTGCGTACGGGCCTTTCAGACGCGTTATACGACAGAGGAGTCCGACTCCAACCCGAAGGTCTTACCTAAACCCAAGTACAGTACGCCGACCGGTTCGGGACAGGGACGTAGGGGAAAACCGCAAAGACACCTCAGGAGATGCCTTGTCTACCAGTGAGGCTGATTGCCGACCTCCACGCCTGTGACGTCTTCGGCGGTCATGATCGCGACGAAGGCGCTCGGGTCCTTGTCGAGGACGACTCTCTTCAAGAGCGACATGTTTCTTCGGTTGATGACCGAATACAGGATGGTCTTGCCGGTCCCTTGGTAACCGCCCCAGCCGTCGATTCGCGTGATTCCGATTCGGTGGTCGGTTGTCAATTCGCGCGCGATTTCCTCCCAGCGGTCCGAGATGATGATCGCCGCCTGACGTTTCGTCAGGCCGTGGAAGACCGCGTCGGTGATTCGCGAGCTGAGGGCCACGTAAACCAGGGTGTATAGCACCGCCTCCAGCGGAAACAGCACGACCGCGACGGCCAGGATCGCCGCGTTCAGGATCATGGACCCCATGCCGAGCGGGATCAAGAACAGCTTTCGAAGGATCACGGAGAGAATCTCGGCGCCGCCGGTGGAGCCGTACGAACGCAGGACGATTGCAACTCCCGCTCCGGACAGGGCCCCCGCGACGACGGCGCTGAGCATCTTGTCCGCAATCTCGATCCGGAACGTCATCGCGTACAGCATCCCTGAATAGATGACCATACCCCACAGCGAATAGAGCGCGAACCGCTTGCCGACGAAACGCCAGCCCAGGCAGAACACCGGAATGTTCATCAACAGATAGGCGGTCCCGACTGGCATGGCCGGATAGGCGTAGTGCACGATCAGAGCCGCGCCGGTCAAACCGCGGGACAGGAATCCCTGCGGAAGCAGAATGCCTTTTACGGCCAGGGCGCACAGGGCGCTGCCCAGCGTCAGAAGGGCGGTATGTCGAGCGAACTCGGCAAGCCTTTTTTTCATGGGAGAGTTCCTTCTCCGTGTGCGCAGCACGGACTTGATGCCGGGGTATTCCTTCTCGGCAATTGCCGGTCCGCGACACGCAGACCGGCGCTTGCCGCGGGTGCATGGGGTCCCGGCGGGTCGTGAGCGATGTCTTGTTGCAGGAGGACGTGTGGCGACCGGGTCGCGCTACAGATGATAATCCCCTGCGGCCTCGGGTTGATACAGCACGTCGTGGACTCGAATGCGTCCTTCCACGGTGTCGCCGATCCGCCGACCCAGGATTGACAGGCCGATCGGCGTCAGGACCGAGATGTTCATCTTGTCAAAGTCCGTGTCCCGAAGGGCGTCGGCCGGAAAGACCAGAGAAAGGGTCATCTCGGTGTTGGCCACTTCGTCTTTGAGCCGTACCTGGGAATTCATCGTCACCACGTCGGCCGGGACCTTCTCGGGAGGCACCGTTTCCGCCGACTCCAGCAACTGCTGGAGTCTCTCCAGGTCCGCGTCGCTCGGCGACCCGGAGGGGGAGTCGCCGGCTAGCAGCTTGCGCAGTCGGATGAAGTCGAATTCGGTGATCGTGAGTTTTTCACCGCATGGGGTGGATTGGGAGGTCCCGCGCCGCGTCGAAGTGCAAGCCAGCTTCAGGCCGCGAGTCCGGCAGAACTCCGTCACTCGATCGGTCACGATTCTCCATTGGTGGACGGTCAGTCCGTCGGTGAATACATATCCCGAAGCGGCGAAGAAGACCGGATGGTGTTCCTTCGTGTGACGGACGTGTAAGCATTGGAGTTTTCCCTCCCACCAGCATATATGGTAGTATTTCCGGGGATCGAGGAGGGCCGCCGCGATGGCTCGGCTGACGATTTCTCTTACCTTGGTCTCGTTCATGGATGTCTCCTTTTTTTTGCTGCGTTTTCCGCGATCTTGTAGACCTGATCCCCGGCCCGGTCGGCGCGCACCGTCGGCACGGAGGACTGCCCGCTCGGTGCGGAACCGGCTGCGTCCTGGCCTGATGCGAAATCGCGAGGGCCGATTCCCTCGCCGATCAAGACAGGAGGATTCACGCAACCACTGCGGGAGAATGGGCGATCACGGGCGGATCGTCGCTTCGCGGAAGATGCGGATGCTTGTTTCTATCGGAGGGGCTGCACGGAGATAGACGACGGGCACGACTGCCGTGCGGCAGTCCCATCGCCAGGAAGAGGTAGGGGGCTTTCGTAACAGCCATTTCCGTGCACCGAAAACAAGGTCGAACAGAATTTCAATCGATTCCCGATCATTCATTGTTGATTATAACCAAGCCTGCGGAAAAGTCAACCCTCGAACGCCGTTGGGGATTCGCTTGTGGGGTGTGGAATTGTTGAAATCAAGAGGGTCGCAGCGGGAAACTGGAGAAATGGCCTCCCCCAGCAAAGGTGGTGAGGACTTTAAAACACGCCTCTGGCGCGATCAAGAAGGTCGATCCTCCGAACGGCATAACATGGGCTAGAACGCCGAGCCGTTCAGTATTGTCGGCAGTTTTTCCGTGACGACCCACGCCAGTGCGTAGAGAATCCCCGCCGCCACGGCGATGAACACCAGGATCGATCCGCACAATGCAGCGGTTTCCCTCACAAAAGGCCATGCACGGATGTGGGCCACCTTCGTCGCCTTGTAAACGATCGAGATCGTCACCACCAATGGTACCAGCCACAGCATCGAGATGGGGTCCGTGCCGATGTGCATCGGAGTGGTGAAACTGGCCAGTAGCGATGTCGCCAGGGTCGTCATGTCAGGTCTTGACCTCCGCAACGGCTCGCAAGTGCGCCACATAAATCGCGTTGACGATGCACAGCAGATTCAGCAGTCCGGCCACGCTGGTGTAGATCTGGCCGATTTCGTTGGCCCGACCGAAGACCCGATAGGGGGTAACCGAGGACGGCTGCCCTCGGGCCGCCGCAAGCTCGGCCGCATGCTGCACCTGGGCCACGTGCGATCCCAGGAAGATCACCACCGGCGAATTCATCACCTGAGCCGCATACCAGGGCTTGGCGGTAATCGAATCGATCACCCCGATCGAACCGACGTACAGCCCCACCAGGAAAGTCAACACGACAAATGTGAAGATGACGGCCGCCCGCCTCCTCTCGTGGAGGAGGAAGTGACCGCCACCGGGCACAAGCCATGCCGCGGCTCCGACCGACATGAGGTACAGGGCGTGATTCTCCTTCCACGCGGATCTCATCACGACGCGTCCTTCGACTCCGTCTTGGCTTTGTTCTTGGCGGGGTTCTCTGCCGATTGGGCAGAACGGAAATTCATCCGTTTGAGGATGTTGGCGGGATTTAGGTGCACCACACCCAGACTCTGGCTCTGGCCGAACTCCTCCCGACCGAGCACCATGCCTTTGATCTTCTGGAACTGCTCCTGATAGAGCGGATTGAGCGAGAGGGTTTTGACCACGTAATAACATCGCTCCGGTTTGAATTCCATGATCTTGGGCAGGTACGTCGCGATGTTCGGGTCCTCGGCCAGCGAGTAGAAGCGGTCTGCGAGTCGACTCTCCACCCGGGCCTCGTTCAAATAGGCGTTGCCGCCGGGGGTGTTGGACAACTGCGTCGCGAGCACCTCTAGATCCGCCTGTGAGATCCGTTGGAGTCCCATGCGGCGGTCCAGCCGGAATACGTTCGGATCGTTGGGATCGGCCTTGGCTTGCTCGCCGTAGAGTTTGTTGAACTGCGTGATCGCCGAGTCCCAACCGTCTTTGGTGGCCATCGCCATGAATTCCGCGGCCTTGGCGCCGGTTGTGTCCCAGGCGGCCAGGGTCTGGAGATCCTTGACGATCTGGTCTTTGACGGAGAACAACTTGTCTTTCTGGACGGAGGGATCGCCCAGATTGAGTGTTTGCGTACTGTAGCTGAAGTCGAAGCTTGCAGGCGCGGCGTCCGGTTCGGCCGCAACGACTCTGGCGATCAACATGATTTGACCGCTCACATCCGACGCGGAGGCGGACATCGGGTCTTTTGCCGGACCGATGCTGGTGAACTGTTGGGCCGCGGAGGAAGTCTGCAGGACCGTGGCATCGTCTCCAAATTCCTTGAGCGAGAACAACACCATCGGCAGGGGCACCGGATTGTAGCCGTAGTTCGTCAGATACATCCGACGGAGATATCGGTCGGCTCGGATGTCGGCGGCGCTGAGCAACCCGGTGGTGCCGTTGTACAGCGGGATGCTGTACTTGACGGACAGATCCTGGGCGATTTTGGCGTAGTCGCCGGCCTTGGCCTTACGCTGGGCGAGCGTCGGTTCGTTGCCGTCGACCGGTCGGGGCAGGTACAGATCCGCAGTGCTGCGTGCCTCCTGAAGGATCTGCTCGGCCTTCGTCACGATTCGCTGACGCCGCAGTTGGGCCATGATGTCGTCGGCCACCTCGAGGTAACTCTTGACCCTGTCGATTTGCGGCGAATTGGGGTCGTTCGGGTTGGCCGGGGCCTTTTCTGTGAATTGCCGGGCGCGGTTCTGCTGATAGTACAGCTCGGCGTCTTCATCGGTGGGTTGCTTGATGATCGAGGCGACATCCGAGAGCTTCAAGGCGATGTAGTCGAACTGCACGCGGTTGGGCAGGCGGTATCCGAACCCGAAGGGATTGGTCTCGGTCACGTCGCCGGGAACACAGGCCTTGTATTGATCGAACTGCTGCGCGAGCGCCTCGGCCGACGGCGTCTGCGTTTTGTCGGCGAACGCGGAGGCCTCGAGCTTCACGAACTCGGCGTCCAGGCTCTCGGACTCCCGACGGGCGATGTGTCGGACCTGAGAGGCGGTGACGTTTTGCATGGAGGAGATGATCTGGGCATACTGTAGGACCGCGATCAGCTTGCCGTACGTGGCGAGAATGTTTTTCTCGGGCACCCCGTGCCGGTCGACGAGGGTTCGCATCATCGCGGAGTAACTTTGCCCCAGGCCCTGGCCCAGGCTTCTTCCGACCTCTTCCCCCGAGACGTAGATCCCGGCGGACTTGGCCTCCTCGCGGAGCAGAATCCAGTAGATGTCGCTGGGCACCGTTCGGCTTTCGTACAGATCCTTGAGCTGTTTGTCGCTGATACGCAACTGATTCCGTTGAATGGTCTGTCGGGCCATCTCCATCATGCCCGCCGAATCCCGGCTTTGTGCGAAGAGCAGCTCGGCGAGGAGGAACCCCTGCAGGTCCCCGCGGTTTCGCAACTGATCCGCCGCGCCGAGTTCTTCCAGGAGCTTCAGTTCGTGTTCGGCGATCCGAAGGTCGTTGTGGGTGATTTTCTGCTTGGCGCCATAGTATGCCGCGGCTTTGTTGGCTCCGCCGCTGCCGTGCATCAGGGCGCTGAACGCCGAACCCCCGATGAAGGCGATCATCAGTACGATGACCACGATAGCCATCAACTTCTTGTTGTTCTTGCGCATCCACTTCATCAAGCTCATAGGGATCCCACTGCCTATTTCGACTGATCTGTTGCGATTACCTATTTACCGGCTGTTCGCGGCCATCTACAATCCACTGGGCTCCTGCCGTTCGGACGCCTCAGACGACAGAAACACATATACTAAACAGGAAATGGCAAATTGTAAAATGATAAATCGTAAATCCATCGAAGCGTTTGAGCAGGCCCGTCGGTGCATGCCCGGCGGGGTGAATTCGCCGGTCCGGGCGTTCGGCGGAGTGGGCCTGAACCCTTTGTTCCTCGACCGGGCCCAGGGGGCTCGCATATTCGATCTGGATGGGAATGAGTACCTCGATTACGTGGGCTCCTGGGGACCGATGATTCTCGGACACGCCCATCCGGCGGTGGTCGCCGCGATCGAGGCCGCCGCCCGGCGGGGCACCTCCTTCGGCGCGCCCACGCAGGCCGAGACGGAGCTGGCCTGGCGAATCCTGCGAGCCTTTGGCTCCATCGAGAAGCTCCGCCTGCTGTGCAGCGGGACCGAAGCGGTGATGACCGCGATCCGACTGGCCCGCGCCCACACGCGTCGCGATACCATCGTCAAAATGGCCGGCTGTTATCACGGCCACAGCGATTCGCTGCTGGTCCAAGCCGGGTCCGGCCTGGCCGAACGAGGCACCGCCGCCAGCCCCGGCGTGCCGGAGGCTTTGGCGGCGTTGACCGTGGTCGTGCCATACAACGATCCGGCGACGCTGGAACAGGCCTTTCAAAAGCAGCCCGGTGATATCGCGGCGGTACTGGTCGAGCCGGTGGCCGCGAATATGGGCGTGGTCGCGCCTGAGCCGGGTTATCTGCAGAACGTGCGACGCCTCTGCCATGAGAACGGAGCCCTGTTGATCTTCGACGAGGTCATCAGCGGTTTCCGCGTGGCGTTCGGCGGCGCGCAAGAACTCTATGGTGTCCAAGCGGATCTGACCTGTCTGGGCAAGATCGTCGGCGGGGGAATGCCCTTGGCCGTTTGCGGCGGAAGAGCGGAAATCATGGACCTGTTGGCGCCGTTGGGACACGTTTACCAAGCGGGTACCCTCAGCGGCAATCCGCTGGCGACCGCGGCGGCCAACGCGACGCTGGGGATTCTGGAAGAAGATAGGGTAAATGGGGGCTATAGGGCGGATGGGATTTATGCGAGACTCGAATCGTTGAGTGCCGATCTTGAAGCCGGGCTGGCACGGGCCGCGGGGGAGGCGGGGGTACCGGTCACAATCAATCGCGTGGGATCGTTGTTGAGCTGTTTTTTCACGGACAAGCCCGTGCGGAACTTCGACGACGTTCGCGCGACGGACATCGGCGCGTTCAAGAAGTTCTTTGCGGAAATGCTAAATCGGGGCATCTACTTGGCGCCCAGCGCTTACGAGGCGATGTTCGTCTCGCTGGCGCACACGAAGCAGGACATCGAGCGGACGATCGAGGCCGCCCGCGAGAGCTTCCGGGCTGTGGCGAAGGGATAGATTGTCTGGAAGAATCCCTGTGATGATTCGGTACTGTTCGTTGATTGCTCTGCTGTGTCTGTTCCCGCCTTACGCGTGCGGAGCGTCGACCACCCAGCGCTACTCCGACCCGAAGGCAGCAATTCCGCGAAGGACCCAACGAAAAGCCCCCTGACGAGTCAGGGGGCTTTCGTCATCTACGCGAGATTCGGATGTCTCGGTTACGGCATTTGCGAGGTGAAATGATATGTACCGGAGCCGATTTCGAAGAGAACCACATCGTTCTGCTTGCCAATCAGCCGGACCCCCTCGGCCTGCGGAGCGGGCTTTCTGCCTTCCAGGACACCTGCGGGGTTCGCGGCAGGGATGTGGACCGTCGCGGTCGTGTTGGCCGGGATGGTGACGTCGAGCCGGAGTTTGTCGCCGTCCAGTTTCCAGGCGGTTGTGATCTTGCCCTGGATGGAGTCATAGCTGGTCTTGGCCCACGACAGGCGGCCGCCGGGGATTGGGCGGATGACGATGTGTTTATAACCCGGCCCGTCGGTGTCGATGCCGCCGATCGTGCGGAACATCCACTCGCAGACCGCTCCGAAGGAATAGTGGGCAAACGAGTTCATGCCGGGATCCTGGAAGCCCTTCTCGGGGGTCCAGCCGTCCCAGCGTTCCCAGATGCTGGTCGCGCCGTGCTGGATCGAGAAGCCCCAAGACGGGAACGTCTCGTTGTGGAACAGGTGGTAGGCGACGTCGGTTGCGCCGATGGCGTTGAGCGTGGCCATCAGGTCCTTGGTGCCGACGAACCCGGTCGAGAGGTGCCACTGGCGGGCGCTGATGTTGTCCACTAAGCGTTTGGCGGCGGGTTTACGCATCGCCTCAGGCAGCAGATCGAAGGCCAGGGCCAGGACGTAGACCGTCTGGGTGTCGCCCTTGATCGTACCGTCGGCGGAGACATAGGCGGTGTTGAAGGCCTTGCGGATATCGTCGAAGAGTTTCTGATACCTCGCGGCGTCGTCCTGTTTGCCCAATACCTTGGCGATCTCAGCGACGAGTTTCGTGCTGTGAGCGAAGTAGGCGGTCGCCAGGACGTCCTTGGGCGTGTCGGCCTGGATGCTCAGCCAGTCGCCATATCCCGTTGCAGGTCGAAGCAGGGTTCCTTTCGTCGTTTCTTTGCAGTAGTCGATCCATTTCTGCATCGCGCCATAATGCCTGGCGAGGATTTGTGTGTCCCCATAGACCTGGTAGATCGTCCAGGGACAGATCACGCCGGCGTCGCCCCAGGCGGCGGTGCCGCCGTCCATGGCGACCTTGCGGGGCGAGACGTCGGAGAAGCCGCCGTTGGGGAGCTGGGCGTCTTCGACGTCCACCATCCATTTGGTGAAAAAGGCCGCGACGTCGGTGTTGAACGAGGCGGTGCGGACATAGATCTGGGCGTCGCCCATCCAGCCCAGTCGCTCGTCACGCTGCGGGCAGTCGGTCGGGATGTCGATGAAGTTGGCCCGCTGGGTCTGGCACACGTTGCGATAGAGCGTGTTGGCCATCGGGTCGGAGCATGCGAAGCTGCCGACGACCGGAGTGGCGCTGGTCAGCTCGATACCGGTGATGGTATCCAGGCCGGGCTTGCCGGAATAGCCCGTCAGCTCGACGTACTGGAATCCGTGGAAAGTGAAGCGGGGCTGCCAGACCTCGGTGCCACCGCCTCGGCAGATGTACGTGTCCGTCGCGCGGGCGCCGCGGAGGTTGGTTGTGTAGATCGTGCCGTCGGGATTGAGTCGCTCGGCGAATCGCAGGACGATCTTCTGTCCCGGCTGGGCGTCGTGAATTTTCACGCGGACGAAGCCGGCGAAGTTGGTCCCCATGTCGTAGATCCAGACTCCGTCTCCCGTCGGGGTCATTTTGACGGGGGGGATTTCCTGGAACTTGCGGACCAGAACGCCGGGATAGGACTGAATCTTGGCGGAGATTTTCGCGGTGACGTCGACCGGCTTCCACGTACCGGCGTCAAAGTTGGGCGTGCTCCAGCCCGGCATTTCCTTGCGGGCGTCGTACGTCTCGCCCATGAGGAAGTCGCCTTCGAGGATCGGGCCGGTCGAAGCGGTCCAGGTCTTGTCGGTGACGACCGTTTCGGTGCTTCCGTCGGCGTACTCGATGCGCAGTTGGGCCGCGAAGCGCGGGTTCTTGCCGTAGTGGTCACGAATGCGTCCCCAGCCGATGTGGCCGCTGTACCAGCCGTCGGCGAGGATCGCCCCGAGGGTGTTGAAGCCTTGGGTCAACCGGTCTGTCACGTCGAAGGTGTTGTAATAGACGCGGGCGTCGTAGTCGGTCCAGCCGGGGGGGAAGTAGGCGTCGCCGACCTGCCGGCCGTTGAGATGCAGCTCATAGTTGCCCAGGGCCGACGCGTAGACCGTCGCCCGCTTGACGGGTTTCTCCACGACGAATTCCTTGCGGAGGAACTGGGCCGGGGGCAGGAACAGCTCGGCGGGACCGATGTTGACCGTGCCCCAAGGCGTGATGCCATAAGCACCCAGCTTCTCCGTGTTCCGCCAGCCGGCGGCGTCAAAGCCTGGGTTCTTCCAGCCTGAGCTCGCGCTGGCGGAACTGGACCACTGCTCGTCCGAGACGATCGTGATGGGCTGGCCGCTCTGGAAGCGGAGCGTCAGGACGACCAGCACGCCGGCGGGATTCGCCGAATCGCCCTCGTTTCTGGCCTCGATGGCGATCACGTTGGCGCCTTTGCGCAGGTGCGGGGCGAGCGTCACGGGGACCGCCTCTTTGAAGTTGCCGCCGTTGGCGACCTCCCGTCCGTTGACGAACAGGGTAAAGCCGTTGTCCACGGAGACCGCGCCCATTGCGGAGACCAGCTCGCGATCTTCGGGGATCGTGAACTCCCTGCGGAAATACCGCGTCGCGGCAGGAGCGGCGTTCCGGGCGTTCTCCCCGGCGTGCCAGATCCACGAGGCCAGGGTCAGATCGACCTTCTTGCCTTCCGGGTCGCGTTGACGGGAAGCATCGAACCCGATCCAGTCGGCCGTCCATTCGCCGGGGCTGAGCAGGCCCATCGTCCAGAAAGCGGGCCGGCTCCAGGGGCCTGGGTTGTCGTTCTTGTCCCAGGCCCGTACTTTCCAGTAGCAGGGCGTCTGCGATTCGAGCGGGCGACCGGAATAGACGATCTGGTTGGTCTGATTCGAAACGACCTTGCCGCTGTCCCAGAGATCGCCGGTCTCCTTGTCGAGCAGCTTCGGATCGCTGGCGACCAGGATGCGGTAGGCCATCTGCGACTGGTTTCGCCGGTCGGACTCGAGCGTCCAACTGAGCCGGGGCTTGGCGACGTCGATCCCCAGCGGATTCACCCGGTACTCGCACCGCAAGTTCCGGGCTTCCGGCCGGTCGTCCAACAGGCGTGCCCGGGCTTCTGGGGTCGTGCCCCACAGAATGCAGGTTGTCAGGATCATCGTGCAGATGGGGTTGTACGCTCTCATTGCGCTTGACCTCCTCAAGACTACGAGATTACTTCCGTGCATGGCGACCCAGGGATCCGATTCTCCTCATGGCTCATGCCTGCGAACCCTCAGAAAGGCGATGTCCTTCCACCGTCGGACGCCGTCCCAGAGGGCGTATTCTGTATACCATTGTCCGCTGCGGACTGTCTAATGAATTTCGGAACAATATGCCGGACAGACTCAACGCCATCCCGTACGACC
>JAGPGT010000285.1 GCA_018055905.1 Phycisphaerae bacterium
GGTGGAATCGGCCGCGGATCAGGCGGATCGTCTCCAGGACCCTGCGAAGTCCTTCCATCGAGTAGTAGTGTGCCTGCACCGGAACGACCACGTCGGTGCAGGCCACCAGCGCGCTGATGGTCAGGATCCCAAAGGCTGGAGCGCAGTCGATGACGCATAGATCGTACTGATGGCTGACGGACCGGAGCAGATTCGCCAAGACCAGTTCCCGAGCGCGTATCTGCGATAATTCAATCTCAGCGCCGGCCAGCATGATGCCCGCGGGGGCCAGGGTCAGCCTTCGCGTTGTGGTCGGCACCAGAACACTGCTCAACGAAATCCTTGGATTGATCAACGCATCGTAAACGGTGCGTTCGAGAACGTCCGGATCGCAACCCAGACCGATACTGGCATGGCCCTGGGGGTCCAGATCGATCAACAGTACGTTCCTGTCTTTCTCAGCCAAGGCGGCGGCCAGATTCACGGCGGTTGTTGTTTTACCGCACCCGCCTTTCTGATTCGCAACCGCAATTGTCTTCATGACGTACAGCCCCTCTTTGAGATCGATATCGGTCACAGGTTTGTCTCTCTTTAGCAAAGGACAAAAACCCAGAAAGCCTGGCGGGCGCATAAAAAAGGCTGCGGGCGAACCCGCAGCCTGGATCAAGCGGTGTCTTCGTGAATGTCTTACAGAGCGTGACGGCGTCGCAGCCAACCGATAATCCCGCTTCCCAACGCGCCCAGCAGCATTGCGCCGGGGACCGGAACGGTGACGAGCATGTCCTGTTTGCGGTACTGGAGATCCCCCGGGTGGTTCTTGACGTACATGTTCATCACTCTGACGTTGCCCAAGCCGGTCCAGGCCCCGGACGACACGGCGTTCTGAGCGGCCTGGTAGAAGGTTTCCTGAAGGGAACCGGAGCTCCAGGTTTTCGTCATTTCGTCCTCCAAATACCAGATCACTTCCTGAAGGGCTTGGGCGGAGTTGATGCGTCCGGGGCCGGGGGTGTAGTCGTAACCGACCAACGTTCCGGCGCGGAACTGCGAATACAGATACGCGGTTCTCGGGTCCAGGGGATCGCCGCCGCCGGGGCCCGTGGGACCCTTGTTGCTTCCGCCCTGGATCGCTTCACTGTTCAACACGACGCTGTAGGTCTTGTTCATGTCAACGTATTCGGACCTCTCCAGGCAGAAGGTGGAGAACGTCGTCGTTTCTCCCGTAAGGTTCGCCAACTCCGCGTTCGGTGTGGCGAAGAACTCGCCGCCGTCCCCGCTGTAATAGCCGTTGACCCGAGTGACATAGACTGTGGGACCCGCAAACGCGGACCCGGCTGTCAGGACACAACCCAGCAGGACACATACACTTATCTTGAACATTTCATCACCTCCCATTACTTCAGTTCATTTCAAACAGCAAAGACGGTTCTGAGATCGATACAACGTTTACCGGCTTTTGATGATCTTTCCCAACCACCCCATTTCGGATGCACGCTGTCGTCTCGCAGCATTATTGTAGAGTTGATGATACTGAATTTGACACCCCTTGTCAAGAGGTTTCAGGAAGAATCGCGAGGGAAAAGTCGGTTGAGTGTGCCTGTCGTGATTCCGGGGGGGCGGCAAACCGTTATTATCGGAATCCCTCGAAGTGATGTCTGTGAGAATTTACCAAATTGTGGTGAGCACGCAAACCCCGCCGAGGATTGCCGAGAGGCTCAAGAGGATTAGGACTGACAGCAGGGCGATCGCCATCGGACGGTCGTGGAGCAACCCTGCCCAGAACCATTCTCGAAGCGACAGGCTCTGCGGCGGCGGAATTTCCGGGCGGGTTCTGCGTTTGGGGTTTCTCGGACCGCTGGAGGGTCGCGGTGCCGAGCAGGAATGCGCCGACGACCGTCGGGTACGTGCGGTTCTCAAACCGTCGTTCCGGCGTCTTTGTTTCTGATTTGAATTTTTCGGACTTTTGTCTCGGGGGACCGATTCGTATCTCGTCGTGTTCTCTTTCCCGGCGGGGGGGCGGACTCTGATCTCCGTATCGGCCGCCAACCCGAGGTTGGGCCGTCGTTGGCCGTCTGGCGAAAAGGGAAGGGGGGCCGTTTGTCCCTGGTGTTCGAGCCGGCGGTTTCTGGCCACCACGAGGGCGTCAACATCGGTAGTACGTAACAGTCGGTGCGCCCCGTCGCGGAATTCTCTCAACAAGCCTTTGTCGATCAACCTTTCGATCTGTATCGGCGAGGTGTGCAGTCGCTCGGCCGCTTCCTCCAGCGTGCAGAATTCTCGGACCGTCGTTGTGTTCATGCTCTTTCCTACTCGGGCGGACTCAGGTGGCCGTTTCCTGGGGAGCCGCGGGTTCTCAAAGACCTTTGTGGGTTTCTTCGGCGGTCCGACGGCGCCTCTGCAACGAACCGTAAAATCCCTGAGAAACTTCTGTTTTCGGCGGCGTGACGCGCTCTCCTCGAAACAGAGATCCGCATTCTCGGACCCTTGTCGTCGTGGTTTGTCGCCGCACGGTGGCGGACGGACAAAATTTTTACTGAAGAAGGGGCAATCCGAGTGTTCTGTGAACGCGGATAGTCCGAGGAATATACAGCATTCGTGAAGTTGACAGAGCAGTCCGACGGTGCTAGGATGCAGTGTTCAGGCGTGAACGCCTCAGCGCTTTCAAATGGACTGCCGAGTGTCGAACGGGGTTGGATATCCACAGGGTCCTCTCGCGGGGGACGTAAGCACGTTGGGGCCGGGATTATGTTGTGTGTTCGTATCGACGGTCGCGAGGTAGAGACTACGCCGGTGTCGTTGGCCAGGCTCGTATTCGATGGCAGAGCCGACCGGCACAGTCCTGCCAAGGTTTCTGGTGCAGCGGCTGAACGGTCGCTGGAACAGGCCCTCGAATCCCCCCACTGCGAAGCCCTCAGCGATGAATTGCTTCGCCGCTTGCAATCGATGTATGCATCGGACTCGCCGGAGATCGACCTCCGGGGACTTTGCGAGCGGGTGGAACGACTGTCCCGGTGGCGTTGGACCAATCCTCACATCGCGTCGCGATTCCTTTGGGCGGCCGCGTGGCTCAACGACGTGATGGATCGCCTGGAACAGGCAGCCGAGTTCTACGACTTGTTTCTGCAGACCTCGTCACGTGAAAGCCACCTGCGCCTGCTGGCCTACAACAACCGAGGTGTGCTGCGGATTCGACTGGGCCGGCTCGAAGGTGTCCACGATCTGGCCCGTGCGGCGATTCCGCAGTCCGAGAACCAAGTCGACGCCGAGTCGGTCGGATTGCCTGCCGCCTGTTTCAATCTTCTGAACCTTATCAACGTCTCGCTGGGATCGGCGGTTTTAACCAAAGCGGTGGACGCGGAATTAGCTGCGTATTTCGCCCAGCTTCCCGAAGATTGTCAGTTCTTTTGGCTCGGAAATGAAGGTCTCGAGCCGGACGAAGGAGCCGGGACACGGGCGGAGCTAGCGGAAGGAGACAAATCTCGCTTTGCGATTCTTTGCGACCCGAGCTTCAAACGATTGAACATCTTGACAACTCGTCTATCCTTCCATGCCCGTGACTTGGCGGGCGGTGAGGGAAGTCTGGCGATGAACCGTCTCTCTGCTGTCGCATCTCAGTTGGTTTTATGGGACGCGCGGCCCAACGGCGATGGTTCCTCTGGAGGTCACACGGCACAAACAAGGAATGCTGTTGGGGGGCGGTATGGATTCTGCGCGGAGGCGGCGAGCCTTCTTTTGAGCGAGGACATTCCTGCTTCGTTGACCAGGCTGGAAAGTCCTCTAGCCAGAGCGGAGCAGTCGGCTCGGGAAGAACTGGCCGACATCGAGGGTCGTTTGGCCCTGGGTCAGTACGAGTTGGCGAAGTCCCGGCTCCAGGTCCAGCGGA
>JAGPGT010000072.1 GCA_018055905.1 Phycisphaerae bacterium
TGGAGAGCGCCGCCAATCTGTGCGGCATCCCGGGAGGTTGTCCGATCTCGATCACGCAGAAGATCATCGTCAACGGAAAGCAGCGACAGGATGCCACCGTCAAACTCAAGGACGTAAGTATTGTCCAGGCAGCCAAGTTCCTTTCGCATATGCAATCCAACTATGTGAACCTCCAGTGCGATAGGATTAAGTTGACCAGACGAAAGGGGATGCCCGACCAGTGGGAGGCCGATTTGCACTTTATCTACTATTACTAGTGCATTTCTAGGAAAATAGGTTGTCCAGAGCTGGTCGGTCGCTTTGTGGCATAGTACCCTTGCTTAACATATTTGGGTTTGAATGCATCACTATATATAGTAGTCTTCCTGTGTTTCCTGTTTTGGCGGTCGTTTTTCAGGGGAGCAATGCGATGACACCGCGTTTCGCGGTGATACCTTGGTGGAGAGGTCCGCGGAACAGCACTGGAAGGGCCGCATAGCCGCCATCATTTTGCATGAAAAGTCGCTCTTTCTTCTCCGAACTTCCCTAAAGTTTTCAAAAGCCATATGTCGATATCAATACAGAGTTGAGCATCAGAGAAGACAGCGGAGTATACAATATATTGTGGTTTCTGATATCGCTCGGATGAACATCTCGACCTGGAAAAAGTAGAGTATCAGATAGGATGATGTGGATGTCGGACCTCGATTCCAATGGGTTTGCAGAAGAACGTCAAGAGTGGGTGAATCCTTTGGATGCGGATCTTTCGCAGGATAAGGACATGATTATGGAGCAGATTCTGGACAACATTCATCACACCCCTCTGGGACAGGTGCTCAAGAAGATCGCCTCGTTGCCGGAGGTCCGTCGCAAGAAGGTGCTCCAACTGCGTCGCCAGATCACCGAGGGCAAATACGACGTCGCAAATCGACTTGACATGGCGTTGGACAAGGTTCTGGAGGACCTGATCGCTTGACGTCGGCCCGACGGATGACCTCGGGAACGTTGTTTATTCATGTCCATGAACCGGTCCTTCTTTTTCTCGACCCGCCTGGCTTCGATCCCCCGGGTTTTGTGATCTGCGCCTCTCCCACACTCTTACCATCGGTTGTTTCTCACAACAACACACGTACAGCCTGTCTTTTCGGTGATGGCGTCTCGCAACACAGCGATGTTTTGTGGATTTTTATTATCCATCAAGCAAAACAACGTCGAACCACTGCCGCTCAGGCAGACTCGCCTTGAACCGAGCGTCTGGACAGTGTACTTGAGTTTTCGAAGTTCCTCGTATAAACGAAAACAACTGCCCTCCAGCATGTTTACGCACATTCCGGCCAACAAATCAAGCCTGTTTGCTTTCAGATAAGCAGCGATTTGATCGTGAAGGCGGTCGTACAGTGCCGGATCGTGACGGTAGTGTGCGTAAACTTCCTTCGTGGAAGAATTTACATCGGGCAGAATCAAAAGGGCAGTGAAATCAAACCCGACGGGCAACTCGGAGATCACTTCTCCGCGACCCGTACAAAGGGCCAGGGGACCATGGAGAAAGAACGCCACGTCGCTGCCCAGCCGGGAGGCCAACTCCATGAGCCGGGGTCGGGACAACCCCAAATGCAAGTACGCGTTCAACCCCATCAGTGTGGCTGCGGCGTCGCTGCTGCCCGAACCCAGTCCCGAACCGGCCGGGATGTTCTTGGTCAGTGTGAGTTTTACACCGGGACGGACACCACAACTCTTCAGGAGCAAGTCCGCAGCCCGATAGACAAGGTTTGTGGGGTCGTCCGGCGCCCAGCGAGGTCCTTTACAGGTGAAGGCAATCCCGGGTGGCCCTGGCTCGATGAGGATCTCGTCGAACCAGTCGATCTTGGCCATGACCGTTTCGATCTCATGGAAGCCGTCCGGTCGTTTGCCTGCGATCAGTAGACTCAGATTGATCTTGGCGGGGGCTTTCACCCTCAGGCCTGTCCCTCGCGGCTCGAACTGGGAATCGGAGCGATCATCGGCCATGGTCAGTCTTTCGAGCGGGCGGCAAGACGCTCGGTCACCCAGATGCTCAGGATGCCCGCGACCATAATGAGCAGGGCGATTGCGACCTCGGTGTTGAGTGCCTCAGGCAGGACAGGTCGATATTTGAAGACCACAGGTTCTCCGTTCTTCAACACCGCTTCCCCGGTTTCGGTGAGCCGAAAGACAGTCGTCTTCCACGGCCAAATCGTCACGAGCGAGCCGGCGATGAATCCCGTCAAGACCGCCAGAGTCTGGTGCTTCGCGACCCGGAGCACCCAGGACAATATGTGACTAAAGGCTGCCAATCCAATGATGCACCCCCCCAGGAAGGGGGCCAGCAGCGCAAAGTGCGCCCGGGAGATCGCTTCGAAGACGATCAGTTCATAGTTGCCCATGAGGATCAGGACGAATGAACCTGAAATGCCCGGCAGGATCATGCTACAGATGGCCACGACCCCGCACAGGAAGATATAGGCGGGGTTGCGGTTCTCCACGGCCGGATTCAGAAGAGTCAAGGCCACCGCCCCCGCCACGCCGGCCAGCAGCAGAGCTGCGCGAACCCAGGTCCAGGGACGCACGGTCTTGCCGACGAAGTACACGGAGGCCAAGATCAACCCGAAGAAATAAGCCCAAACGTAGATGGGGTGATGATCAAACAGGTACTCGAGCAGCCGGGCGAAGAGGATGATGGCAGCCAACAGTCCGAGGGCCAGAGGCAACAGTAGAGACAGGTTCACATGCTGGGCAAGAGCCTTGAACCGGCCCGCGCCCAGCAGACGCAACGCGGTCAGGTCAAAGGACTTGATTGCGTTGACCAGCGGCTCGAATACCCCGGTGATGACAGCGATCGTACCGCCGGAAACGCCGGGGATGACATTGGCCGTGCCGATGCCAATTCCTTTAAGGACGTTGACGAGATGCTCTCTCACTGCTGTAATCCTTTGTACAATGTGGAAGTCCCGGTTTGCGGTCGAGACCGGGCGAAAGCGTCAGAATGGCGACCCAGGATAGGTTGGTCGCCGAGAGAAGTCAATCTCTATCCGGGATTGTCACGAAAAACGCGCCGGGGGCTGTATCCGATTCGCGATTACACTGGGCCGATCCGGCAACCAAGGCAGAGAGGCCAAACATGGATAGAAAACGACAGAAGCAGATCTTGTCGATCGCGCGCGATGCGGTTCGCGCGGTGGTCCAGGGCGAGTCTTTTCCGGTGCCGACGACGGACGACCCGGAACTGAAAACGACGTGCGGGTGTTTCGTTACGTTGAAGAATCGCGGCCGGCTGCGCGGATGTATCGGTCGGTTCGCCTCGGACCGACCGTTGATCGAGACGGTTGTTGAGATGGCCAAAGCCTCGGCCCGCAGTGACCCTCGTTTCGTGGATGATCCGATTACTCCCGCGGAACTGGATGATCTGGACATCGAGGTTTCCGTCCTTTCGCCCCTGAAGAAAACTGAGGACCCGCTGAACCTGCGTCTGGGGGTTGACGGGGTCTACATCAAGCGGGGACATGCCTCCGGCTGCTTCCTGCCGCAGGTGGCCACGGAGACCGGGTGGGACGTCGAACAGTTCTTGTCCTATTGTTGTTCCCACAAGGCCGGTTTGCCCCCGGACGCATGGAGAGATCCTCGGACTGAAGTGTATCTGTTCACCGCTGAGGTGTTCGAGGCCCCGGCTCGAAGCCTTTGATACCCATTCGGGAATGTCTCTCCCTGTTTTGCCGTCGATTTGTTATATTCTCAGTAGATTGGGGTCTGTGGTGTAAGTACGTCCGTGCGTTCGTCGGATCGTTTGTTCGTGGGACGGATGGTTTTCTGGAGATTACCGGACCCAAGGGTGATTGAGAAGTAGTTGCGACAGGAAGGAGAATCATGGCTCGGCGTCTGTTGTCCGTCGCCATCGTAGGAGTGTTGACGCTGGTCGGTTGTTCCCGCTCGAATGGCCCCGATGGGGCGTCCTTTGTCCGGATTGAAGGAGAAGACGCCTACCCCCCACTTGCGGAACGCCTGCAGAGTGAGCGTTTACCGGCCTTGAGATCGGTTGAACCCTGGTCGAACCGGTTTGGTCCTGGCCTGAAACTCACGACCGATCACTACGAGATCTTCACCACCGTCCAGCAGCCGCTGCTGTTGCGCAGGATTCCTGGGTTCATCGAGTCGGCCTACCGAGGGTACAACGATCAACTGGCGGAACCCGTCGAGACTTCCCACAAGTTCACGGTCTACCTGTTTTCGGATCGGCAGCAATGGGAGGACTTCACCCACGATTTCGCAGGGGAGCAGGCGCCGCTGTTCTGCAAAATCCAGACAGGAGCCTACTACCTCAACGGCGTGTGCGTCGTCTACGACATCGGCGCCGTTCGGACGCTGGCGGCCGTCGGGCACGAGGGCTGGCACCAGTTCAACAGCCGGCTTTTCAAGTACCGCTTGCCGAGTTGGCTCGATGAAGGCGTGGCCATGCTCTTCGAGACCGGCGTCTACGAGCAGGGCCTGTTTCGCTTCGACCCCTCGATGAACATCCAACGTCTGGGAGGGCTCAAGAAGACTCTTTCCGGAAGCGGGCCGATTTCTCTTCGCGAATTGATTGTCACCAGTCCCGGCGAAGTGCTTGCCTCCGACCAGACCGAAGCGGTGATGGCATTCTACAGTCAGTCGTACGCGCTGGTCCGGTTTCTCCGCGAATCCCGCCATGGGATGCGTCTGAACGCCTACCATCAATTGATGCAGGACGGACTTCTGGGACGCTGGCCGCTCGACGCTTCGACCGGCTCGGTCGCGGAGAACCGCAATTTGCCCAGGACGATCCCTTGGAATCGCACAGTCGGACGCCTGTTGTTCGATCGCTACGTCGGCAGCGACATCGAGCAGCTCGACGCGGAATATCAGGCCTTCTGTCGCAGGATCGTCAGCGGGCTGGCGGTCGTCGAAGATCCAAGCGATCGATTCGCTGCCAAATGAAGCACGCCGCAACGCTTGACGTCCGGCGGCGTCTCGGGTCTCTGAAGGAACAGTTGGCTTCGGTTTGGATTTGACGCTATGCAGATCATCCTCGCTTCGACTTCCCCACGCCGCAGACAACTCCTGACCGAGGCGGGATATGCCTTCCATGCGGTTTCGCCGAAGCTCGATGAGGCCGCGTTCCGTCGGACCGCGCCCGACACGAGGGGATACGCCGAGGAACTGGCGCTGGCCAAGGCTCGAAGCGTGGCTCCCGATTTTCCCGATGCCCTGGTCGTCGGCGCCGACACGATCTGCGACTTGGATGGCGAGGTGATCGGCAAGGCCGCCGGCGCCCGCGAGGCCGAGCAGATCACCCGCAGGTTGTTCAGCAAGCCGCACCGGGTCATCACAGGCCTGGCCCTGATTCGCCTGTGCGACAATATCGAAATCGTTCAATCCGACGTCACGACAGTCTACCCGCGCAAGCTGACCGAAGCCCAAATTGCCGAACACGTCGCCGGTGGCGGCTGGGAGGGCAAGGCCGGCGCCTACGCCATCCAGGAAGTGGGCGACGCCTTCGTCGAGCGGATCGAAGGCAGCTTCACCAACGTCATGGGCATGCCGATGGAGCTTTTCCAGCGACTGGTGTCCGATCTGCATCGGGCATGACGGCTTGCTTTTATCCCCAAGGAGGGATCGTCCATACGTTCTGATCGTTTGTGTCACCGCCGCATGCTGCCTGAGAATCGGGAAGGCGTCACCATTTGAAGTAGCAGCCGTAATGGCGATAGAAGAGCCCGATGGTCCGCATTGCGACGATGGCGACGACCTGCACGAGAAGGTTTATGCCCAGGTGTGCGACCGTGACCTTGGGGGCTGCGGCAGGGTCGTACTGGCGGGTGTGCATCTCCAGGACACAGGCGGTGGTCAGCAGAGCGACCGCGGTCAGGTAGGGGAAGAAAGCCCGCGGCAGGGGGGCCAGCAGGTAGTCCGGGCGGAGCAGGGAGAAGGTGCCTCCGACTGCAGTCGTCAGAATTGCGGCGGGAAAGAGGAACAGGCCGCCGATCAGAAGCGTCTGTAAGAATCGGTGCAGGAGGGTGGAGCCGGTCCACAGCGTGTCGAAGGCGATGCCGTTGTCCTGCGTCAGCGACAAGGTGATGATGAACGGCAACTCGACCAGGAACAGCGTGTAGAAGAAGGTGAACATCGGGCCCACCACGTACAGAATCCACGTGATCGAGGTACCGATCTCGATTTCCGGGAGCTGATCGTCGTCGATCGCGGTTTGGGAGATGACGTTCAGATAGAAACCGAACAGCCAGCCCCAGATGATGAAGCTCGATATCCAGTTCAGGCAACAGGTGCTGGCCAGGAAGAATCGAAAGCACACGACCGCCACGACGAACGCCAGGGGTGTGAGGCTCTGTCGATCAAAGAATACCTTCCAACTGTCGACGAAAACCGCGCGATAGAAGCCGGGGATCGGATCTTCTTTCGGCTGGGGCTCCGGTTCGGCCTTCTTGGCTTTCTGGAAACTCTCCGTGGGGATGAAGAATTTTTGTTCGCAACTGAGGCACTTGGCCCTTTTGCCTGCGTGTTTGCTGTCGAAGGCGATCAATGCGCCGCACTTGGGACAGTTGAACTCGATGGTCATAGGTCGTCACCCCTGAACACCTGATCAGGGACCTACCTGTCATTCAAACTCGAAATCCAAAACGACCGAAGCCGGCAATGCGGCAGCGTTTTGGTCATTTGCGCTTTGTGCTTTGAATTTGTCTGGGATTTCAGATTTCGTGCTTTCCTCTGGCTCGATCTTGCAGGGTTCAGTCTCTCTGCATGCAGTCCACAAAAGCCTTGAGGTCATTGGCCCACTTCTGGGCTTCGAGCAGGTCCACTTGGCCCTGTTTGACGAGCGTCGCCAGGTGTTTTTCCAAGGTAATCATCTTTTCGTCGTGCCTGTTTCGAGTCTTGGTCTGGAGTTGGGAATAGATCTGTTCGATCTTTCCGGTGCGGATCAGGTTGGCCACCGCATAGGTGTTGTTGAGGATCTCCATTGCGACGACTCGGCCTTGACCGTCTTTGCGTGGGATCAATTTCTGGCTCACGACGTAGGCCAGACCCAGCGAGAGCTGGTTTCGTACTTCGGACTGCCGGCCTTCGGGGAAGTAGTCCAGAATACGTGTGATCGAGCCCGTTACGTCGCGGGTGTGCAGGGTCGAGAACACCAGGTGCCCGGTCTCAGCGGCCATCAGCGTCATCGCGATTGTCTCGGCGTCGCGCATCTCACCGACGAAGATTACATCGGGGTCCTCCCGCATCATCTCCTTGAGTCCGTCGTAGAAGCTCTTGACGTCCCGGCCGACCTCCCGCTGGGAAATGATCGAGTACTTCTGCGGCAGGATGTATTCGATGGGATCCTCGACCGTGATGATTCGACAGGCGGTCTTTTCGCTGATCCGTCCGATCAACGAGGCGATTGTCGTGGACTTACCGGCGCCGGTGATGCCGGTCAGGAGGACCAAACCCGCCTTGAGGTTCAGGATGTCCTCCCAGACGTTGTTGGCGAAGCCGATCTTTTCGATGGGCGGCACATCAAGCGACAGTGCCCGGATCGCGGCGGCCAGACCGTCGTTTTCGTGGAAGATATTAATGCGAAACTGCAGGGATCCCATTCGATAGGACCCATCGACGCAATGGTCGGTCTGGAGTTTCTTGAGGCTGTGGTCCTTAAGCAGGGGAAAGATAAGCTGACGGGCGATCTCCGGTGTGACGGCCGGGCCTTTAAGCTTCACCAGATCGCCGTCGATGCGGTAGGCCGGCGGGGCGCCGACTTTGATGTGCAGATCCGAAACTCGCATCGCGCCATGCTCTTCGAAATATTTGAGCATGTCGAGGATGCTGTATTTGCCCAAGTTATCGGTCGGATATACCTTAGCGGTGGGGGAATATTCCTCGGTCATATCGATCTCCGGTGCAACCAGATCCGTATGCCGTGCCGACGCATGTTTCAGCAAGGCAATTTCATTATACTTGTCCCCGAGGGGGATGCAAAGGGCCGATACGATGCCATTCCCCGTTTCGCTCCGGGGATGGTTACGGACTGGTCGTACAGGCGTGGGGGCAGGTCGCCTCGAAGACGGCTCGGAGGGTTCAACAGACAAAGACGCTTGTCCTGATCGAGAAGATCGGAACAATCGTTGCGAATCCAGCGGCACGTTTCCGTCACCGCGAGGGTTCCCGAGAAGAGGATATCGCGAACGACCTGGTTTTCGCTTACGATTTTGAATTTCCTTGTTGTTCCGGAGTTCCGTCCTTTTCTGCCCCCTCCATTTTGCCGACACAAGGAGGTGTCTTTTCCACACCTCGTCTCGAAACGGGCAATTGCGTCGCCTTTATCTTGCTGCCCCATGGGAGGAGGGTTATACTGGTTCAAGAGATGATCCGTGGATGGGGCACTTTATGAGGCCCTGGGATTGAGAATGGAATGACGCTTCAGGAGGCCGGATGTGACGACCGTTCGCAGCGAGAATCCGCGATTGGCGGGGTTGAAGGGAAACTTGCAGACCGTCATCTACGGCAAGCCCGAAAGCATTGACGTGGTGATCGTCGCTTTGCTGGCAGGGGGATCGATTCTGATTGAGGACGTTCCCGGCGTGGGCAAGACGACCTTGGCCAAAGCGCTGGCCAGGAGCATCGAGGCCAAGTTCCGACGGATTCAGTTCACGCCCGATCTGTTGCCCGCGGACATCCTGGGGTCTTCGATCTATAACCCCGTCAACGGCGAGTTCCGGTTTGAACCGGGGCCGATCTTCTGTAATATCCTATTGGCCGACGAGATCAACCGGGCTTCTCCCAGGACTCAGTCGGCTCTGCTGGAGGCGATGAACGAGGGCCAGGCCACGATCGAGGGCCAGCGACGCCCACTGCCTCAGCCGTTTCTGGTGATTGCGACAGAGAACCCCCTGGAGTTCCACGGCACATACCCGTTGCCGGAGGCCCAATTGGACCGGTTCCTGGTTCGCCTGGGGATCGGGTATCCGGCGGTCGAAGTCGAAGTCGACATCCTCAAATCCCACACGCGGACCGAGCCGTTTGAAAAGATCGAACCTGTGCTCGACTTGGAACAGATCCGCCAGATCCAGCAAGAGGTGGCGGACATCCACATCGACGACGGTGTCCTGGAATACATGGTGGAAATCGTGCACACAACCCGGCATGATAACCGCCTCCAACTGGGCATCAGCACGCGGGGCACGCTGATGCTCAGCCGGGCCGCTCGAGCTCACGCTTATTATGAGAACCGCGACTATGTGATCCCCGATGATGTCCTCTGGTGTGCACCACACGTGTTGCCACACCGGATGGTTCTGACCTCGAAGACCCGTTATGGCGGCTCGACGGCCAAACAGATCGTCGCGGATATCATCAGCCGCATTAAAGTTCCGGTCTGAGGAAAGTCGCCATGGACAGAGGTTCGGACAAGCTACACATCGGTCCGACCGAGGCTGGCAAGATGTATCTGCACGGGGTGGGTTTCGTGGCCCTCGCGAGCCTGGTGGTTCCAGCCTTCGGCGCTTTGGCGATTCTGGTGGCCGTGGGCGTGGGCGCTTTGGTCGTCGGATTGATTCTGCGTCCGCGAATCCGCGTCCTCGGCGATTTGCCCGACCGGGTGCTTGCCGGTCAAGCGACGCATTTGACCTATATGCTCGAGAACACCGGGCGATTGACCGCCTACAATCTGTCAGCGAGGTTTGCCTGGTTGCCCGAGACGGTCGAACTGACAGGCCGGACCCAGGTCATCCCGTGTCTGAGACCCGGCGAGACAGCCAAGATTGTTCTGACGATCCGCGCCAAGCGCCGCGGTTGTCACTCGATCGGCGTACCGATTTGCGAGTCGAGCTTTCCGTTCGGTCTATTCCGCATCGGCATGATGCGCCGGGACCTTCAGACCCTGCTGGTTCTTCCTGCCTTTTCTCAGCTTCGGTTTCCCTTGCGCTACAGGAGTCGGCACGTGAACACCAGCAGTCTTCGGTTGTTGGGACGGTCGGGCGACACGCCGGAATACATCGGGAGCCGCCCATTTGTGTCGGGCGATTCGCCACGAAAGATCGACGTCCGCGCCTGGGCACGCCTGGGCGCGCCAGCCACGAAGGAATACGACGACGATCTGGACGACTATGCCGCCTTTGTGGTGGATACCCGCATACCCGAAGGCCGAATGAAGAAGGCGAGCGAGATTCCCGAGTTGGAGGCCGCAATAAATCTTTGTGCCTCCGCGGCCTATTCGATTCGGGAGGATTGTCTGATCGATCTGTTGCTGACGGGAGTGGATCGGCACGAGTTCACCGCGTTTCCCAAGAGCGCTCGGTTCGAACGGCTCCATGAGATTTTGGCCGGGGTCGAACCTTCCGACGATTATTCGCTCGATCAGGTCGGTCCGCTTCTGGAGGCCCGGCTCCCGGAGATTTCCGAGATCGTATTCATTGTGTTGCGATGGGATGATATGTACCGACGTCTGGTGGATTGGGCCTGGCGTGCCGGCTGTTATACGACGGTGGCCGTTCTCGGCCGGTCCGAGGCCTCGGCAATCGAGCAAGAGTGGACGGGGGACATTCGATTCCTCTCTGCCGACGATATCCTGGCGGGACGGGTGGAGCAATTGTGAAGTCGCAGAGAATCATTGCCGGCGCTATGATCATGGGCGGTTCGTTTTTGGTCGCTGTGACCTCGGGCGACATCACTTTTCCCGCGATTCTCTGCGTACTGGGCATCGTGGGCCTGGAAGGGCATTTCACCGTAGGTATCCGGCCCGAGAAGCGGTACATCACCGCGCTGTTGCTGCTCTTGCTGGCGGTGTTGTTCGCGGTCCATTGCAAGCTCGCGACTCCCCCCACGGACCAGCTCGCCGCATTCGCGTGGGAGACGATCGCGCGGTACTTTCTCTCGTGCATGGTCCTGATCCTGTTCTTGCGGTCGCGCCGGGAGCCCTTGTCCGCCGATGCCGCGATCCGCGCTTCGGAACGTGCGATGACGCCCTTGCCGGCGAACTTGGCGTTGTTCCATATGGCGACGGTGATGGCCTGCGGACAGATCTGGCTCCTGGACGACCGGTATATCCTTTTCCGGCTCATGGAACTGGTCGGCGTCGGCATGGTTGTGCTCTACGCCTGGGGTGCGACGTGGGGTTTTCGTGGAACCGAGTTTCCGACGCCCGGCAAACCACGACAGTCGCTGGGGTTCCACATTTTGTGTGCCATCCTGGCGGTGGTGATGATCAATCTGGGGTGGGTTGGGGGCTCGGTGCTCTACAGCCGAGTCGAATCTCTCAACTTGCTACCCACCTGGCTTTGGAGAGCCAATGTGCCGTTGGACACCTCGGCGGCGGGAGTCTCCCAGATCGGTTTTTCCGCGAGCGGAAAACTGTCGGGGGTTCTGGCCATCATGGAGGACACCAACTCCGAGGTCGTGCTCAGGATCACCAGTTCCGCCAGTCCTGGTTATCTGCGGGCGATGGCTTTCATCACCTACCGTCCGTCGGAGTGGAAGGAAGGATCGAACCGCAGTCACCTGTATCAGGATGAGAGCCGCTTGTTCGGGCGCATGGGCCTGTTTCGGCTGAATAATCGAGAGGCCAATCGGGAGATGACGGTGCGTCATGAATCGGCGGTCATCGATGTTTTATTCCTGCCCCTGGGGGCCTGTTCCATCGAAGCTCCCTTTACCACTCTGGAGCGGGACGACGATAACGGCACGCTCCGTTCCCGCGAGACCCGTGCGAACTTGACTTATCATATTGATTATTCGACTTCGTTGAGCCTGGATCCTCCTTCGCCCGACAAAATCCGGCGGATGACCAATGTGCAACACGTGGACCCTCGATTCCGGCCGCTGGCCAATCGGATTTTCCGGAATTGCAGAACCACCGCCGAGAAGATCGAGGCGGTGACCCGGTATTTTCACACAAATTACACCTATTCGTTGGGGTTGGCCGTCCCGCCGGATCAGGACCCCGTGACCTATTTTCTCCTGGAAGCGTCCACCGGCTACTGCGAGTACTTCGCAACCGGCGCGGCGCTCCTGTTGCGTTTCGCGGATGTCCCGACCCGGTATGTCACGGGTTTTCTCGTCACGGAACGGGATACAGACGGCAAGTCGTGGATCGCCCGAAACATGGATGCACATGCCTGGGTGGAGGCGTGGGATCGGGAACGCAACACGTGGGTGATCGTCGAGGCCACATCGCAGGAAGATTTAGCGAACTACTCCCGGGATGATGCCTGGTTGGCGAACCAGAGCGGGCGCAGCGTGCTGGTGACTCGCCTGATCCAGGCGGTGTACGATTATGGTTTGTTGGGTTTGATCGGCTGGTTTTTCAAGGTGTACAGTCTTCGCATGGCCGTCGCCATGTTCCTGGCTTTTCTCGGTGCCGCGGTGGGGTTGGCTCTGATGCGCCGCCGCCGAAGAGTTCGCCGAAAGGCGGTGCGAAGAGCCACGCTGACTCCGGAACTGCAAACCCTGCACAAGCTGTTGGCGACTGTGGATCGCAGGGCCAGATCTGTCGGTGTCCACCGGGGAACTCACGAAACGCTTCACGCCTTTGCGGCAAGGATTCGTCCTATGGCGACGGAGTCGGATGGAGAAATCAAAGACCTGGCCGATTGGTATCTCGCCTACGCAGGTCTTCGTTACGGCCGCACCATCAGTCCGGAGCGTATCGTGGAACTTCAGCGTTTTTTCCAGAAGCCTCAAAAGGCTTTTTAGGGCAAGATCTTACGCCCCGATAGGAGTTCTTGGGGAGTGGAGGTAACATTACATGCGGAACAAGCTCAATCGAAGGCGTTTCTTAGGAGCGGTAGGCAGTGGTGCGGCGTTGGTTCTGTGTCCTGCAAGTTCAGTCCCGGCTTGGACTGTCGCGGGAGAACAGGCTGCGACCTTGCCGCCGGAGTGGGTCGATCCGCCGCATGAGTTCTCGCAGATCCCGTTCTGGTTCTGGAACGACGAGCTGTCCGAGGCGGAGTTGCTGCGACAAATGGAGGATTTCCAGGCTCACGGTGTCCATGGGTTCTTGATTCATCCGCGGGCCGGTCTGCCCAAGAGCATCGGTTGGCTCAGCGAACGGATGATCGGTTTCATGCGATTTGCGATCGAGCGGGCCGCCGAGCGGGATATGAAGGTCATCCTCTACGACGAAGGCATGTATCCCAGCGGCTCCTCGAGCGGCCAGGTCGTGGCAGAGAATCCCACCTATCGAACTCGGGGACTGGTCTGCGTCGACCTGGACGAAGCCAAGCCCGAGACTGAGGTGCAGGGGATCCGGATCGGCACCGAGGGTCGGCTGGAGTTGGCGGTCGGGCAGAACCTCGTCGCCGTCGTCCGTCGCAAGAACGGTCACCGCTTGGCGGTGGTCGATCGGGCGGCACGCGAGGGGCGGTCGGTGATTCGCGGGCTGCATTTCCTCCAGGACGATCCGCCGCGGCGGGCAGACCGGCGGGAGGTTCCGGAGAATCAACCGCCCGGTGCGGACATTCTGAATCCGGACTCCGTCGCCTGCTTCATTCGCTTGGTCTACCAGCGGTATTATGACGAGTTCGGCAAACACTTCGGCAAAACGGTCATTGCGATCTTCACTGATGAGCCTTCGCTGTTGGCCCGAGGAGCTGAACGGGGCATGGTCCCCGGTACCACCGGGATTCTCGAACATGTCAACGCATTTCTCGGTTACGATTTCACCGAACATTTGCCGGCTCTGTGGTACGAAGACGAGCCCGACGCCGCAAAGCACCGCCGCAACTATAATCGGGCTCTTGAAGCCCGTCTGGAGCAAACGTTTTATCACCAGATTTCCGAATGGTGTAAAGCCCACGGCGTGGCCCTTTGCGGCCACCCCGCCGGCGGCGATGACATCGGACCGCTACGATATTTCCAAATCCCCGGGCAGGACATCGTCTGGCGGTATGTCGAGCCGGACAAACCCTCGGCCCTCGAGGGCGAACAATCCACGCAGGCTAAGTGTGCCTCCTCGGCGATGATTCACCTGGGGCGTCGGCGCAACTTGAATGAGTACTGCGGCGCTTTCGGTCACAACTTCACGTTCGAAGAGATGAAGTGGCTGGCGAACTGGCTTCTCGTTCGCGGCTGCAACATGCTTGTTCCACATGCGTTCTACTACTCCATCCGCGGCCCGCGAATCGACGAGCGGCCGCCGGACGTTGGGCCCAACAACACATGGTGGTCCCGGTTCAAGCCTTTCGCAGAGGCGACATCGCGGCTGTGCTGGCTGAACACCGACAGCACGCACGTCTGCGGGGTGGCCATCCTGGGTCTGAACGACTGGTTGCCCTGGCGGTCGGCCAAGGTATGCTTCCAGAACCAGAGGGATTTCAACTATCTCGAAGCCCGGCATCTCTGGGAGGACGCCCGGGTGGACGAGGACGGGATTCATCTGGCCGGGATGCACTACCGTGTTCTCATTTTCGAAGATGATCCGCCGGCTCAGGCCGGTCCGGTGATCGACAGGCTTGCCAAGACAGGGCGGGTCATCCGCTGGGATGACTCGATCTCCTCGGATGAACTCGTTGCACGGATCGACAAGCTCGTCCCGCCGGATGTGCAGGCGGCGCCGCGGTCACCCAGTCTTCGGGTACGCCATGTCCGCAAAGGCGGCCGGGATTACTATCTGCTTTTTAACGAAGGGGCCTCGGGGCTCGAATGCCACTTGACACTTTCTGCCAAGGGCAACCGTATTTGGGTGGATCCGATCACCGGCAGGGGTGAGCCGATGGCAAGCGACAGCCCGATATGCCTGGCGGGACACACGATGCAGGTCCTGGCGGTTATGTGAATCCGGCTGGATTCACTACGACGGCATTTGCTCGTATATCCGATACCCGTGGGCGGGCCTGCCGATTTGCCGGCAGAGTCGCTATGCCATGTGATTGGACGGCTCGACGTACAGGCGGATGCCACAGACACCGCTTTTCTTGAGGGCCGGGTTTTTGACGAATTTGTTGAATTCCACGAGGGTGTCGATGTCCCGGAGTTCAGCGGCTTGGATCTGCACAGGGGGCTCCATCTGTTGTCGCTTCTTGGGATGAGCCTGAGCGCAGCTTACGCCGTAGGTGATCAAGCAGTTCCGTGACCAGTCGAGCGCGTGCGGATTCGCCCATGCCCGAGAGTCGGATTTGCCGGTTCTCGATGTGATCGTCGGGATGCAGAAAAGCGACATCTACGAAAAAACCGCCGGCGCCATTCGGGTGGATGTTTCCGACCGCAACTGCCCACCGGCTGGACGCAGTCGTCGCCACCTCGCGCACGAGGGACTCGACATTCAATATTTCTCCTGGTCGGGTAGTGTGGCCGAGCATTTGATGCAGCCTTTCCACGGTCGGGGCGACGTAGGCTCCGATGAAGGGCTCGTGCGTCCCTTCGGCTACGTTGAGGGCCGAGGCCAAGGCGCCGCCGCTGCCGACTTCGGCAACTGCCAGTGTGGTCCGGTGTGCCTGCAGCAGCCTCATCACGCAGGTTTCCAGCGTGGTCACATCGTCCTGCGCGTAGATCGAATCGTCCAAACGTTCGACGATTTTGTTCTTCAGTTCGTTGAGTTTCGCGTGGTCCTCGGGCGCGTTTCCCGCAAGCGAGAAGGTAAAATCGACCCGTCCTCCTTCAAACTGCGAGGAGGTGACGACATCCGTCGGTAGCGTGACGTGGTCTTTGATCATCTGATCGATCTGGGATTGCCCCAGTCCGACAAACCGCAGGGTGACCGACGCGCCCGGCAAACGCGTCCCGAACCGGCGGCTCAGATAGGGGACCAACTCGTCGCTGACCATGGGCTGGAGCTCGCGAGGCGGACCCGGCAGGGCGACCACCACTTGGGTCTTCATCTCAAAGACAAGTCCCACCGCGGTTCCGTTGGCGTTCTTGAGATACGTACCTTGCGTCGGCGTTTGGGTTTGGCGGCGTAGATTCGCGCGTAGTTCAGCCGGAGCGACGTTGAACCGTTTCGCCATGGCGGCCAGCACCTCGGGATGTTCCTGGAGGGGTATTCCCGTGAAGTCCCGCAGGGCCTCTCGGGTGACGTCGTTGTCGGTGGGACCCAGGCCGCCTGTGACGATCACAAGATCCGACTTGTCCGCGGCGAATCGCATGGCCTCGCAGATGTCCGTAGTCCGGTCGTCCACACACATCGCACCGATGCACTGCAGTCCCAACGGTCGGAGGGTTTTGGTGATGAAGAATGTGTGTCCGTCCGCATAGGCTCCTGCGAGTAACTCCCCGCCGGTGACGACGATCCTGTAGCGAACGGCCGGCTGGGCCAGTGCCGGAGATGCCGCCAGGAACAGAATCATCCATGGCACGTATTTTGAGGTATTGTTTGAGATTGTCATTCGGTGTGCTCCCGAGACTTCATCTTGCGGAAAATCCTATGCTGGATTTCCGTTTTATCTTTGTCCGTCGCGATGCAAGTTTCAATCGGAAAATCCGGAAAACGGTGGAAGTTTCCAAGACGCTGCGGCACAATATTTCGTGTGCCGTCAACTTGCCGGCGAATGGTGAGTGCGGGAATCTTCGGAAACAAGGAGCGGCGACCATGAATGAACAAATGAATCGACGGGAGTTTTTGGGCGTTAGTGCGGCGGGGGCTGGGGCGGTGCTGTGGGGCACCCAATTGGCTGCGGCCCAAGGCGAGGAGGCGAACTGGCCGCCAAAGATGCCGCCAGTGAAGATCTACAAGGTGTTCATCGGACGAACAGGGGGAATTTATTTGTCCCGACCGACCGAGGAGGTGGAGAAGTTCAATCGCTACCTCGCCAACCTCGAGTACAAGCTCGGCGACGTGAAGTTCATCGGCGGGGACAGGGTCCCCGAGGTCGATGTGGAAAAGGTGGTGCCCAAGCTAGCCCAAGCCGACGCGGTGCTGCTGTTCCACCTGTGCGGTCACGGCGGTGACGCGCCACTGGCGGCGATGACTCGGATCGTGGATGTGGGCCTGCCCACAGCGGTCTTCTCGCAACCGTTCAGCGGTCACGGCTGGATGTACTTCCCGGTATGGCAAAAGCAGGGCAAACGCGTGATTCTCCTGCCCTCCAGCGACTGGAGCGAAC
>JAGPGT010000286.1 GCA_018055905.1 Phycisphaerae bacterium
CTGGATTGGGAAATCCTAAAACATGCGGAAGGCGCGATCGAACGCAAGGAAACGACCAAAATCCAGATGCGAATCCGCAACGTCAACCGCACGGTCGGAGCGATTTTGAGCCACCGGATCGTGAAAAAACATGGCCCCCAAGGTCTTCCCGACGGCACACTCGAAGTCGTGCTGCGGGGTTCCGCAGGGCAGAGCTTCGGCGCCTTTCTGGCTCCCGGCGTGACGCTTCGTCTGATCGGCGACAGCAACGATTATCTGGGCAAGGGCCTCTCCGGCGGACGGATTGTCGTGCAGACTCCCCCAGACTCGCCCTTCCTGGCTCACGAGAACATCATCGTCGGCAATACGCTGCTCTACGGCGGCACCGGCGGCGAAGTCTTCATCAACGGTATGGCCGGCGAGCGTTTCGCGGTTCGTAACAGCGGTGTGACCGCGGTCGTCGAGGGCGTCGGCGACCACGGCTGCGAGTACATGACCGGCGGCACCGTCGTCGTCCTTGGACAGACCGGATGCAACTTCGCCGCCGGCATGAGCGGCGGCCTGGCCTATGTGCTCGACGAGATGCAGCTTTTCGACACCCTGTGCAATCTCGACATGGTTGAGCTCGAAACCGTCTGGCAAGAGGCGGACAAGGCCGTTTTGTACGATCTGATCGAACGGCATCTGGAATGGACCGCAAGCGAACGGGCCAAGTATATTCTGAGAGCCTGGCCGGACATGGTAGGACGGTTTGTCAAAGTGATCCCAATCGATTATCGCAAGGCGTTGGAGCGGATGCGGGCTGTCGAACATCGCGACACCGAGACCACGCCGGCAACCGAAGAGGTGTTCCATGGGTGAACTCAAAGGGTTTCTCAAATATGGCCGTCAGGAAGTCGGGCATCGGCCCGTCGAAGAGCGGGTCCACGATTTCGACGAGATCGATCTGCCGCTGACGCCCGATGCGATTCGCAACCAGGCGGCTCGCTGCATGGATTGCGGCATTCCGTTCTGTCACGGTGCGGGCTGTCCGGTTGGCAACTCGATTCCGGACATGAACGAATTCGTCTACAAGGGTCAATGGGAACAGGCCTGTCGGATTCTGCATGAGACCAACAATTTTCCGGAGATTACCGGACGCGTATGTCCTGCACCGTGCGAGGCGGCCTGTACCCTGGCGGTCAGCGACCGCCCGGTTCTGATCAAACACATCGAATACCAGATCGTCGAGCGGGGGTTTCAGGAGGGCTGGATCAAACCGTTGCCTGCATTGAAGAAGACCGGCCGTCGGGTCGCGGTCATTGGTTCCGGTCCCGCAGGGCTGGCGGCGGCACAGCAACTGGCCCGCGCCGGGCACACCGTCGTGGTCTTTGAAAAGGATGAGCGGGCCGGAGGCATGCTTCGTTACGGGATTCCCGACTTCAAGCTCGCCAAGGCGGTGATCGACCGTCGGCTCGAACAGCTGAAAGCTGAGGGCGTCGAGTTCCAGACCGGCGTCGACGTCGGCAAGGATATTTCCGCCCACTATCTGCGGAAGATGTTCGACTGCATCTGTCTGGCCATGGGGGCCCGCCAGCCCCGCGACATCACCGTTCCCGGTCGGGAAAAGGCCAACATTGTGTTCGCTATGGACTACCTGACGGCCCAGAACAAGCTCTGCGCCGCCGAGGCGTTGGGCGACATTCCTCGGGTGAACGCCCGGGACAAGGTGGTGGTTGTGCTCGGCGGCGGCGATACTGGCAGTGACTGCGTGGGCACCGCTCGCAGGCAGCGGGCCAAGAAAATCTACCAACTGGAGATTTTGCCCAAGCCGCCCGAATCGCGTCCACAGGACACGCCTTGGCCGATGTGGCCCCGGATGATGAGGACCTCATCTTCCCATGAGGAAGGGTGCGAGCGGCGGTGGAGCGTCATGACCAAGTTTTTCGGCGGCGACAATGGTGCCGTCAAGGAACTGCACGCCTGCGAGGTCGAGTGGACGAATGACAGGGGGGCCTGGAAGCTCAGAGAACTGCCCGGCACGGAGTTCACGCTCAAGGTGGACCTCGTTCTTCTGGCCTTGGGCTTCGTTCACGTTACGCATGAGGGGCTGATCAGAGATTTAGGCTTGCAACTTGACACAAAAGGGAATGTAATAACCGACGGTTACCAAAGCAGTGAGCCGTGGGTATTCGCGGCCGGCGATACAATCAGTGGCGCCTCGCTGGTGGTTCGTGCGATCAACAGCGGGCGAGAGGCAGCGGCGGCTATAGACCGTTGGTTGCGTCAGGGTTCCCAGGCCAGATGAATTCAAGCCGGAATCCTATCCCAGCGACGCAGCGTTTCCCCTGCCCGCAGGCTCCGTGAAACAACGGGAGATCAGTGACGCCGGGCAGAGCGTGGTCTGACACCCTACGCGAAGAGGCAAAGAGGGCGGTCCGCGTGCAGGTGCACGAAGAGACCGTTTCTCCAAGGGGTTGAGGACTGTAGGCAGGTCGTCGAAGACGCAAGTCGCCGCCGCGGATCCGCGGGCTGCCAAGGTAGGATGGACGCATGGATTCGAACGGTAAGAGCGGATAAGGGGCCGCACAACAGGGTACTATGCCGAAACGCAAGGACATCCACAAGATTCTGATCATCGGGTCGGGCCCCATCGTCATCGGGCAGGCCTGTGAATTCGACTATTCGGGCACCCAGGCTTGCAAGGTTCTTCGCAAGGAAGGCTTCAAGGTCGTTCTGGTCAACAGCAACCCCGCGACCATTATGACCGATCCCGAGCTGGCGGATCGGACATACATCGAGCCGATCACGCCGGAGGTGGTCGAGAAGGTCATCCGTCGGGAACGACCCGACAGCCTGCTGCCCACGCTGGGCGGGCAGACCGGCCTCAATACCGCAGTGGCTCTGGCCGAGAGGGGGGTGCTCAAGAAGTACGGCGTCAAAATGCTCGGGGCCAACCTCAAGTCGATCAAGAAGGCCGAGGAACGAGACCTGTTCAAGAAGACGATCCTCGACATCGGTCTGGAAGTCCCCAAGAGCGGATACGCTACCTCCTGGGAAGAGGCCAAGGAGGTCGTCAAAGAAACGGGTTTTCCCGCGATCATTCGACCCTCCTACACCCTCGGCGGCACCGGCGGCAACATCGCCTACAACGCGGAAGAGTACGAAAAGTACATCCAGTGGGGCCTGAGCCTCAGTCCCACCCATCAGGTCCTCGTCGAGGAGTCGGTGATCGGATGGAAGGAGTATGAGTTGGAGGTCATGCGGGATCGTAAGGATAACGTGGTCATTGTCTGCTCCATCGAGAACCTCGACCCCATGGGCATTCACACCGGCGACAGCATCACCGTCGCGCCCGCCCAGACGCTGACGGACAAAGAATACCAGATCATGCGGGATGCCTCGCTTAAGATTATCCGGGCCATCGGTGTCGAAACGGGTGGTTCGAACATCCAGTTTGCGGTCAATCCCGCCAACGGCAAGCTTTACGTGATCGAGATGAACCCCCGCGTGTCGCGAAGTTCGGCCCTGGCTTCCAAGGCGACCGGCTTCCCCATCGCCAAGATCGCCTCGCTGTTGGCCGTCGGGTACACGCTCGACGAGATCCCCAACGACATCACGAAGAAAACACCTGCCTGTTTCGAGCCGACGATCGACTATTGCGTCGTCAAGTGGCCGCGGTTCACATTTGAGAAGTTTCCGCAGACGCCGCCGGAGCTGACGATCCAGATGAAATCGGTCGGCGAGGCCATGGCTATCGGGCGGACCTTCAAAGAGGCGATGGGCAAGGCCATCCGTTCGCTGGAGATCAACCGTTACAGCCTCAGCGACAAACATATCGACAAATCGATATCGAT
>JAGPGT010000073.1 GCA_018055905.1 Phycisphaerae bacterium
GTCGATCAGGCCCAATCGCCCAACGACAAGGCTTTGGCCTACGGATTCGCAAGTCATAACGAATCGTGGGGTGCCGACAAGACCGCCCATATCAGTTCGGTGGGTCTTGCGCAAAGCGGCTATGTGATCCACAAAAGCCAGGAACTGGCGGCGGTTCTCATGCCTTCGGTGCGTCTGTTTCTGCTCGCCAATGGTGTTTCCAACCCTGACGAGGTCCTCGACTTGGCACTGCCTACCGTCGCGCACACCGCCATCGAGACGGCCGTCGACCTGCTTCTGTGCCGCAATGAGGATCCCGACCTCGGTCAACGTCTGGTATTGGCAGCGCAGACCCGCGGCTGGGCCGCGCCGATCCTGTTGTGCAAAGCCTATGCGGGCGATGTTGCTGCAACCGCCGGGGTCCCCGAATCTGTAGCCTCGGCACTTATTGTCGGTGCAGAGAACGAGTTCCGACTGCAAATGCAGGTGTATGGGGCCGCGTTCTGCAAGGAAGACCCAGTCCAAGCCTTGGCCGAACAGGGTGTGGAATTATCCAAGCAGATCCTCGCCAGTGCCCAGGGAGGCGTCATCGATGTCCCGGTAGACCTGATGAAACAAATCCTGACCACGGCCGTCGACGTGGTGAAGGGCGACTATGCTGCCGAAGTGGAAGCCACCCTCACGCAGGTTCGGAAGGAGTTGGAATTGCACGCATTCGTTGAGCCTGGGCTGTAACGACCGGCCTGAAGGAAAGCCGCGGATTGACCTGAACACAGCGAAACCTTAGAATGCAGCGGTCAGCCGCTCGTTGGCGCGCACACCGATGTGGGGGCGCGATGCGTGTTTGCAACTGGCGTAAGACCACTGAGGTGAGTAGGAAAGCATGTGTTTGGCAATACCGGCGCGAATAGTTGAATTGGACCAGGACAGGGCGGTTGTCGATGCCATGGGCAACCGCTGGAAGGCCAAGACCACCCTGTTGCCTGATGTGAAACTCGGGGACATCGTGCTGGTGCATGCGGGGTTCGCCATTTCGCTCGTTGACGAGGAGGAAGCGAAGAAGACCTGGGAACTCTTCGCCGAGATCGCGAACTTCGAGAACACCCAGAACAAGGTCTCCGGATAACTGGCATGTTGGACCGAATCGACCGAGCGCGACAGACGATCGAAGAAGCCTGCGAGAGCTGCAACCGGCGGATCACCATCATGGAGGTCTGCGGGACGCACACGGTCTCGATCTTTCGCAGTGGGATCCGGTCGATTTTGCCCGAGAAGGTCAAGTTGCTCTCCGGGCCGGGATGCCCTGTCTGCGTGACCGACCAGGGGTATATCGACGCGGTAATGCAACTCGCGGATCGCGATGACTGCCTCATCGCAACCTATGGCGACATGATCCGTGTGCCGGGTAGCGACGGTTCTTTGGAGACTCGCGCGGTCCGAGGGAATGTGCGAGTCATCCTCAGCAGCGAGGACGCGCTTCAGTTGGCCCGCGAGAACCCGGACAAATCGGTGGTGTTCATCGCGGTAGGCTTCGAGACGACGACGCCTGCGACTGCGGTCGTCGTCAAGGAAGCCGCGGATGAAGGCATCGAAAACTTTTTCGTCCTCAGCGGGCACAAGCTGGTCCTGCCTGCCATGCGTGCCCTCCTGGGCGGCATGAACGATCGCGTCGATGCGTTTCTCTGTCCTGGGCACGTCAGCGTTATCATCGGTTCGGGGGCCTTCGCGGAGATCGTGGAGAACTACAAGCGGCCGTGCGTGGTCGCGGGCTTCGAGCCTGTGCAAATCGTGGAGGCCCTCGCGGAGATCTGCCGGCAACTGGCGGCGGGCAAGGCTGAGCTCAAATCGCTCTACGGTGCGGTCGTGACCGAGAAGGGCAACCTCGCGGCGCAACGCATCATCGAAGAGTGCTTCGAGCCGGTCGATGGCTACTGGCGAGGACTCGGCAAGATCGCCAAGAGTACGCTGGCTCTCAAAGACCCATACAGGCGGTTTGACGCCTTTGTACGATTCGGCGTCGAAGACGGGCCCGGCCGGGAGATCCCCGGCTGTCGTTGTGGCGAGGTCTTGTGCGGTCTGATCGAGCCGGTCGAGTGTCCGTTGTTCGCGTCGCGATGTACGCCGCAGACGCCCATCGGTCCGTGCATGGTCAGCTCGGAAGGGACCTGCTCGGCGTGGTACAAGTACGGCCGGAGGAAATAGCTCATCCCATGACGTCCGAACCCGAGAGAATCCTGCTCGCCCACGGCGGCGGCGGCCAGCTCATGAGCCGGCTTATCCATGAGCGCATCCTGCCGCGATTTCGCAACGAGACGCTTTCCGAGCTCAGCGACGCCGCACATTTGACGCTGCCGGGCGGCGGGATCTGCTTCACGACGGACAGTTACGTGGTCAAGCCGCTGTTCTTTCGCGGCGGCGATATCGGCAAACTCGCGGTCTGTGGCACGGTGAATGACCTGGCCGTCTCGGGCGCAAAGCCGCTGGTCCTTTCGCTGGGCCTGATTATCGAGGAAGGCTTCGAATTGGCGGTTCTCGATCGCATCCTTCAGAGCATCAGCGACGCCGCGGCCTCCAACGGCGTCAGTATCGTCACCGGCGACACCAAGACGGTCGAACGAGGCTCCGCCGACGGCATCTTCATCAACACCGCGGGAATCGGCGCGAGGCTTCCCAACGTGGAGTTGGGCCTGAGCAAGGTTCAGGCGGGGGACAAGATCCTCGTCAGCGGCACGCTCGGCGATCACGGCATGACGATCGTCTCGCAGCGCGAGGGGATTCGCTTCGAATCGCAGTTGGAAAGCGACTGTGCGGGACTGGCCGGGCTGACGTGCAGCCTGTTTGCGAACGTGCAAGGCATTCGGTTTATGCGGGACCCGACGCGCGGCGGCCTGGCCGCGACGCTCAATGAGATCGTCGAAGGCAGCCGACTGAGCGTGGAGATCCGCGAGCAGGAGATCCCGGTGAGGCCCCAGGTCCAGGCAGCCGCCGACATGCTCGGTTTCGACGTTCTCAACGCTGCCAACGAAGGTAAGTTCGTGGCGGTGGTGTCCGCGGAAACTGCGGATGAATGCCTTGGTGTCTGTCGCAACCACGAGTTGGGTCGTAACGCGCAGATCATCGGCGAGATCGTGCCCACGCGGGATACGCCCCTGGTGGAGATGCGAACGAAGATCGGGGGCAAACGGATCGTGCAAATGCCCTATGGACGCGAACTGCCGAGGATCTGCTGATGCACGAGGCCGCGGTGGCGCAGAGTCTGATCGAGGTGATCCTGGAAGAGGCCAGGACCAGGAACGCCAGGCCCGTCGGCGCCAAGATCAGTTGCGGCGAACTGAATCGGATCAACGACGACGTGCTCTCGTTCGCGTTCGAGGCCGTCGCGGAGGGCACGCCGTGCGAGGGCATGACTCTGCGGATCGAGCACAAGCCCCTGCAAGGACGATGCAAAGCGTGCGGCAGAGTGTTTACCGTTGAGGTTTCGAACCCACAGTGTCCGGACTGCGGGAGCGATGATTTCGAGCTGTTGCCCGACGCTCCGCTGGTCCTGGACGAGATCGAATTTGAAAGAGCAGACGATGGAGAAGGCTGACGTCGGACGCAAAATCCTCGGCGCCAACGAGACCTACGCATTGAAGAACAGGCAGCTTCTGTCCCGCTACGGCAAGCGATGTTTCAACATGATTTCTTCGCCTGGGTCGGGCAAAACAAGTCTTCTGGTGCGGACCATCACCGACCTGGGCGACTCACTTCGGATCGGTGTGATCGAGGGCGACTTGCAGACGGACATCGACGCCGAGAGGATCCGGGCGACGCGCGCGCCGGCGATCCAGATCAACACCGAAGGGGGATGTCATTTGTCGGCCAAACAGGTCAGCGGAGCACTGGAATCGTTGCCGGTCGAAGGGCTCGATCTGGTAATCATTGAGAATGTCGGGAATCTTGTTTGTCCTTCGGCTTTTGAACTGGGCGAAGATGGGAAGATTGTCGTGCTCTCTGTGGCGGAGGGCGATGACAAACCGGTGAAGTATCCGGGGATCTTCGCCAAGTCGAAGGTTTTGCTGGTGAACAAGATCGATCTGCTCAAAGGCGCCATGGTGGACTTCGATCTCGACCGTGTCTGCACCGATGCGAGGCGGCTCAATCGAGCCATCGAAATCTTCCCCGTATCGGCCAAGACGGGCGAAGGCATGCAGAACTGGTACGACTGGCTGTTGGGGCAGGCTCGCTCGCAGTAGTCACTGTCGATATAAACGGTGTTCCCGAATGTAGCGGGCTACGTCGGGATGAAGCATCTCGCCGGGGTCTTCTTGCGCCGCCAATCGCCTTCTGACTTCCGTACTGCTGGCGTCGATCAACGGTGTCGCCACCACGTCGGACTTCAATTTGGCGATACGTCGCGGCCCCCAGAGGGGTTCGTAGCGATCGAAATCCGGCGGAGGGTACCCGGCTCGCTGCATGGTCGTCAGATGGCACTCGTCGATCAGCGCTTCGATGTTGTGCCAATGCATGAGGTCTTTGACGCTGTCGGCGCCGAGCAACCAGTGAATTTCGACGTCTTGACCGTAGTCTCTTTGAAACAGTCGCACCGTGTCAATCGTGAAGCTCGGCGCGGCGCGCCTCAGTTCGCAATCGCTGACCGCGAACATTTTGTCTTCCCTCGTGGCGAGTGTCACCATGTTAAGCCGGTCTTCGTCGCCGGCGTGAGGGAAGAGTCTCTTGAGGGGGGAACACTTGGCGGGGATGAAAATCACTGTTTCCGCCTGAAGCTGTTCTGCCGCGGCCTTGGCGACGCCCGTGTGACCCCGATGGATCGGGTCGAACGAACCTCCGAATAGCGCAATGCGTCGTAACGTCATAGATTGTTAACAGCATATCTGTGTGTTGTGGGCCGCGGTCGAACGAAATCGTTCGCAGTTTCGCAGGTCCTGTCATGCGGTAAAGGAACACGGATCGGAACAGAAAGTCAAGTTGCATTTGTTGCGTTGCTCTTCTGTCGACGGCTTGGTCGAAGTTGCGGCAAGAGGATCTTGCGTCACCCGTTCGGGTCGACTGCGATGGCACGAAAACGGTATTTTCTACGGGGTTTTGTGCGTTTTTTTCATGTGACGGAGATCTTGTGACACACGATCTCTCCGACTTAAGAATCCCTCTGTCGTTCGTACGAACCATGGATTCGGTCCGATCGAGTCATGGTCCAAGAAAAATTTATGAAGGATTGATAAATCATTGGACGATAAAGAACATAACCATTGTCAACATCATGACATAATCGCGTTGACAATCGGTTGATCCGAATTTTAGTGTAAGTCAGTATTATTTCATACAGAAACCAATGATTCGTTGGTCCAGTGAATCGAAGAGAAGGAGAAAGGTAATGGCCAAGAAGAAGGCAGCGAAGAAGACCGTTAAGAAGACCGTCAAGAAGGCAGCGAAGAAGACCGTCAAGAAGACCGCCAAGAAAGCGGCGAAAAAGAAGTAGGGGGGGGTGTGGTATCGGAGTAAGGCCTGTTCCTTTCGGACCACCGAAAGCGGTTGCGATCCGTGACATGTCGGCGGGAATCTCTCGGTGGAATCAAATCATCTGAGATTCCGCGAATGGCAGGCAGGCTTTTGGGAAATGGAAGGTCCTCCGCAACGGGAGTGCCTTCCGTTTCTCTTTTTTTCATTTCGCACATCGGCGTTTCTTCGTGAACGTCGCCCACCTGGAGTTCCGCTCGCCGGTTTCTTGTAATCGGGAGGAATTCATCTATACTGTCCGGCTGTGCACGCAGGCACCGATGATTCTGGAATAAGGTATTTGGAGAGATTCTCTTTATGGATCTATTTCGTTATCGCGGCGGTAGGCTGCTGGCCGAAGGCGTGGACGTGGAACGCATTGCGGCCGAGGTGGGAACCCCCACCTATGTGTACAGTCGAGGCACGTTCGAGGACCACCTTCGCAAGATGCAGGAGGCATATTGGGAACTGGATCCTTTGATTTGCTTCGCGGTCAAGGCGTGCAGCAACCTGCATATCCTGCGGTTGATGGCCGGCCTGGGAAGCGGATTCGACATCGTCAGCGGCGGAGAATTGTACCGTGTTATGCAGGCGGGCGGCGATCCTTCGAAAGTCGTCTACGCAGGCGTCGGAAAGACCGATGAGGAGATCGTCGAGGCCATCCGGGCAGGGATCGGTTACTTCAACATCGAGTCGGAACAGGAGTTGGAGAATCTCATCCGGATTGTAGAACGGTGTGGAGGCGGCTCGGCGAGCCGTCCCAAGGCTGCGCTTCGCGTGAACCCCGATGTGGATTACCGCAGTCACGCGTATCTTGAAACCGGCAAGAAAGAAACGAAGTTCGGTGTCGACCTCGAGCGGGCAGTCGCAGTGTTCGACAAGTATGGCAGTAATCCGTCGGTTCAGCTGTGCGCCATCCATGTTCACCTCGGCACGGGCGGCAAGACCATTGATCCGTACGTCGATGCCGTGAAGAAAATTCTCCCGCTGGTGGATCGGCTTCGCGAGAAAGGTCACGTAGTGGAAGCGCTCGATCTGGGGGGAGGGTATGGTGCCGACTATGAGACGCACACCGTGCCCTCGGCCCGGCAATATGCGGCGGGACTGGTGCCTTTGATCCGAGGCAAGGGACTTAAGTTCATCCTCGAACCCGGCAAGACCATCTGCGCCAACGCCGCGATCCTGTTGACGCGGGTTCTCTATACCAAGCAGGGGGGCAACAAGAAGTTCGTCATCGTCGACGCAGGAATGAACGACCTGATTCGCCCCTCACTCTACGGGGCGTTCCACTTCATCTGGCCCGTCAGGACGGAAGAGCGGTTTGTGCCGGCAACGCGTAACAAGGATCTGCATATCGAAGGAAACCAAGTGGTCGACGTTGTCGGACCCATCTGCGAAGGTGCGGATTTCCTGGCCAAGGACCGGTCGATTCCTCCCGTAGAACGGGGCGATTTGTTGGCGGTCTTCACGGCAGGGGCCTACGGCTTTACGATGAGCAGCAACTACAACACCCGTGGCCGCGCGGCGGAGGTTCTCGTCGAAGGCGACAGCTTCCGTGTGATCCGCAGACGCGAAACCTACGAGGATCAGGTCGCATTAGAACGTTGAGGTTTTCGCACCCGATTTGTGCAAAAGGATCTTCGTGTCGGGGGCCAGGCTCCAAGCGGCAACTCGATCGCCCATCATCGGTCCGATGGGCGATCGAGTGATTCGGAGGAAAGGGAGCTCTTCTAGAGATTGCGTTCCACAAAGCCTGTGTCGACCTTGCCTTTGACGAAAAGGTTGTGTGAGAGGATCTCCAGACAGGCCGGGATGGTCGTTTTGATCGGCTGAACCACGAATTCCTGCAGAGCTCTACGCATGGTTGCAATCGCCTCGCCTCGTGTTTTCTGGTGGACAATGAGCTTGGCGATGAGCGAATCATAGTTCGGTGTGACTGTCCAGCCCTGGTGAGCGTGCGTGTCCACGCGAACGCCGTTGCCACCGGGGGCGATGAACTGCGTGATCGTGCCGGGGCTGGGGGAGAAGTTATTGGCCGGGTCTTCGGCGTTGATGCGGCATTCGATTGACACACCCTGGTGTTTGATGCTTTTTTGACGCAGCTTCAACGGCTGACCGCCGGCAATTCGGATTTGCCACTTGATCAGATCGTGGCCCGTGACCATTTCGGTGACGGGGTGTTCGACCTGGATGCGGGTGTTGACCTCGATGAAATAGAATTTGTTGTCCTTGTCCAAGAGGAATTCGACCGTTGCGGCGTTGACATACTTGGCCTCTTTGATCAGGCGGATCGCGGATTCCGCCAATCTTTGGCGGTCACGTTCTTCGAGCACCGGGCAAGGCGATTCCTCGATCATTTTCTGGTGCCGTCGCTGGATGGAGCAGTCCCGTTCGAAGAAATGGACGGCGTTGCCTTCCTGATCGGCCATGACTTGGACTTCAACGTGCCGCGGCTCGACGATGAGTTTCTCGATATAGACGGCGTCTTCGCCGAACGCCGCTTGGGCCTCCGCGCGAGCGGCGTTGAACGCCCCTCGCAGGCTGATGTCGTTGTGCACGACGCGCATACCACGACCGCCGCCTCCGGCCACTGCCTTGATGATGATGGGGTAGCCGATCTGGTTGGCCAATTTCAACGCCTCGGTTTCGTTGGGAACAACGCCTTCGGAACCGGGGACGATGGGGACTTTCGCTTTCTTGGCGAGCTTGCGGGCTTCGACCTTATCGCCCAACAGCTTCATGGCTTCCACCGGCGGGCCGATGAAACCGATGCCGCAATCACGGCAGATCTCAGCGAAATTGGCGTTCTCCGCGAGGAATCCGTAGCCTGGGTGAATGGCGTCGACGTTCGTGATTTCCGCGGCACTGATGATTCGCGGAATGTTCAGATAACTCTGGTTGCAATCGGCCGGTCCGATACAGATCGCTTCATCGGCAAGCCGCAGATAGGGGGCATCCTTGTCGGCCTCGGAGTAGACCGCTACCGAGGCGATGCCCATTTCCCGACAGGCTCGGATGATTCGCAGCGCGATTTCGCCACGGTTGGCGACGAGGATTCTTGATATCATCGATTGCACCTGTGAAAGTACAAGGTCAAAGGCAAGAAGACCCAAAAGAAAGAGCCTTGGTTCGGGGCAAATTACGGTTCCTTCCTTTCACTTGTTGCCTTTTTACCTTTGCCTTTTCGTTGCTCAATCGGGCCGGACTCTGAAAAGCACTTGGCCGTACTCGACCGCCTGCCCGTTCTTGACGGTCCGTTCGACGATTGTTCCGGTGACTTCGGCCTTGATTTCATTCATGACTTTCATGGCTTCGATGATGCAGACCACGGATTGGGGATCGACGTGGCTGCCGGGTTCGACGTAGGGATCGGAATCGGGGCTGGGGGCCTCGTAGAACGTTCCCACGATCGGTGACTTGATCTCCAGCAAGCCCTCGGTTTTGGCTGCCCCTGGGATTGGTCCGCCCGCCTGGCCCTGAGGTATCAGAACCGGGGCGCCCGCCGCCGGCATCGCAGTCATTATCGGGCTCATGGTCGGCATCTGCTGAGGCTGAGACCGTTTCAAGGAGACACGGTCGTCTCCGTGCTGAATATCGATCTCGACCAGATCGTTCTCTTTCATGATCTCGATCAGTTCCTTGATTTTCTGGATATCGGCGTCTTTCTCTGCCATGATCACATCCTTCCCGGAGAGCCGGATGGGTTGCTGGGGCCCCGCCGCATCGCGGCCTTCACTGGGATCCCCCGGTTGAAGTCCCTGCGACACTTCCCCTACCAGGGACGTCAGGTAACCTCTGGGTCAGGTTAACAATATAACTTTCGACGGGGACTTTGCAAGGGAATTGTAAGGGGGCTTGGACAGCGATTCGGATCGCCACAGGACGGCCATTCGAAGAGGTATGTGCGACGACGCTGCGCTCGGGCCTCGCCCTCGGCGGCTGGGGGCGCATGAAAACGCCGCGGCCTTTGGAGACCGCGGCGTCGATTGTCTCTGTCAGTTCCCGTTGCCGAACTGCTGGTAGACGTGCGTGGCTTCGGTCTGTTCCACCGGCAGTGCGAGCTGGTCGGTGTGCATCGTGACTTTCAGTCTCGCATCGCCGGCAATGGCGCCCTTGACTACGATTCTCCAGGTGGCCTTGCCCTTGGGTTCGAGCGTGCGGAGCGGGGCGAAGCTGATTGTCTTGCCCTGGACCGAGCCGGCCGTGGCGCCGGCGGAGGAGACATACTGCAGCTTGTCGTCCAAGACCGCGCTGATGCGGATATTGGTGTCGGCTGCGGAACCTTGGTTCACGACCTCGATGACATAGGTAGTGTTGGTCCCGACTTCCACCGGATCTTCCGTGTCGATGACTTCCAGTCTCGAAGCGGCGATGCCGGTAACAACCGTTCGGATCGAGTCGCTCACGGGTTCGGCGCAGTAAGCACTCGCGGTCGCAGTGGCCATTAACTCGCCTTCCCGGGTGGGCGTGTAAGACACCTTCACGCTCTTGGAAGTGTTGGGTTCGAGCGTGCCAAGTTCCCAGACCAGTTTGGAACCGGCGAACTGGGCGCCGGCGGTGGCTTCGATGTTCGTCACGCCCGGCGGGATGATGTCTTCGATGATCGTGTTCTGTGCGGGGCCGTCGCCTTTGTTGGCGACCGTAAGATCGTAGGTGACGGAGCGCCCCAGATACTGCCGTTTGGCGCCGGTCTTGGTGATCGTCAACACCGGCTGGCGAATGTTCGTCAAGACCGGTTCGGATTCCGCGGTCAAACCGGAGGCAGAACTGGCGGTCGCCTTGTTGACATACGTGCCAACCCTAGTGGCACGGAGCTTGATTGAGAACCGTCTCGATTCGCCCGCGGCCAAGGTGCCGGCTTCCAGCGTAACCTTGCCTTTGCCGTCGGTGGTCTGCAACCCGGCCGGGAGGGTATCGACGACCTGAACGTTCGCGGCCACACCGGTTCCTGTGTTCGTGACCACGAACTCCACCGGGATGGGTTCACACAACAGGGCCTCGGGCGGCGCATTCATAACCAATTCCAGCGAAGGCTCGACAACCTTCACCTGGGAACAGCCAAAAGTGGTGTGGGTAACCGCGGTGCACAGCTCCAGGGGACGGGATGTGGTGGCCACGCCGGAGACCTTGATGCTCTTGGTGGCCCTGGGACCCAGAGACGGGATCTCCCAGATCAGCCGGTCGTTCTCGGATCGGCCCGTCGGTTCGGCGCCTTTGAACTCGAAATCCCGCGAGAGCGTCTCGGTGATTGTGATTTCAGTGAGCATGGTCTCGGTGAGATTGGTTACGCGGATGACATAGGTGAAGGGGGTGTTCAGCCGCACTTCTTGCGGCATGGTCTTGTCAACCTGGATGATGCCGTAGTCGGGCCTGGGATACGTGAGGGAGAGATTGCCACTGTTGGCGCTTTCATCAACGGCCACGAGTCCCCGTTCGGTACGGGCGGCTCTGTCGTACGACGAGACCACAGCGGATCGAGACGCCACCGGTTGGAGACTGTCCACGGAGGCGGTTATGAGCTCGGGTTGTGTCGTCGTTGGCCCGGCGCCGGTGACGCGCGAAGTTGAACGGGACGGTGTCACACTGGCCGCCGGCTCGATTTCCCTCGTCGCGACTTGGGTTCTGGTTGGCGTCGGGAGAGGCTCCGGCTCCCGCAGCAGGGGGTCGCGAGAACTGCGGGATCTGGATCTGCTCGGCGTTCGGCTCGGCCTGAGATTGCTGTCCCAGGTGTACTTGCGGCTGGCGGCCCCCACAGCGGGCCGTTCTTCCTCGAAGCTCCGCAGCGGGGCCTGACTCTGGCACCCCGAGAGCTCCAACGCCGACACGAGACATAGAACCACGCACACCTTCTTCATCACACCGCTCCTTTTAACATCGAAAGCTTGTTCTCCCCGTTTGTCCCACCCCAACTTCAATCCACGCCACATCGCCGGATGGTAAGGAGGCAAGCTTCGCGACATGTCAACGATATCGCTATCGCAACTCCTGATTCACACCCCTTCCTCCCTGTTGCAAACATCCCTCTACGGTTGGCCGTCACCGGTCAACATGACCTCGCAGGCACGGCGTCGCCGGTCGCCCGTCGCGGACAATTCCATCTAGAGCATAAGATGATTGCCCGAGGGAACCCAAATCTGCGATATTGCCAATTCTTCCTAAGTATACCATATTAACCCTTATCGAGTCAATGGTTATGCCATCTTAATGTGTGTTCGCCTTCGCACGAAGCCAAAGAGGAGCTTCGGTATCCGGCTGCATAGGGTTCGTGCCGGATCGGAAAGGATTTGCGGATGTATCGTCCGATAAGACGGGTTGAATCGTCTGTGAGGATTGTAGGAGAGGCCGGAAAATGACGTTTTCGGACTTCGGTATCCCTCAGGCGGGCAAGCATCGTGGTCTTTTTCACACAGGGGACGGCGCGTCTGGAAGTCTAAAAATGTTTGCATCGCTGGTTGGTTGCCGCTATTTTTCGGAATGTTTTTCAAACGGATTCAGTCTGAGGAATGGAGAACTTGAAACGATCTGTTTTTGAGCAACAGGTGTTGCAGCGTGTTCTCGTCGGCGACGGCGCGATGGGAACAATGCTGTATCAGCAGGGAGTCTTCCTCAACCGGTGTTTCGACGAACTCAACCAGACCGATCCCAGGATGGTCCGAGCGGTCCATGAGAGTTATGTCGAGGCCGGCGCGGACTTTATCGAGACCAACACCTTCGGCGCCAACCGGCTGAAGCTGTCCAAGTTCGGTTTGGCGGGCGAAGTCGTCCCCATCAACCGCGCCGGCGTTCGGATCGCCAGGGATGCTGCGAAAGACTCCGTTCTGGTGGCCGGCTCGATCGGGCCGCTGGGCTGCGAACTGACCGAGCACGGCCCGATCACATTCGCATCCGCGGGAGAGATGTTCGAGGAGCAGGGCAGGGCCTTGGTCGAAGCGGGGGTGGATCTGTTGATTCTGGAGACCTTTTCGAATCCGGAGGAGTTGCTGGTCGCCATCCGTTCGGTCGCGGGATTGGGCGATCTCCCGATCCTCGCGCAAATGACGGTCAACGAGAACAGCGAAACGGTCTATGGCGAGCGGATCGACCATGCGATCGCGAGAATCGCCAAGGAGCAAGCTGTGGCGGCGGTGGGTCTGAACTGTTCCGTAGGGCCCTCGGGCATGCTGGCCGGTCTCGAATTGATCCGGGGTGTCACGGACAAGCCTATCGCGATACAGCCGAACGCCGGGATGCCCCGCCGGATCGAAGGTCGTCAACTCTACATGTGTACCCCCGAGTACATGGCCGAGTACGCCAAACGATTCTATGAAAAGGGGGCTCGCATCATCGGCGGTTGCTGTGGAACGACCCCCGAGCATATTCGAGAAATCGTACGGGCAGTCCGGTCGATCAGCAAGGCGGCTTCCCGCCCCGACGGTGTGATTTCTGTTCAAGTGCGGGAAGCAGGCAAGCCCTCGCCCAGGGCACCGGAGCCTTTGGCGGCCCGATCGCGATTTGGCGCCAAATTGGCGGCTGGAGAACCGGTCAATTCCATCGAGATGACCCCGCCGCGAGGTGTGGATGTGAAAGCCGTCGTGGATAAGGCCCTACAGTGCGCCCAGGCCGGCGTTGATGCGATCAACATTCCGGATGGTCCCCGGGCCAGCTCACGTCTGTCGCCCTTGGTCACCGCGGTGAAGATTCAGGAGAGCGTAGGCATTGAGACGATCCTGCACTTCTGCTGTCGGGATCGGAATCTGATCGGCATGCAGTCGGATATTCTGGGCGCTTCCGCCATCGGCGTGCGGAATCTGTTGATTATCACAGGGGATCCGCCGAAACTGGGCGAGTACCCCGATGCCACGGGTGTTTTCGACATGGACTCTGTTGCGCTGACGGGGGTGGTCCGGCGCCTCAACGGCGGCGTCGATATCGGTGGCAATGGTTTCGATCCGCCGACTTCCTTGGTCATCGGCGTTGGCGCCAACCCCGTGGCTGCGGATCTGCCGCGGGAGATCGAACGCTTCCGGCAGAAGGTCGCGGCCGGCGCGGAGTTCGCGATCACGCAGCCGGTCTTCGACGCGGAATGCCTGTTTCGTTTCCTGGAGGCGACGCAGGAATGCCGTATCCCGATTATCGCGGGGATCTGGCCGTTTACGAGCTTCAAGAACGCGGAGTTCATGGCCAACGAAGTCCCCGGCGTCGTCGTCCCCCAGCGGCTGCTGGACCGCATGAGCGAGGCCAAGACGAAAGAGCAGGGACGTGCCTTGGGCATTCAGATCGCGCGGGAGTTGATGGAGGAGATCCGTAGGCACGTCGCGGGTTTCGCAGTCAGCGCTCCCTTCGGCAACGTGACGACCGCGCTGGCGGTCTTGGGCAAAGCAGAGATTTGACGATCGCAGGATGGTTTCATGGGGCAGGATGGTCACCCGATTGAGTTGGAAGTAGAGTTGATCGCGATCACGCCCGATCCCGAGAAGGTGATCGAGCAGGCCGGACGGACTTGTTATCTGAGCTTCGACCGCATTGAGGAGGATTCCGACGCCGCGTTCATCAGGCGTCTGCTGAAAATGGGCCATGAATCGCCTCTGGAGCACGCATACGCGACGTTTCGCATTCGCAACTGCTCACGGGCCATGACGCATCAGCTCGTTCGTCATCGTCTCATGTCGGTTTCGCAGCAGTCGCAGCGGTACGTCGATGAGGACCAGTTCGATTATGTTCTGCCCGAGACACTGCCGCCGGAACACATCGAGGATTTCCATCAGGACATGAAGACCATCCAGCAGATGTATCGCAAATGGCGCGATCGCGGCCTCAAGAAGGAGGATGCGAGGTTTGTATTGCCCAACGCCTGCGTCAGCGAGATCGTCGTTTCCGCGAATTTCCGCGAGTGGCGTCACATCTTCAGTCTCCGTCTCTCGCCCAAGGCCCAATGGGAGATCCGCAAGGCTTGCCTGAAGATGCTGGCAATCCTCCAGCAGCATGCCCCCGCTTGTTTCGAGGACATCCAAGCCGACTCAGCGTGACGAGCTTCGTGCCAATCGGGGTCAGTGACAAGGAAAAGGAGTTGATATGAACCGTCGCCTGCAAGAGAGACATCCATTCGCCGGGTTCGTCGGAGCCTTCACAGCCGTTGTGTTCGCGGGACTGCCCGTGCTGGCGCAACCTTCGGGCGGGCCCTATGGTCCGATCCCACAAAACTACGAGATCCCTGCCAACGCCAACCACGTCTACTACGTCGCGCCGGACGGCAGGGACGACGCGGCCGGCATGAGCCTGGAGCAGCCCACCACTCTGGAGACCGCCATCGCCAAGGTCGTGACCGGCGACGCGATCATCCTTCGCGGCGGCGTCTACCGCACCGGCGGCCTGCGGTTCAACCAAGGCATCACGATGCAGCCGTACGCCGGCGAGCGACCCGTGCTCAAGGGCACACGCGTCGCGACCGAATGGCGGGCCTTACGCAACAACGTCTGGCGGACCTCCTGGAAGACGCTCTTTCCGGCCGCTCCGCTCGGCTGGTGGCAGCGGGACCGCGAGGGCATGCTCACGCCGTTGCACCGCTTCAACAACGATATGGTTTTCGTCGATGGCGAGATGCTCAGGTCCGCCGGCTGGGAGGGCGAGCTCGACCCGCACTCGTACTACATCGACTACGACAAGGGCTACATCTACATCGGCGTCGATCCCACGAACCGGCTCGTCGAGATCACCGCTTTCGACGGCGCCCTGATCCGCGTGACCACCCCCGTCCACGGCAAGACCAGCGACCGCAAGGGCCCGGTGATCCGCGGGATCACGTTCACCCAGTACGCCCGGCTCGCTCTCGAAATCGAGGGCAAGCGGAGCTTCGGACCCAACGACGAGCCGACCGACGAGCCGCTCGGTCCCGCAGATCCCGCCACCTACGGCAAGGAGGTCACCGGCACGACGCTCGAAAACGTCACGATCTCCTTCTGCTCCCGCGTGGCCGGTTACTTCCGCGGCGACGGCCTGACCGTTCGCCAGACGCTCTTTAGCGATACGAGTACCGAAGGCTTGTACGTGATCGGTTCGTCCGACGTGCTCCTGGAGAGGAACATCTTTCGCCGCAACAACGTCGAGAACCTCACCGGTTATTACCCCGCGGCGGTGAAGATCTTCAACCAGAGCCACCGCGTCGTTTGCCGCGACAACCTCGTGATGGACAACCCGAACTCCAACGGGGTCTGGTACGACGTGGGTAATCGCGACGGTGTCTTCGTCAACAACTGGGTCCAGGATTGCCAGGACGGCTTCTTTTTCGAAATCTCCGACGGCGCCGTCTGCGCCGGCAACGTCTTCGTGAACTGCGACAAGGGGATTCGCATCCTCAACAGCGCCAACGTCCGCGTCTGGCATAACACCCTGATCGACAGCGTCGCTTCGTTCGAGCGAAACGAACGCAGCGCCACCGGCGACCGTTTCGGTTGGCATCCCGCCACCGGTCCCGACGTCGACCGGCGCGAAGGCCACGTCTTCTGCGGCAATCTCCTCGTCGCCAGCGATCGGTTCTCCAAGCCCTTCCTTCGCTTTGAGCAGAGCAGGGCAGTTTCCGCCAAGCTCACCGAGCCCCAGGTCAGGCAACTCGACGGCAACGTCTACGTCCGAAGCGACACGGCCCGTCCCTCGCCCCTTTTGGTCTGGAGCCCGGTGTCGGGCAACAGCAACCTGGTGGAGTTCAAAACCCTCGCCGACTTTCAGAAACTCCACCCGCAATTCGAAGCTCACAGCAAGGCCCTCGTCAGCCCGTTGGGCGCGCTGTTCCAAAGCCCGGACTTGAAACGCTACGAGCTGATTCAGGACCTCTCCCTGCCGAACTCCGCAGCTCCCATGCCCGACGAAGTCCGCCAAATCCTCGGTTGGCAGAAGCAGGACACACCCCAACCCGGCGCCTACCCCGCCCGCCTTTGACGGGGGTAGGATGCCCGAGGGTGGTAGGTTCTTTTTCCTGCGTCTTGCTACAGATGCCAAGGGCTTCGCATCGGTCTGGCGAGCATCCCATTGGCTTGCTCGCTGTCTGTGAAACGTTCGGTGCCCGGATCCCAGTGGAGCTTGCGGCCTAGTCGCATGGCGATGTTGCCGAGCTGACAGATCGAGGTCGAGCGGTGGCCGATCTCGGCAGGGGCTGCCGTCGGCCGGCGGCTCTTGATGCAGTCGATGAAGTTGCGATGATGGTCGTTGCTCTTATATAGGCGGATCTCGTCGGGACCGATGACCGTCGTTTTCAGCGATTCGGGATAACAGGTCCAGTCATTCGAATACGTCGGTATCTGGATCCAGCCCTCCGATCCTTCGTAGCGGTAGAGTTCCTTTTCCTGGGTCCGACAGATCAGTTCCAAGCCGTTGGCGTAGCGGGCGCGGAAGTGGACCTTCGTGGCGGTGGTGAACAGCCCATCCGAGGGGAATTCGCCGCCCAGATCCTCGATCTCGATCGGGCCGGTCTCGTCGGTTCCGTTGGCCCACTGGACGATGTCGATCCCATGGGC
>JAGPGT010000287.1 GCA_018055905.1 Phycisphaerae bacterium
CCGACATCGTCGATCATCACGAGATTGTGTCGATGCGCGATTTGGACGAGTGTCGCCAGCGGGACCTCCGACGAGAAGCCCTCGATCTTGTAATTGCTCGGATGCACGCGAAGGATCGCGGCGGTGTGTTCGGTGACCGCGTTCTCGTAGTCGCGGGGGTGCGTCTTGTTCGTCGTGCCGACCTCGACCAGCTTGGCCCCGCTGAAGGCCATCACCTCCGGCAGCCGGAATGAGCCGCCGATCTCGACGAGTTGACCCCGCGAGACGATCACTTCCTTACCCTTGGCGACCGTGTTGAGCACGATCGCGGTGGCCGCGGCGTTGTTGTTCACGACCGTCGCGGCTTCGGCACCGGTGAGCCGCTGGAGGAGCCATTCGACTCGTTCATCCCGTCGGGACCGCTTTCCTGTCTCACGGTCTACCTGGAGCAGGGAATAGCCCTGCAGCGTCGCTTGGATCTGTTCGATCGCCTGGGTCGCCAGGACCGCGCGTCCGAGCCCCGTGTGCAGGATGATCCCGGTGGCGTTCACCGCCCGGCGATAGAACGGCCGGGCGACCGCTGTGATTCGCTGCCTGGCCGCGGTCAGGACGCGGGCCCGGATCGCAGCCTCCTCCGTTTCAGGAAACGACAGATCCACGAGTTGCCGGCGAATCTCCTCAAGCGCCTCACGGACGGAATCCGCCACCAGCTTTCGCCCATACTCGGCCCCGAGCGTTTCCAGTTCCGGCTCCCTCAGCAGCGAATCAACCGAGGGAATTCTCCGCATGAGTTGTTGGGTCTGTGGGTCCATGTCGTTATTCTACGGCCTGGAGACAGACAAACAAGTCGATTTCGCAGAATACGGCTCACACTGGCGTTTAGCGAAACCCCGGGAAAAGCATGTAACAAACCGTCCTCCGGTGCGTCTATCGGGGTAGGTGCCATGCCGTTTTCGTGGATTGCTCCGTTGACAACGCCCCCCTCCGGCGGTACAAATGGTCGAAACGAGGGACCTGCATCATGGACAGAAGACAACTTATCATCGTGGGCGGCATCGTCGTGCTGGCCCTGTTGCTGGCGTTTCCCCTGACATGGATCTTCAATGAGCCGAGGCCCTCCCCGCACCGTGCGACGGACAGCCGATGGTCGATCCGCCAGACCGACGCCGGCGGAACCGAATGGACGCTGACCCAGGCGAGCGGGTTGCCGGCCCCCAAGGACGCCAACGGCGTATCGGCCAAGCCCGTCATCACTGTGAAGACAGACGTTTTCCAGGTCGGCAGCCAAGACGTGTCCATTGGATTGGTCCTGGCGGGCCGCGACGGCGAACGGTACCAGCCCACCGTCGTCAAAGGCGGGTCGCGACTGGCAGCCCCCAAATTGCGAATCGTCGATGAAGCCGGAAAGGTGTTGCTCGATGACAGCTTCAAATATGGCTGAGGCGGCGCCTGCCGGTACTCGTGGCGAGTACCCGATAACTTCCAGGGCAAGTTCCAGGTGCAGGTGGACATCGACTTGGGGCCGTTCGAAGTTCATCATGAAAGGAGTTGGCACTCCCTCGAATAGCACAAGCTTCGCGCAACTGTGTACCGGCGGGTTCAGATTCGTCTCTGGCCCGCCTTTTTTATTGGCAGGGAATTGAAATGAAGAGTATCCGCGGTATCGAATTGAAGGATGTGCAGGGAGTCTACAGTGGGCCGGAGGGCCGACTGTGGGAACTGATCATGGGCGAGCAGATCCATATCGGGGGACTGACATCCTCGATGGATCTGGCCGAGCAGGCGGGCATCAAGCCCGGGAGCCAGGGCGTCGATCTGTGCTGTTGCAGCGGCGCAGGGATGCGGTTTCTCGTCCGCTTCCGCAACGTGGCGGGGATGATGGGCGTGGACGCCACGGAAGCGATGGTCGAATTAGGCCAACTGCGATGCCGACAGGCGGGTCTGGCCGACAAGATCCGCTTTACCCTGGCCGACGTATGCAACAGCGGCCTTGCGAGCAACAGCGCCGATTTCGTCTGGGGTGAGGACGCCTGGTGCTACGTCCTGGACAAGAGCACGCTGATTGCCGAGGCGGCCAGGATCGTGCGGCCGGGCGGCGTCATCGCGTTCACCGACTGGGTCGAAGGCAAGGGCCTGTCGCAGCCGGAGGCCGACCGATTCCTGCGATTCATGAAGTTCGCGAACATCGAGAGCATCGACGGTTATTGTGACCTGCTCAAGGCCAACGGCTGCGAGGTGCTCGCGGCGAAGGATACCGGGCGGTTCTCGCCCTACATCGACTTGTATCTCAACATGCTGGGCATGCAGTTGACGTACGACGCTCTGCAGCTTGTCGGTTTCGACCAGAGCCTCATGCAGGCGATGGCGGCGGAGATGGCGTTCCTCCAGCAACTGGCCCACGCCGGCAAGATCGTTCAGGGCCTGTTCGTGGCGAAGAAGAAATAAGCCACAAGGATAGAAACATGACAAAGTGCTGCAACAATGGCAATGTGAAGATCGACCCGACCGATCCGTGCCATCCGCCGCAGGTGTCGTGCGGATCGAAGGCGACGGCGTCGGGGACGCCGGGGTGTCCGCTCGCTTGGTTCGAGCGGATGATCCCGAACTGTCTTCAGTACGCACAGGAGGCCAAGGCCAAGGGCAAGAGGATCGTCGGCATCATGTGTGAATACACGCCGCGGGAGCTGATCATGGCGGCCGGCGCGGTGCCGGTCTGCCTGTGCGGCGGCTCGGCTGAAACGATCGGCCCGGCGGAGGAGCACCTGCCGGCCAACCTTTGCCCGCTGATCAAATCAACATACGGTTATCACATCCAGAAGGCCAATCCCTTCTTGGAGATGGCGGACCTGGTCGTTGCCGAGACCACCTGCGACGGCAAGAAGAAGATGTACGAGTTGATGGCCCAGACTCGCCCGATGCACGTGCTGGAGCTGCCGCAGAAGCCCGACGACACCGACGCGATGGCTCATTGGGTCAGCGAGCTTCGCAAGCTCAAGGCCAAGCTCGAACAGGCGTTCAACGTGACGATCCCCGACGAGAAGATCCGCAAGGCGATCGCGACGATGAATCGCGAGCGGGCGCTTCGACGGCAGTTGGCCGGACTGATGAAAGCAGATCCTCCGCCTTTGACCGGACGGCAACTGCTCCAGTACAAGAGCAGCATCTCCGGGATCTGCGCCGATTTTGCCCAGTACGAGCGGGCGCTGCAAATGTACGCGGGCAAGAAGCCCGAGGGCAATGCGAAGGTTCGTGTGCTGATGACGGGTGTGCCCATGGCCCATGGCGCCGAGCGAGTGTTGGAGCTCATCGAATCCCACGGCGGACTCGTCGTCGCCATGGACAATTGCACGGGCCTCAAGCCCCTTCTCGACGACGTGGATGACACCGCGGTCGATCCGATCGTGGCACTGGCCGCAAAATACTTCCGTCTGCCGTGCTCGGTGATGACCAAGAACAACCGTCGATTCGACGTCTTGCGAGACATGGCGCGGGAGTACAAGGCACAATGTGTGATTGAACTGATTTGGCAGGCGTGTCTGACGTACGACGTCGAGTCGTTTTTCGTCAAGCAACTGGCGGAGAAAGAGCTCGGCCTGCCGTACCTGCGGATCGAAACGGACTACTCGCCCTCGGATTCCGCGCGGATCGCGCTACGGGTCGAGGCGTTGTTCGAAACCGTTCAACAAAGGGCATGTGGGCATGCATGAGTGAGCTGACCAACACTGTCGTATACACGTGTCCTTACGTGCCGGCCGAGTGGATCGCCGCTCATGGCTTGCAGCCGCGACGGGT
>JAGPGT010000002.1:0-38234 GCA_018055905.1 Phycisphaerae bacterium
ATCCTGATCGACAAATTTCTCGGCGATGCGACCGAACTCGATGTCGATGCGATCAGCGACGGGAGGATCGTTGTCATCGGCGGCATCATGGAGCACATCGAAGAGGCCGGCGTCCACTCGGGCGATAGCGCCTGCTCGATCCCACCGGTGAACCTCAAGAAAGAACTGATCGCCGAAGTCATGCGACAAACGAAGCTTCTGGCGGTGAACCTGAACGTCAAGGGTTTGATGAACGTCCAGTATGCGATCAAAGACGACAAGATCTATATCCTCGAGGTGAACCCGCGGGCTTCGCGAACGATTCCCTTCGTGAGCAAGGCGATTGGGGTGCCGCTGGCGAAGCTGGCCGCCAAGATCATGGCCGGCATGACGCTGCAAGAGCTGGGTTTCACGCAGGAAATCGCGCCTGCCCACTACGCGGTGAAGGAAGCGGTGTTTCCGTTCCTGAAGTTTCCCGGAACCGATGTGCTGCTCGGTCCCGAGATGCTCTCGACGGGCGAAGTGATGGGCATTTCCGATGATTTCGGCACCGCGTACGCCAAGAGCCAGATCGCGGCGGGCAATAGCCTGCCGACAACCGGGAATGTGCTGTTTAGCGTCAACGACCGCGACAAGCCCAAGGCGGTGGCCTTGGCCCGTCGGTTGCGGGATCTGGGCTTCAAAATCGTTGCGACCAAGGGAACCTGCATTGAGTTCATCAAGAACAACATCCCCTCGGAATTCGCACTGAAGATGAACGAGGGCCGGCCGCACATCGTCGACGCGATCATCAACAAGCAGATCGATCTGATCGTGAACACCGCGGTCGGCATGCAGGCCATCGCGGACTCGTTTCAGATCCGCCGCAGCGCGGTGGACCGGCAGGTCCCCTACGTCACCACAATGCGCGGCGCCGAAGCAGTCGTCAGGGCGATCGAGGCCCTGCGTGGCAAGAAGATCAGCGTCAAGCCGATACAGGCGTACTACAAGTAAAAGAAAAATCCGAAATTCAGATTACGGATTTGCGATGGTGAGGAATCTCTCGTGAAAGCTGTTCTGCTTCTAGAAGATGGCACTTTCTTCGAAGGCAAAGCCTTCGGCGCCAAGGCCGAGAAGTGTGGCGAGGTCGTGTTCAACACGAGCATGGCCGGGTACCAGGAGATCCTGACGGACCCCTCGTATCACGAGCAGATCGTCACGATGACTTATCCGCTCATCGGCAACTACGGCACGAATCCCGAGGACTGGGAGTCGCGCAAGAGTTTCGTCAGCGGGTTCGTGGTCAAAGAGAACTGTCCTTATCCGAGCAACTGGCGCAGCGGGGCCACGCTCGACGAGTACCTGGCCAAGAACGGTATCGTGGGCATCGAGGGTATCGACACCCGCAAGCTCGTGCGCCACATCCGTACGAAAGGCGCGATGCGGGGGATCCTCTCGGCCGTCGAGACGGATCCGAAGAAGCTTGCCGACAAGCTGCAACAGTATCCCGGCCTCGTCGGACGTGACATTGTCAAGGCTGTGACCAGCGACAAGCCCTACGCGTGGAAGGAGGGCGTCGTCGACGTCCTGAATCCCGGTCTCAAGCCGCCCCAGGCCAAGTACAAGGTCGTCGCCATTGATTGCGGGATGAAACAGAACATCCTCCGTCTGCTGGTTTCACACGGGTGCGACGTGACCGCAGTGCCTGCGCAGACGACTGCGAAGGACATCCTGGCTCGTAAGCCGGACGGCGTCTTTCTGAGCAATGGGCCGGGCGATCCCGCCGCGGTCACCTATGCGATCGAGACGGTCCGGTCCCTCCTGGGCAAGGTCCCGATTTTCGGCATCTGCCTGGGCCACCAGATCCTCGGCTTGGCCCTCGGCGGCACGACCTACAAACTCAAATTCGGCCATCGCGGCGCGAATCACCCGGTCCAGAACCTCCGCACCGGCAAGATCGAGATCACCAGCCAGAACCACGGTTTCTGCGTGGATCTCGATTCGCTGGTGGGCAAGGACGTCGAGCTGACGCACATGAATCTCAACGACCACACGCTCGAAGGCCTGTGCTGCGAGAAGCTCAAGGCGTTTGCGGTCCAGTATCACCCCGAGGCCTCGCCGGGTCCACACGACTCCAATTACCTTTTCAACGACTTTATCGAAATGATGGAGTCGCGATAGAACGAAAGAATGGCGGTGTGCGAAGTACCCCTTATCGCTGACACTCTACACAAGGGGGCTTTCTGCGTCTGGAGAGGTTGGAACCTTGCGACGAGCAGGGGTCCAAGTCCATCGCAGGGCGATTGGAACTGCCGCTGTCGAGGCAAATACATTCTCGTTGCCCAGTGGTCCTCCTGGGGCTTCATCGCCAAGCCGTCTTTGAATTTGTTTTTATCCCAGAAACGCCTTCTGCATCTGCTCACGGACGGTGGTGAGCCGCTTGAGATCGCCGCCGCTGACTTCCGCGGTGGCCCAACCGGAGAAGTTGATTTCGTCGAGGGCTTTGCGGACATCCGCCCAAGGCAGATCATCCGGTTCGGCCGTGATGTCGGCCCATTTGTTCTGGGCCCGGCTGAAGCCTTTGGCGTCCATCTTGATACAGCGACGCCCGAACGCGCGGATCCAGTCGCCCGGTTGGCCGTACTTCCAGTGGTTGCCGACGTCGTAGTACATCCCGACCCAGGGGCTGTTGAAACTGTCCACAAACCGGATGAATCGTTCCGGCGTCTGTTCCGGTCCCTTGTCGTGGTCGTACATCATCTGATTCCAGACGTTCTCAATCAGGATCATCTGTCCCAACGAAGCTGCCAACGGGAGCATCTTCTTGATTTCCTGGCGGGCTCGCTCTTCAATTTCTTCCGCAGGTCCATCACTACCCCGCCCAATTACGATCAGCACGCCGCTGCCGCCGGCCGCGTGCGAGAGGCGGAGGCAATGCTCGATGTTTGTCCTGCCTTTGTTGCGTTCCTCTTCTTTGGCGCTTGTGAGTCGCTGGTTCCAGTGATCGTGATTGATCGCGTTGTGGACGAAAACGCCCGATTCGCGGACGGCCTCGCGGGCCTGCTCCGGGGTGAAGCCCCCCGCTTCGTCGAAATCTACGCCGTCGAAGCCGGCGTCGCCCGCCATTCGCAGCCGCTCCGCAATCGTCAACTTCTTGCCATTGACTTCCTTGGCGATCATGCTGAGTTTGGTGGCCAGCAGAATTTTCTTACCCGCTGGCGGAGTGACGACAGGCGACGCGCCCCCCTGGGCAGCCCGACCCGTCCCGACCGTCGCGGCCACAGCCGCAGCCCCCAGGCCCAGAAAACTACGGCGACCCAGAGAAACACCCTGACTTGGCATGGATTCGTTTGTCATCGCAAATCCCCTATCCTAACGTGTCATTCACTTTTTTCACGTCCAGTGTCCAGGAGTAGTCTAACGCAAGTCAGAATCCATCTCAAGGGTCTCGTTGCGAAAACGCGATCGCTCCCAGCTTTCCGATCATCAAGAAAAGACAAGCTGGTAACAAAGCGGTAACAATTCGATGAGATACTGACCGACACAGTCGTTTGGCGTGGATGACACGCTTCACGCGTACCGGTCCGGCTGTTAGAGTGTATGCATTGCGACGGAGGGGGTGTAGAAAGCATGTGGCGGTTTCGACTGGTCTGAAGGCGGATCGGCGGAACGGGCGGGTCGGGAGAAAACGGTTTTTTCCTGGTCTGCGATGGCAATGAATATCGGTCTGCCGCGTCTATAAAATTGTGACGGACGGGGCCCCCGTCCTCCATTCGTTGGTTGGTTGAGAAAGGCGTAGGTGTGGGAAAGCTTCGCATCTTGATTGTCATTGTCGTTGCTCTCACAGTGGTCGTTCTGGCGGGAGGTTTTGTCGTCATGCGACGCCGATCCGGAGGCGAAAAGCCCACGATCGTTCGGGTCGAGCCTGTCCAGCGGGCCGAACTGATCGAGTTTGTCACCGCCCCGGGCGAGATCAAACCCAAGCGGAAAGTCGAAATCAGCGCCAAAGTCTCGGCTCGCGTCGTGGCTCTACCCCATCCGGCCGGGGCCTTGGTGACCAAGGGCGATCCGAACGCCAATCCTCCGATTCCTCCATCGATTCTGGTGCAGCTGGATTCCAGAGACCTCGAGAGTTCTTTGCGATCGGCCAAAGCCAGCCGAGATGCCGAGGCGGCCCGGATCGAGGTCGAGAAGGCCCGAATCGCCAGTCAAAAGGCCAGCCTGTTGGGGATCCTTGCCTCGCTCGAACAGGCCAAGACCACCCTCCAACGACAGGGGCGCTTGGTGGCCTCGAACGATATCAGCCAGGCGGAGTTCGACCAGGTCAAACTCAAGGTCGATGAGTTGACGTCGCAGTACGAGTCGGCTTTGCACACGCTTCAATCCAGCGAATTGAATCTCAAGGTGCTGGAACACAACCTGGAGGCGGCGGACGCCCGGATCGCGCAGGCCCAAGAGGCGCTGAGTTATACGACGATCACCTCGCCCATCGACGGCACGATCACTCGGATCGAGGCCGAGGTAGGCGAAATGGCCATCGTCGGTACAATGAACAACCCCGGCACGGTGATTATGGAGGTCGGCGATCTCTCGGAGATGCTCGTCGTGGCCCAGGTCGACGAAGCGGACGTCGGCAAGCTCAAAGTCGGGCAGAAGGCCCGCGTCAATATCCAGGCTTGGCCGGACAAGGTCTTTGCCGGCGTCGTCCAGACGGTTGCTCTGAGCCGTAAGATCGGGACCGACGGTTCGCGATACTATGAAACCGAGGTACTCCTGGTCGATCCGAACGAACGCGTCTTTACGGGAATGACCGCCGATGTGGACATCGAGGTCGCAACGCATACGAATGTGATGGTCCTGCCCAGCCAGGCGGTTCTGGGACGCAAAGTGGACGAACTGCCCGTCGAGCTTCGCGACAAGCTCAGCGAAGAGGACAAGAAGAAAGCGTACACTTCGGTGGTCTATCGCGTCAGAGACGGCAAGGCCGTCGCCACGTTGGTGAAAATCGGTGCCAGCAACACGACCCACACGGTGATCCAGTCGGGGCTTTCCGAGGGGGACAAAGTCATTGTGGGGCCGTACAAGGAGCTGGAGAAACTCAGACACGACCAGCTGGTCAAAGACGAGCGAGAGGCCAAGGCCGAAGAAGAGGCGAAGAAGAAGACCGTCGGGGACGTCAAAGATGCCAACCAACCGCGATGAGGTCGTGATTCGGCTCACCGGCGTCACCCGCACGTACAAAGTCGGTGTGGAGAACATCCATGCTCTGGCGGGCGTGGACCTGGAGTTGCGGCGTAACGAGTATGTGGCGATCATGGGCCCTTCAGGCTCCGGAAAGAGCACGCTGATGAACATTCTGGGCTGCCTGGACCGTTGTACCAGCGGCACCTATGAACTGGACGGGCGCGACACGACGCGTTTAAGTCCCGCGGGTCTGGCCCGCGTTCGCAACGCCCAAATCGGCTTCGTCTTCCAGTCGTTCGAGCTGTTGCCGCGATTGAACGCGATCAAGAACGTTGAACTGCCGTTGATCTACGCCGGCGGCGAGAGCTGGCTGAATCGCAAGAGCCGGGCGAGGGAGGCTTTGGCAAAGGTCGGCCTGAGCGAGCGGATGAAACATCGTCCCAACCAGCTCTCCGGCGGGGAAAAGCAGCGGGTGGCCATCGCCCGCGCCTTGGTCAACCGGCCCAGCATTCTGTTGGCCGACGAGCCGACCGGCAATCTGGACACCCGCACCAGTCTGGACATCATGGCCCTTTTCGAACAGTTGCATCAGGAGGGCCAGACGATCATCATGGTGACCCACGAGGACGATATCGCGCGCCATGCCAAGCGGATTGTGCGGATGCGCGACGGCCGGATCGTGGCGGACGAACTGACGGGGGCCAATCGTCTGGTCGCCGCAGGAACGTTCTGAAGCAGATGAGAGAATTGGACATCCTAAACAGATGCGAATGATCGAATCCCAGAATCCAAAGCGAACATTCCGGTTGGCGCCAGCGTTTGGGCCGGTTGGGTTTCGTGCTTTGGAGGGGTTGAGGTTCCCGCCAAAGCGGAGTCGAAGTTCGAGTTTCGGATTTCGAGTTTTCCGTTCGGAGAGATTCAGACGCTCGGGCCTGACTTGCCTGAGAAGGAGATTTGAATGCTTCGTCTTCTGACCGCGCCCTTGGTCCTGGCCGTTCTGTTGATACAGAGCGTCCGGCTCGCCTTGGGGCAGATCTGGGCGAACAAGACCCGTTCGGCTTTGACGACCATCGGCATCGTCATCGGCGTGGCCTCCGTTACCGCTGTGATCGCGTCGCTGACGGGTCTGAAGGCCAAGGTGCTCAAGGACTTCGAGACGTTGGGCACGAACAAGATCTTTGTGAATCCGGACTGGCCGCGACAGGGCCGGTTCCGGAATTTCAACTGGCGTGCGATTCGGTTTCGCCCGGAGCAGTTCGACGGACTCCTCGAACGTTGTCCCTCGATCAGCAATTTCACTATGGTGACCAACCGCTCGAAGAAGGTCAGCTACGGCATTCACAGCATCGACAACGCCAGGATCATCGGCATCAATCCCTCCTGGCATGAGATCGAGAATCGATCGGTGATCCTGGGGCGGCCCTTCACCCTGATGGACGAGGAAAATGGATGGCAGGTGTGTCTGATCACGCCTGCGGTACGCGACGAACTGCGACTGGATCTCGACTGCATCGGCAAGCGGATCATCATCGACCGACGGAGCTATCGCATCGTTGGTGTGGTGGAGACCCGTGTGGAGTCGGGCATGTTCGGCCAAATGGGGGATTCGAAAGAAGTATTCATTCCGTTCCCTACCGCCTGGCGGTTGTGGGACCCCTGGATGTACATCATCGCCGCCTGTCGCAAGCCGGAATTGTCCCAGGAAGCCCAGGCGGAGCTGAGGTTTTTCCTCCGCCAGACTCGTCGATTGCAGCCGGATGATCCCGATACGTTCCGCATGGACGTCATTGAGGAGTACCTCAAGCACTTCAACACAATGGCTGCGACCATCACCGCGATTGCCGGGGGGGTGGTGGGCATCTCTCTGCTGGTCGGCGGCGTCGGGATCATGAACATCATGTTGGTTTCGGTGTCCGAACGGACCCGCGAGATCGGTCTACGCAAGGCCGTGGGGGCCCGCCCTTCCGCGATCCTGCTGCAGTTCCTGGTCGAGTCGGTGGTGTTGTGCCTGTTTGGAGGACTGATGGGCATCGGGATCGGGCAATGCCTCACGAGCCTGATCGCGCAGATTCCCAATGCCAGTTTCCTGAGCATGGCTTATATCCCGCTTTGGGCGATTGGCTTGTCGTTCGGTTTCGCCGGTTCGGTCGGCGTATTTTTCGGTATGTTTCCGGCTATCAAGGCCGCACGGTTGGATCCCATTGAGGCGCTCAGGCATGAATAGAAAAGGTAAGAAGGAAAGACGTAAAGATAGAAAAGCCGGGGGGGAGCCTGTCCTGTCGCTTTGTTGTCGTTGTTGCCTTTTTCTGTTTCCCTGTCTCTGGATCGCGTCCGGTTGTCATCGGCCTGCGGTATCGTACGATCCGGCTCTGGAGGCTTGCATTCGCGAGAAGATCGGCCAGATCAAGCCGTTGGAGCTTCATCCGACCGATCCCAATCAGCTCCCGCCTACACCGATTGCGCCGCCGGAGAAGCTGGAGCTGTCGTTGGAACAGTGCCGAGCGCTGGCTCTGGAGAATAACCTGCAACTGAAGGCCAACCTGATCAATCCGAGCATCGCCGCGGCTCGCCTCAGCGAAGAAGAGGCGGCCTTCGAATGGTCGTTCTTCGCGAACGCCCATTTGTCCAAATCAGACCAGCCCCAGGGAAGAGCGGTTCAGGTGGATGGGCTTCTCCTTCCAGCGGTCGGCACTTCCCAGATCGAGTACACCCAGGTGGACACGGGGGTCCGAGTGCCGTTACGCACCGGCGGCACCGTGACGTTTGACCTGACCGACTCGCGGACCAAGGACCTGAACGCCGAATCAGATAGACCCTTTGATCCCTCTTACCAGAATTCGCTGGCGGTCTCCATCAGCCAACCTTTGCTACGGAACGCGGGCCAGTGGGTCAACACATATGCCATTCGTCTGGCCGCGTACAATCGAGATATTGTCAGTGCGCGCACGAAACTGGACATCATTACAGTGTTGGCCGCGATCGATCGCGTTTATTGGCGACTGTACGCCGCCAGGCGGGAGCTCGAAGTGCGCCAGCAGCAATATGAACTTTCGCTGGCCCAGCTCGAACGAGCGCGTCGTTTGGTCGAGGCCGGCCAGCGGCCCCAGGTCGAGGTGATTCGGGCCGAGTCCGGCGTGGCGCAACAGTTGGAAGCCATCATCGTCGCCGAGAACACCCTGCGCGACCGCGAGCGGGAACTCAAGCGAGTTATCAACAAGCCTGGTGTGGATGTGCAGACACCGACGGTCGTCGTTCCGACCACCTCGCCGGATCCGGTCCATTACGATCTGGAGCAGACACGATTGCTCCGCCAGGCGATGGATTCCCGCATGGAACTGCTCGAGCTGCAATTGCAACTTCTCCAGGAGACAGATTCGGTTCGGCTGGCTCGTAACCGGACGCTTCCGCTGGCCAGTCTTGATTACACCTACAACATCAACGGGGTCGGCGAAACCCGAAGCGAATCGTTCGACATGCTCTCCAACAGCGATTTCGTGAATCATCGTTTGGGCCTGCAATTGGTCGTTCCCCTCGGCAACGAAGCCGCCAAAAGCCGGTTGCGACAAGCGATCTATCAGAAACGCCAGACGCTTGCCAGCCGTGCCAACCGCGAAGAGATTATCAAGGTGGAGGTCCTGAACGCCATCGACCAGGTCGAGGCCAACTGGCAACGGATTCTGGCCGCTCGCCAGAACACGATCGTCAACGCACGTTTGTACGAGGCGGAGAAACGGGAGTTTGAAGTCGGGATGAGCACGAGCACCGACGTGCTCGACGCCCAGTTCAACTTCGCCAACGCCCAGACGTCCGAGATCCGCGCCTTGGCCGACTACCAGATTTCGCTCGTGGATATGGCGTACGCCACCGGGACGATCCTCGGCGCGGCCCGAATCCAATGGGAACCCATCGTGCCGGCGACCGACATCGAGTGAACCGGTGCGGATTGTCCTTCAGGTCCGAGAACTTGTCTAAATCCCTGTCATGCGTCTGCCGATAATACCGTCAGGGCGTGTCTTCGGCGGCTCCGCCACAGACACACCCGGGAAAGGCAGAGGTGTTCAGATGGCACAAGATCGTGAAACCTATCGTATCGGTGCGGCGATTGTCGCCGGCGTGATCGTTCTGAGTCTGTCGAGTTCGACCGGCCGGGAGCGCAAGGGTTATGAAATCGAGGCGCAGGTTTACAGCGTGCCGGCCACCCAGTCGGACGCGGCCCGCGCGATCGGCGCGTATGAACGGCTCATGGAGCGACACATGGATCTCATGGAGCAAAGTTTCGCAGGTCTCGCGGCCGATCTGAAGATGCTTGCCACCAAGGTCGATACCTATGATGCCAAGGCCACCGCGTTGGACGCCAAACTGATACAGATCGACCAACGTCTGGCTCGCATCGAGAAGCACCTGGGCATCGTGCCCGTGGTCATTCCCAAGCCGGCGAAAGCGGATCCGAACGCCCCGGTTGAACCGCAAAACCCTCCGCTCCATTCCGCCTGGCCGTTGAAGTAAACTATGCGCCGAGGCTGGCGTTGTAAATCCTGCCGCCGCTTTCGGCATAGCGTCGAAGCACAGTCTTTGCCTCGTCGCGGAGCACATCCTGTACGACCTCGATCCCTCGCTTGCGCAGTTCGCCCACCCAGTCGGCGGGCTTAGCCCCCTCGTCGAATCCAATTTGGCAAGCGTCCTCGCCTCTGGCGCCGCAGAGGACTCGTCGAACGCCCGACCAGGGAATCGCACCGAGGCACATCGTACAGGGTTCCACGCTCGTCGCCAGTTCGCGGCAAGCTCCGTTTGCGCTCAGATCATAGTTTCCGATCGTCTGTTGCGCAATCGCAATGGCGACCATCTCCGCATGGGCCATCGAACAGTGGGAGACCTCCACGAGATTCATTCCAACGCTGAGGAGTCGCCCACTGGGGATCTCGAAAATCGCCGCGCCGAAGGGGCCACCTGTGCGGTGCTGAACGTTCCGATCGGCCAGCTCGATCGCCAGACGCATCCGTGCTTGGGCGGAATCGAACACGTCACCGAGTCGGGTCAGGAATGGGTCCGCCCACCCGGGTAACTCCAACTCGATTTTCCTAGGTCTCAAAGCTGTTCCTTTCAGTTCCATCGAGTCCATCGCAAGGTGGTGCTCGGTTGCAGATAAACGCGAACGCCGTTCGGTTCGGGGAATTCGTCCTGACCCCTCCAGTTGCCATATCGTTCGGCTGATACTGTCGGCGGTCTTGATCGAACCACAAGCCCTGTTCGTACGACCCGATCGTCAGGCTCAGATCCCCAACGGTTCCACCCCGGCAACCTGCGACAGAAAGAAACAACCGAAGCATAGAGAACCGTTTCACGGCGGTCGAGTATTGTACGTTCTCTTGGGTGTGTCAACCTGAGATCGCACGCCGAACGTGTTTTTCCGTTTGCCTGCCTGGGGTGGGCTCGTTCCGATTCCCCAAGCACGTCTGCGAGAGTTGCAAGTCGGATTTCTTCGGGGATCGTTATTTATGGAACGCATGCCACGGGGGAGCCAGAGGGTTCGTTGGTTTGCGGAGGCACGGAACCTCCGTCGAGGGTGGTCATTCCGTGAAGCGGCAGGTCGAGGAGGGAGGCAATCCGATCATCGGTCTGACCGACTGGTGGGTCCTGGCGCCGGCGGAGAAACCGAGAAAGAGCGTGAGGGGTCGGATGAGGAGCCGTCGGACGAGGGTATATGACAATCGGGGGATTCTCCGGGGGAGGTATCCAACGGGAGATCGGCTGATGTCGCCAGGGGATCAGCCGTAGGTTCGTCCGTTGTCGTCCACGTAGACTTTGTTTCGGGCGTCCTTCAGGATGTTCGTGGCCTTAGGCAGTTCATCGAGTCGGGGTACCTTTACCAGCAACCCGCATTTGCGACAGCGTAGACGACGATCCGCCGCCTCGGCATCGAGCCACCAGCGGCAACTGCACCGCGGACAGTGAAGAATGATATGCATGGGTGTTGCTTGTTGCGTTTGTTGTCTGTACGTTCTCCATTTTCTTCATCGGCTCCGAGGGCAAGGGAGATTAAAGGGCGTTGCTTTTTTTTTCGGAGCAAGGGATTGCGAGTCTGATAATACGGGTTTTATAAACGCAGAAACGACGGAACCCCGTTTGACGACAGCGCAGAGGTTGTGCCCCGCTTGAACTCGTCGGTGGGATCTGATAGGATAATAACAGGTGGAACAGAACGATGTTGAGTCGGATGAGTTGCCAACCTGTTGAGTGTGGTCTGTTGCCTCTGGGTGGGGGGATACGCAGGGTGGGTTCGGAACGATCTCCTGTTGTCGATTCGTACGAACCAATTCGCGTTTGCGTTCGTGTTCGCGGGTATGGCGATGCCACCTCGGGCCTTTCACATGGTTCCTCCCGGCCCGACTTGGGGCGTATGCCCGTCGGCACATTCCTCGATTGTTACGTCTGATTTTGAGAGACTTTTGGTTCCTGGGGGCTTCTCGGCGCAAAAAAGAACGGGGCCTTCTTCGCCATCCTTGGCGGGCCCCGCGGCGCAATTCCTGGTTTCTGGGGATCAGATACCGAACGTCAGGATTTCTTCTGCAGCGGATCGGATGTTCTCGGGCGTTATAAGGCGTCCGGATTGCAGCAGTTCTTTGGCTGTCTCCACCGCATTCGGGGCGGTCTCCACAGCCTGCATCGCCCGGTTGACCATGTGAGCGAAGTCGACCTGAAGCGTGGCGTCCAACGAGTTGTTGCCCGACGATGGGCCTGCGGCGTCGTTGCGAGGGGGGGTATTGAGCCCCAGCATCTGTGTGACGTGGTTGTTCTTGATGTTCTCAATCATATTTTGATCCCTTCATGGCCCTACTAAGATAGTTTTCGCATCATTCCTGGGAATCTTGAGGCCATCGTCGGGAAAAATATGCTACCAACACTGACAAGTGCCATAATTCCTCTGTTCGGACGCACGTCTGCTACCGTTTGGGGGGAGGTTGAAGCGTGGCGGCCACTTCATACGCCACAAACTTACAGAAATTGAGGGAACTGACGACCACCAATTCCTCCTTCAGCGGCGCGGTGCTGAATTTCAACTGTCCGCTGTAATATTTCCTGATTCGTTTCTGGATGCCCCTGTCCGTGCTGTCCCAAACCTGCTCCGTCGCCCAGATGAGCTGTCCGTCGGTCAGGTCCAGCAGTTTGAGGCGAAGACCGATCACCATGTGCGGATAGGGCTGATATTGCGTGATCGTGCCCAGGAGCAAGCCGTTGCTGCGAAGAGTTTCTCGCAGAACGACCAGTTGCCGCATGGCTTGGAGAGTATCGAGATTCTCCTGGAGGCTGCGCCACGCCGGATCGTTCTGGCGGACGACCGTTAATCCGAAGAGTTGTTGTTTCTGGATCTCCAGGTACAGGGCCTCGGTAATCTCCTCGGAGATCGGGGGGTAAGCCGACCTGTTGTCCAATTCCACCAGGGCCACCCGCCCAAGGGCCCGGAGATCTTTGCTCGGGTCCAGGAAATAGGCGCCCGCCATTCCGTCGTCATTGACGGATTCGCATCCGCAGATGGGGCCCAGCGTTGCCGCCAGAAATAACAGGCAGGATGGCACGAAAGCGGGCAGACGCGACAACTGCACCGCGACTGGTCCGCTCTTGTCGTCTCTCTGTTCTGGAGTTTCCCGGGGCCGACAGCGGCTGTTACAATCCATTGGGTTCACTCCTTTGCAACATTGCGGCCGCGTCGGATCTCCCCGCGGCGCCTGCATCGGGATCGAGTGTCCCGCTGTGCTGCTGCTGAAGGACGCCGGCCTCAGCTTCACCTCCGAGGATCTCCAGGACCTTCAACAACGCTTCCAACTGTGCCTTGGCGGCGTCCCGCATCTCGCCGCGGAACCCCAGGATATTGCTCTTCCAGTGATTGAGCTCATTGAGCATTTCGATCAACAGATTGTTGGCTTCGCTGAGTTCTTTCTGGGTCTGTTTGAGCTTGGAGTCCAGGTTGGCGACCTGCTGCCGGAGGTTCTCGTTTTCGTTGGCCAGACGCTGGTTCTCCTGCTTGAGAGTGACGGTTTGGTCGGAGAGCTTGGCGTACTTCTCCGACAGTTCGAGGGCAGATTCGACCGCTGTGCGCCCTTCCAGCGGGCTGTCGCGGAACCGCTTGGCCGCCCCTTCGGTTTCAGCGGGGGTCCTCGGCCTGGCGGCCGGGCTCGGCGTCGTCGTGCAACCGGCGATCGCCAGGGCAAAGGCTGCAAGCAACACGGTGATTGATTTGGCGGTTCGGGTCATATCTGTTTCTCCAGTACAGCGGTTGGCGGATTCGCGGCCGCGTAGTCACATCGCACCTGGGTTGATCTTCCGCACGGGCAGGTGATTTCGATCACAGCGTATTCCGGATGGTTTTCCACCAGCCGCACCGTCGCGCCCTCTCCTACGGTGCGAGATCGCCCGCATGAGACCGTGGCGGCGGAGGAATCGATGCTCAGCCGAAGCGGGTCGGTGACCACCACCTCGGCGGCCTTGAGGACATGTCGTGTGCTCTTGGGCATTCCGTTGTCTTTCCTGTCTTGATGTCCTGCGGTTCCGGGAGCCGTCAGGCACAGTAATCGATCTGATGCCGACCGTTCCGGTCGTCGGAGGCTGGATCCTGGATCGTTTGTTTTCGCGGTTCCCCCCCGGTTTCCGGCGAGCCCTGAGGTCGTTTTTGACGTCGTTTGCGTTCTTCCTGCTGTTGAGTCGGCGTCAGGGCCTGGATGTTGTGGACGGTCTCCATCGGTTTGATGAGGGTGAAATCGTTATCCGTCATCTTTCCACTGCTCCAATCGGGTTGACAGGCTGAACAGCGCGCTGGCGTGTAATTGACTGACGCGCGATTCGGTGATTTCGAGAACCTCCGCGATTTGTTTCATGGTTAGATGTTGCTGATAATACAGAATGATGATTTGCAGTCGTCGCTCATCGAGTTCCTGCATCGCTTTGGTGAGTTGCTCCATCAATTCGCCTCTCTCCAACTGGCTGTCGGGGGCGGGCGTGTCGGCGCAGGCCAGGAGATTTCCCAAAGCCGGTTGTTCCTGATCGATTGTGTCGATGGAGACGAAGTGTTGGGCACGGGCGCTTTCGTAAAGCCCTTCGATTTCTTCGACGGAGATGCCCATCTTCTGGGCCAATTCGTCGTCGGACGGGGCGCTGCCGGTCTGTTCGCTGATCTGGCGGCATAGCTCTCGAACGGTCTTGATCTGGCGATTTACCCCGGAAGGCAACAGGGAAGCCCGCCGCAACTCGTCCAGCACCGCTCCTTTGATTCGGATATACGCGTAGGTCTTGAACTCGACCTGATGGGAGGAGTCGAAATCCCTTGCGGCTTTAAGCAATCCGACGGTTCCGGCCGAGACCAAGTCTTCGAACGACAAAGGCGGTTTGATATAGCTGACCGCCCGGCGGGCGATCTTGCGGACCATCGGTAGCAGTTGGACGATCTCCTCGTCACTGATGCCGCGATGTTTGTTCCCGTTGTAGGCGCGCACGGCTGCGGCGCGCAGGTGGTCGCCGCCGTCGGGGGCCTCGAACGCCCGACTTCGGGCGGTCAAGCCTTCCGCCAACCTGGAAGCGGCATTCGGTTCGCAGGTTTCGGGCATGTTTTCAGTTCTGACGGTCACCCGGTTGTTCCTTCTTCTTTTGATTGACCTGACCGGCGATCATGGCCTGTACCAGGATCGCATTGACGGCCTTGCCGGCGGTTCCCGCCGTGAGATACCCCACTACCGCGCCGAGGAGCGCCCGCTTGCAGCAGGTGAAAGGCGAAAGACCGCCGACGGAGCCGATAATCCCTATGGCAAAGAAACAGAAAACGGCCGTGCTGACTGCAATGGTTCGGTTGGGCAGCAGCATCCTTATTCACTCCTTATCGTCATTTCATCCGCGGCCACTGAAATCGTCGCCACGGGCGTTACCTCCGTTCCCATCACGATCTCGTCGTACGCCACCACTGGGAGCATCGGCAGGCTGCGCGCCAGCATCTGGGCCAAGGGGGCCCGCAGGCGGGCGTCACACAACAGGACCACCTTATCCCGCCCCTGGTCCATGGCCGATTTCCACGCGTCGGCCGCTTTGCGGTTCAGGTCGATGGCTGTTTCGGCCGAGATGCCCAGAACCAGTTCACCCCCTTCCTGGCGAAGCGAAGAGGTCAACTGGTGTTCGAAGACCGGATCGAATGCGATGGCGGCGACCTTTCCCTTGGCGTCCTTGTATTGTTCGGTGATCGTCCGCGCCAGGGACTTTCGTACCATCTCGGTGAGCACGTTCACATTCTTGGTCTTGGAGGCGTTCTCGGCCAAGGCTTCCAGGATGGCGGTCAATTCCCGGATCGGAATCCCGCTGCGTAACAGATTCCGGAGCACCCGCTGAAGGATCCCGGAAGAGATTTCGCCCTCGGTGCCGACGACCTCGCCGACCAGCGAGGGCTGATTCTTACGGAGTCGGTCGATCAGAACCTGCACGTCCTCACGGGTGAGCAACTCATCGGCATGTCGCCTGAGGGTCTCGGACAGATGGGTGATGAAAACTGATTCCGGGTCGATCACTGTGTATCCGGCCAGTTCCGCCGCTTCCTTTTTGGCGGCGGTGATCCACAAAGCGGGCAGGCCGTACACCGGCTCGGTGGTCTTGATCCCATCGACCTTTTGCTGTACGGTACCGGAATCCATCGCCAGGAACATATCGGGTTCCAGAAACCCTTTGGCCACCGGGATTTCACAAAGTCGGATTTCGTAGGCGTTTGGTTCGAGATTGAGATCGTCCCGCAGGCGGACCAGCGGGATCACGATCCCCATTTGCTGGGCAAATTGCCGACGCAGGGCCCCGATGCGGTCGAAGATCGTATTGCTCTTTCGTGGGTCGACCATGCCGATCAGACGCACGCCGACGTGAACGGAGACGCGGTCCATGTCGAGCAGGTCTTCGACGGGTTCTTTATCCGTTTTTTTCTTGTTGGGGGAGACGGGGACCGTCTTGGCCGGGGTTTTCTCCAGCTTGGAAGCGGCCTTGCCGATCGCCGCCGCGCCGGCGGCCAGGAGCAGGAACTGGATCTTGGGCATCCCCGGGACCAGGGCCATAGCCCCGATGATAAAAGCCGCGGTCGTCAGCGGTTGACCCGTCCGGAGGAATTGTCGCGAGACGTCCTGGCCCACACTGTGGCTCGAGGAGATCTTGGTCACCAGAAAGCCCGAACTGATCGAGATGATCAACGAGGGGATCTGGCTGATCAGGCCGTCGCCGATGGACAGGATCGAGTAGGTCTGGATGGCGTTCATGACGCCCATGCCGCGGGAGTAGCCCATGGCGATGCCGCCGAGAAGGTTGATCGCGGTGATGATCAAGCCGGCTTTGGCGTCGCCGCGGATGAACTTGCTGGCGCCGTCCATGGCGCCGTAAAACTCACTTTCTTTGACGATCTTGGCCCGGCGCTCGTTGGCTTGGGCCTCGGTGATGATCCCGGCGTTGAGGTCCGCGTCGATGGCCATCTGTTTGCCGGGCATCGCGTCCAGGGTGAACCGGGCGGACACTTCGCTGATGCGTTCGGCGCCCTTGGTGATGACGATGAACTGGATGATGACCAGGATCAGGAAAATGACCAGACCGACGACGAGGCTGCCGCCGGCGACGAATCCGCCGAAGGTCTGTATGATCTGGCCGGCGTCGCCCTGCAACAGAATCAGTCGCGTCGAGGCCACGTTCAACGACAGACGAAACAGCGTCGTGAACAGCAGCAACGAAGGGAAGGTGGACAACTCCAACGCTTCTTTCGAGGACAGGGTCACGATGAGGACCGCCAAAGCCAGGGAAATGCTGCACGCCAGCAGAAGGTCCAGCAGCATCGTAGGCAAGGGGACGATCAAAGTGGCCAGGATCGCTACCAGACCCAAGGCCAGAATCGTGTTGCTGTGCGAGGCGAATGGGACGTTCAGGAGACTGTCGTCGCCGCCGGGCAAGCCTGCTGCAATGGAGGGGTCTGAAGCCATAGATTCAATGATTATTGATTCCCTGGAATATGCAGGACACTATGTTTTCTCATCCTCGGGCCTCCGTCGCGGGCGCTGCGCCCACGATCTGGCGGATTCGCACCGCGAAACGATCTTCCACCACCACCACATCGGCTTCTGCAAACTTGGAATCCTTGAGGAACAGGTCTGCCGGCGCCTCAATGGGCTTTGCGAGCTGGAGAACCGACCCCGGACCGAGCTGCAAGAGCCGTCGAACCGGGATTTGAGTCGATCCGAGCACCACCGTGATCGGGATGTCCATGTCCAGCAGGATATCCAACTGGCCGGTGCCGGTTCCCATGGCCCCTTGCGGGGCTTCGGGGAATTCGGCGGTTTGGACCACCGTCTTGCCTTCAGCCTGCGGCGGCGTCCGGTTTTGATCCTGTTGGACCGGGTTTTCTGCAGTTGCAGTGTCGGGCATGGCTGCTTTATCCTTTCTTGGGTTCGCCAGAGGTTTTCGGTCCGGAGGGTTCGGCTGTCTGTCCTGTCGGAGAGTCCTTGAGCACGATCGCATAGTGACCGTCCGACTGGGCGGGCCGGCCCTGGAAGACAGGCCGGCCTTCAATCGTCAACTCCACCAAATCATGAATCGATTTGTCCAGGAGCAGGATGTCGCCAGGGGCGAGGTCCAGGATCTCCTGGAATCCGATCTGAATCGTGGCCAGCCTGGCCGTCACGGTGACGGCCATCTGCTGGAGATGCTCCATCAAAGCCTGTGAGAGTTCCTTAGCGGTGGCCTGCTGGGGCGTGGGCGGTGTTTTGCCCACCAAGGCCGCCAGCCTGTCACACGCGAGCACAAAGGTGAGATTGGAGGGGTCGTTTTTTTCGTTCTCCCTGGCTTGGAACGTGATTCGGCAGATCTCCTGCGTCGGTTCGAATTGGATCGCGGGGGCTCCCTTGCTCAGGCGACCGGTACTTGTAAGGATTTCCTGTGGTCTCAGCGAGGCGAGAAAGACTTCCACCACCGCCGCGACCAGATCCGACAGCAGGGACTCCTCGAGAGACGACAGTGACCGGTTGGGATTGCTTGCCGAGTCGGTGTCGCCCAGCAGTCTGGAGACCCAGCCGAGGGTGGTCTGGGACGAAGCTGCGAAGAAACCGCAAGGCGGCTCTTTCTCCGGGCCGAATGCCTGGCAATAACTGTCGTTCACGTCGAAACCACGGTGTAGGTCGGCTCCGAACAGTTGCGTAACCGCGGTCGGAGCAACGTCGAAATCCCGGCTGAAGAACCGTGTGAATACGTCTCCCAGTCGGGCGGCCACCTGGCTCATGATCGCAGCCAGCCGGTTCAGCTGATCAGAATTCAGATAGTGCGGATCCCGCCAATCATAGGGTTTCAGATCCCCTCTGGCGGGCGTCTCCTGGACGGGGACCGATCCCACGGCCGCCAGGAGCTGGCCAATCCGGGTTTTGCCGAGATGGTCGATCGACGGATGCATCACTGAATCGCGAATTCCTTGAACAGGATGTTCATGATGCGCGGCTGTGCATTTGGAAACAGGCCCTGATTGAAGATATCGCTGATGTTGGATTGCATGCGGAGCAGGTTCGTTTTACCTCGGGTGTCCTCGATCGTCTGATTGGACAGGTAAAGGGTCAACCAGTGCTTGAGAAGAGGTTTTTTCTGATCGAGGACGGGTTTGGCCTCCGGTTCGGCCCAGGCCCCGGTGATTTCCAGGGTCAGGGTGATGCGGACATATCGCGTGACGCCTGGATCGTTGAGGTTGGCCACAACCGGTTCAAGCTCATAGAACCAGTTGTCGGTTTTGGGGTCTTTTGATTTGCTGTTTTTGATCGTAGGTTCGGGCTCCCCCACGGGTGCGGCAGAGGCGGTCTGAACCCGCCCGCGGGTGCCGAACAAGCGGCCCACGATGAAACCCGCAGTGGCGAAGACGACGACCGTGCCGCCCACGATCAACAACGGCATGACTTTGGCCGCCAAACCCTTCTTTTCGGAAAGCGGTCCCTCCGTTTTTTGTTGGGTTTTTTCAGCCTTCCCTGGTTCTGCCATCTCTGGAATCCTTCGTTTTCGATTGGTTTACTCTCACGGTTTCGCCTTACGATACCGGCAGCAGGGGACGTCGGATGCGACCGACGACCTCCTGGCTCTCCATGGACTCCTGTTGACGGTATCGACGTATCTTTTCTCGCAAGGTGCGATCGCTGATGCCAAGGACTTTGGCCGCCCGGGTCTGGTTACCGGAGGTTTGTCGCAACGTGTCGAGAATCGCCCGACGCTCAATCTCGTCCAGCGGGATACCTCCCAACCCGGTCGACTCCTCGGCCGACGAAACGGGCCGTATGGCAGGCGAAACGAATTTGGATTTGGCTTCTTGCCCGATCGTCACATTTTGCGTGGAGGAGAGCTGCCGCGATTCCGTCAGCGGCTGCAACTCGTCGAACAGCCAGCTGACGTCTGCCAGAGACAGGACCGGACCGGAGCCCAGGATCAGCGAGGTCAGCACGACGTTGCGCAACTGCCTGACGTTGCCCGGCCAGTGATATCGGGAGAAGATTTCCATCATCGTCGGGTCGAGCGATTCGATTCTCCGCTCTGTCTCCTTGGCATAGAGATTGACGAAATGCCAGGTCAGTTCGGGCAGGTCCTCCAGCCGTTCCCGGAGCGGGGCCGCCACGATGCGTGCGGCGCTGAGACGATAGTACAAGTCCGGACGAAACCGGCCCATCTGCACTTCGTGAAGCAGATCCCGGTTTGTCGTACTGATGATTCGCACGTTCACTTTGATGTTGTCGTTGCCGCCGACCCGTTCGAACTCCTGTTGTTCGATGATGCGGAGCAGCTTGGCCTGGAACGTGGGAGGAGTTTCCGTGATTTCGTCAAGCAACAGGGTACCGCCGTGGGCCATTTCGAATCGGCCCTTGCGCTGGGTGTAGGCGCCGGTGAACGCCCCTTTCTCGTGTCCGAACAGTTCGCTTTCCAGAAGGCTGTCGCTCAAGGCGGCGCAGTTGACCCGCACAAAAGGTCCCATCGCTCGTCGACTTCTGTGGTGGATCAGCAGAGAGATCAATTCCTTGCCTGTCCCACTTTCGCCGGTGATCAGCGCCGGAACCGAGGTCGGAGCGATCCTCTCGGCCAAGGCGATAGTCTGAAGCATTCGAGGACTTTTACCGACGATTTGGTACAAGCAGTGGTCGCCTTCCTGGGCCGACGCCGCGGTCGCCACCCGCCGATTCGGCAGCAAGGTGTCGAGAATTTCTTCAAGGGCCTGAGGATTCAGGGGTTTGAGCAAGAAATTCCGACAACCGGCTTGGATGGCCCGGACGGCTGCCTGCGTCCCCCAGTACAGGTCGCGCGTTTGCGACGGTTCTGCCGAACGCCCGGACATCATGACCACGGGCATCTCGGGAGCGACCGATCGCATGGCGGCGAGCAATTCAAAGCCACCCGACGGGCCTTTGACACCGGTAATCTGTTCGCTCAAAAACGCCAGATCGCACGGGGCGCGGTCCAAAGCGTCCATCGCCGCTTTGCGTCCGCCGGCCAGCTTGGCGCTGATACCTTTGCGCGCGAGGACCTCCAGCATGAGCCGGATGGTCTGTGGTTCGTCGTCCACGATCAGGACAGAGGCGCCGTAATGAGGAATTGAGGATGACTGTATAGCTCGTTGATTCATAGTCTGTTGTTCTCGGTCCTACAACTGAGGCGTGGCGGCGACCGGTCCGGACCGGCTCTTCTGATACCAAGTAATCAATCGCCCATGGGCTTTCGCCAACTCGGTCCAAGGCGACTGGGGGTACTCGGAGACAAGCTTCATGTACGTTTCTTGGGCCTTGTTTGCATCGGTTTCTCGGAGGCAGTTACCGAGCTGAAAGAGGATCCAGGCGCGGTCGGCATCGTAGGAAGGATCGATTCGATTGATCCGATCGAGCGCCTTGGCGTAGAACGGCGCCGCTTCCACAGGGCGTCCGCTCAGGAACAGCAACTCCGCCATCTCCAGCGGATCCCGAACTTGGTTGGGATTTTGCTGGAGCAGATCCAACGTCTTCTGAGTTTTGTTGGATGGGGATGCCGACGACCCGGCCGCCACCGTTGCGGAAGCGGTTGGTTTCGCTGGGACCGGGCTCGGGCCGATTTCCGGCGATGGTGGCTTGGACGGAGATTCGTCGGGGACCTTGAATGCCGGCCCCGCGTCTTTGCTGGCGAATTTTACGGATCGGACTTGGTGGATCAGACGCTTGAGAGCCAAACTCTCTTCGACGTCCTGAGTCGTCTCCGGCATGGCGATTCGACTCGACCAGAGTTCCTGGAAGAGCGAACTCTTCGAATCGGTGTTCTCGCGAGAGGTGATTTCCCCGCGGCGGATCGGTCCGGCGTTCTCCAAGGCCTTGGCCTGATTTCGCGTGCGGTCGAGCAGCTTGGCCAGAGGGATCGGCGTGTTCGATGTTTCGGAAGGCACAGTTCCTCCCGGCCCCCTTGGGCCGACGGCGCAGGGATCGGTGAGCCCGCCCTCCGCATAGGCGGGCGTCTGACTGCGGGCGGTTACGCGAGGTTGACCGGCGTTGGCGGCCGCGAGAGCCTTGACACAGAGGAGCGCAGACAAGATCACGCATGTTCTTGCCGGGGGCGAATTCCAAAGGGTTGTTTTCATGGTTATTGAATCCTTTTTCATTTTCCTGAGTTGTCCTCACGGGGCGAGATTCACACCCGGTGATTTCTGTACGAAATTGGGGTCCGTCGCATTGTCGTACTGGTTCAGCATGACCGCCATCGCACGGTCGTACTGTCCTTGTTTGCGGTAAGCCTCCGCCAGCAGATCCAGAACAGGGGGCCTGTCTGCGACCGTTCCTCGCTCCAGCAGTTGCGAACACACGGAGATCGCCTGGCCGACCTGTCCCAGACGCAGGCACGTGCGGGCCAATTCCCGACCGATCTGCTGGGCCTGCGGCCCTGGCTCGGCCATAGCGAACGCATCGCTGAGGGTCTTACGGGCCGATTCAAGGTCGCCATTGCTGATTTGGCATGCGGCCAGCTCCAATGCGACGCGGGCTTTGAGGTCCGGATTCGGAAGGAACTGTCCTTTTTCCTGCAGAAGGGAGGCCGCTTTATCCGTCAATCCGATCAAGCGAAGCACCTGGGACCGTAGCAGAAGCAACTCGATGCTTTCCTGCTGGGACAGTTGCCATCCATTGGTGGTTTCAAGCATGTGAAGGGCTTCCACGAGTTGGTTTTGCTCGATGTATGCTCGGACGAGCACGCCCACGGTTTCCACATATTGTTGACGGGACAAATCGCCCTTGAGTGCCAGCTTCAGTGCGACATGAGCCTGCTGCGGTTTGTGCAAGGCCAGATACGCTTTGCCCAGCAGAAGGCAAGCAGCATGGAATTCCGGCTGACTCTGGTCCCGCACGAGCGAGATATAACGATTGAGCCATTGAGCCGTCCGCTCGAAGTCCCCCACCTCGTATGCGCAGCGACCGGCGCCCAACGATGAAACGGTCTGGGATTCGATCGAGAGGCCGAGGTTGTACACTCTCTGATACAAGCCCCCCGCCTCCTCGAATTTCCCGGCCTTCATGGTCGCATCGGCCAGATGCAGATACGCTGTGTCCGCCAAGTCTGTTCCCGGGTACACTTCCACGAGCTGTTTGAGGTCTGCGTGGGCCCCGACATAGTCGCGGAGCCGCACCTTCAGTTTGCCCGACTCCAGTAGAGATCGCGGGGCCAAGCCATGTTTGGGAAACCGGTTTGCGACCAGTTTGAACTCGCCGATGGCCTCGTCGAGCTGTCCCTGCAGGGTCTGGAGCAAGCCGAGGGCAAAGTGTCCGTTGGGGGCCCGCTGATCGGTTTCGGCAGTCAGGAGAAACCGCTGCCACAGGGAGATGGACTCCTCGGTCAACAGTCGGGTGTGGTCGGAGAGAGAAGAGTAGGTCGTCGGGTCGATCACGTCGATGTTGTTGCTTTTGTCGTCGAACCGTGCGACCAGACCGACGCTGCCGGCGGCCACCGAGACCGCCTGTTGCGCCGTGGCCGCGGACAGATACAGATAGACGGGTCTTTTCCTCACATTCTCTTCGGCCGGACTGGCTTTGCCGTTGTCCATCCATCGCACGTTCAATCCGGCGTTGGAGGCAAACCGCGACAGCAGTTCTTCGATCGATGCCCCGTTGCAGACGACCACCCAGCGACCTGTCGCGCTGTTGCCGACAGCGGGGCGGATCTGCGGGCTCAGTGCTGCTTCGTCGAGTTTCTCGGACCCGGAAGCGAGAAAGACCCGCAACTGCGCCTCGTCCATGTCGACGAAAGGATCGATGTCCGGATGGCGACCCCACAAATCCGACGGCAACCCCGTGTCGGCGTCGCTGAGCGACAGGAGATTACGGGACACCGCCTCGCAGACCAGGAACCAACACTGCTGCTGGACGGCCTGCACCCATTTTTCGTCGATCTCCGCCACCCCGATCAGGCCGATCGTTTGATAGGCTCGACCGGCCGCTTCCAGATATCGTTTCCGCTCGATCAGCATCGTGCTCTGATAGTAGCGGGCCAGTGCTCGGAGGATCGGCAGGCGGCTCAGAGACACCGTTCGAAACAAGTTGTCAGCTTGGGCGATATCCCCGCTCTTGCTGCTGCACAAAGCCATGCGTAGAAGGAGAAAGTCGCGAAGCGGCTGGTTCTCATTCGTACTGGCGAGACGTCGGTGGAGTTTGTCGAAAGCAACGAACGCGTGTTCGTACTGGCGGTTCTGATAAAGCCTGGCGGCCAGTTGCAGCGACAACGGCTCAGGGCTGGGAATGCTCGATTCGATAAGGTCCGCCGGTTCGGATTGAGCGGGTGACAACGTTCCTAGCCGGGGCGTTTCGCGTCTGGAATCCCAGGTGCTCTGGGGGATTGATTGCGGCGCGCTCGTCGGAAGCGACGGCGCACCGAGGATCGCGGGCAGTTCTGCTCTCTGTTGTGACTGGGAGGTCCGGCCTGCATCGTCGTGGTGCGTAAGACGTGCCGCCAGTGCGTAAACCAGACCGGCTACCGTGACCAGAATGGCCAACCCCAGGAGCTTCTGAATATTTGAGAGTCGATTCAAATGCACAGAGGGGTGCGCCCTGCGAAAGGGGATAGGCCTGGGCGCCGCCGGAACGGGGGGGGCGGGTTCCGAGGCGAAGCCGACCGGCGACGAGAAGAGGTCGTCGTACGCCGGCTGTTCGGCCATCGGCACGCCAAAGAGGTCCCCATCGGGCGGCATGTGCGTTTGGCCCAGTTCTCCGCGGTTCGCTTGTTTCTTTCTTCGGAACATTATGTTTTGGCACAGGTTTTCCAGGTTTTCCTGGGACATCCTGACACAGGTCCGGATGCCGGCGGCGTACGATGCGCGCGAATGACATTCTTACGGAGCAACAACTGTGCCAAATCGGCCGGGGGTTCTGCGCTGCGTCGGCCACCGCGAGGTTTGTGGCTATGGAAGCTTCGGACGGGATGGGGGCTTTCGAGGGGGGGCGACGCGACGGTGTCAGGTTTCTATACGGACCGGCGGATTTTCTGACAAGGGGTGGTCTCGATTGGCGAATCTCAAATCCGCGCGGACAACCCCCAGTGGGATTCATCGGCTGAAGAAAACAACAGGGTGCCCTCGGCCGTTTTGAGGTTTGCGGGTGATGGGGAACCCGGAAGTTTTTTCAGCATGGGGAAGAAGACAGAGTCTTGATCGGCTCGGAAGCGGCCAGAGAGAATTCCTCGATGCTGGGTTTGTCTTTCTGCAGGTTGTACTGTTTGACCTTGGCATATAAGGTGGCGCGTGTGATCCCCAGCAGGGCTGCAGCCTGCGTCTTCTGCCAACCGGTCTCGTGCAGCGCGCGGGCGATCAGTTCGCGTTCGGCCTTTTCGAGCGAGAAGTCTTTCATGCGTCCCTCTTCGCTCCGGCCGGGGCGAGGTTCCCCGTCAATGGGGTCGATGACAATACTGGAAAGGCCGATTTTGTCCGTGGTTTCGAACAGGATAGCTCGCTCGATGACATTTCGAAGCTCTCGCACGTTACCCGGCCAGTCGTGCCGGGACAAGGCCTCAAGGGCAAGTTTTGTGATGGAAGAGACCGGAGTCGGTCGATGCGAGCAAATGATCGAGGTCTTCAGGAAGTGCCGAGCCAGTAGCGGAATGTCTTCTCGCCGTGCCGGCGACCGCAGGGGCGCCATCATGATCGGGCAGATGTTCAAGCGGTAATAGAGATCCTCGCGGAACCGCTTCTCTCGTACTTCCTTTTTAAGGTCGCGGTTGCTGGATGCGATGATTGTAGCTTTACACTCGATGTCCTTGACGCCCCCGACCTTGCGGAACGATCGTTCCTGCAGAATCCGCAGAAGTTTGGCCTGCAGCTCCAAGGGCATCTCACTGATTTCGTCGAGGAAGATCGTCCCGGTGCCCGCGGTTTCGAGTAGCCCGGTCTTGTCGCGGTCGGCGCTGGTGAACGAGCCTTTGACGTGTCCGAACAGTTCGCTTTCCAGCAGGGTGGCGGTCAATGCTGCGCAATTGACCGCGACGAACGGCTCTTCCCGATGGCGAAGGGTGTGCACCGCGCGGGCGGCGACTTCTTTCCCCGTGCCGGTGTCGCCAACGATCAGGATGGGATTGCACCGGCTGGCGGCGACGAGTTTGATCATCCGGAGCGTCTGGGCGATGGCGGGGCTTCGGCCGGCCATCGCCACCGAGGCGGCCGTCTCGTCAAGAAAGAACTCCGAGTCGTTGGGTTCGCAGGACTGTTTTGCGGGGGACTCTTGTACGGTTGCTGTAATCTCCCGCAGTCTCGCCAACTCGTTCTGCCCTCGATGGCAGACGAGCAAACCCGCTTGCCGATACTGTTCCTCGCTGAAGGGACTGTCGCTCGCAGGAATCACGATTGCGGTCGGAACCGCACGAGGGTCCTGTAATGTTGCCGTCAGGCAGTTTTGTAAATGGACGGGCGCAAATGCGCCCTCGAACACCACCAGGTTTGCGGACACCGTCGCGAGGATGTCGGCCGCCTCTGCCAAATCGTCGGCCGCGAACACCTCCTGGGCCAACTCCTGGGCGACGGCATGAATCTGAGAGTTCTTGCTGACGACGACGATTCTTTTCAGATGACTCATATCTACCCGAGGGTCTGACTTCTTTGGCTCACCGATGATTGTTTTGTCACCTTCATGGAGACACCCCCCTGATCGACTGGTGGTTCGTGACATCTTTAATTTTTATTGGACGCCATGTGCGTCACTCGCTGGTTTTGAAGCGGGTCAGTGACATCAGGAAGTTCTTTTATGGGACGGTCCGAAAAGACGGGTCGGACCGGGATGCGGTGCGGTTGATATGAACAGGAAGCGGGTCCGTCTTCTTATGGGACGCACAATTGTCACGAGGCAGGCGTGAGTCGGATGCCAACATTCTCGCGACGCGTGGCAAATTTTTCCAGAAGGAGGAAGAATCTTCCTGACGCTTGCGCCGGCGGCTTTTTTTACGCCGCTCTTCGAAAATCGTCAGAAAGTCGTTCGATCAGGTTCGCCGGCTTGATCGGGGCGGATTCTGTCGGAACTTTCTCAAGGAAATCTCATGGCTGGCACACTCATTGCTCTGGTTTTTCCGTCGGACGCCGCAGGTTTGATCCGGCGGCGCGCCCCAGTGTGCCTACTTCTAGAAGGAGCGTCAAACGATGGTTGTGACAGGGACCGCGAGTACCGCCAGTGACATCCAGATGGATTATATGAAGCTGCTGGTGACCCAACTGCAGAATCAAAATCCCCTGGAACCGATGGACAATAAGGATATGACGGCGCAACTGGCGCAGTTTTCCCAGCTTCAGCAGATGGAAAGCCTGAATCGTTCGTTCGGCAAGGTACTCGATTCCGTCCAACGCAGTTATGCCAGTTCGCTGGTCGGTCGGGAGATTTCGTTTGAGAGTTTCAACGAGGTCGGTCAGGCCGAAACCCGAACCGGAAAGGTGGAGGAGGTTGCCGTGGGCGATGCGGGGGAGATCGTCCTGACGGTCAACGGTGCGAACGTCAATTTGTCGGATGTCGTGTCGATTCGCGACTGATGGCACATCCGCATTTCCAAGAATTAGGAGAAGACCTACATGTCTTACGCGTTGTCCTCAGGCGTGACCGGGTTGCAGGCCCATCAACAGATGTTGGACGTCGCCGGCAACAACATTGCGAATGTGAATACGACCGCATTCAAGTCCAGTCGGATCGGATTCGCGGAACTGCTGAGCCAGACTCTTTCCCAGGCTTCTCAGCCGACCTCGCAGGTCGGCGGAACGAATCCGCAGCAGATGGGCAGCGGCGTCGGAATCGCCGCGATTACCCCGAATATGACCCAAGGCAGCATCGTCAACACAGGGAATCCGCTGGACGTGGCGATCGAAGGAGAGGGCTATTTCGTGGTCAGCAACGGCGATCAACAGCTCTACACGCGAGCCGGTGCTTTCGGGGTGGACGAAAACGGTCACCTGGTCGACCCGGCCACCGGCTATCGTGTGCAGCGGATCGGTTTGACCGGTGAACTCGAGGGGTTCCAGATCACAGGCGACAGCAGCATTCGGATTCCGTACGACGTCGCCTTGCCGGCCAAGGCCACCAGCGAGATCGCGTTCACCGGCAACCTTAGTGCCGACGCCGTGGGCGTCGCGAAGGCGCAGGTGCTTTCCTCCAGTCTTACCTACAAGACCGCCGACGGGATCGAAGCTTTGGCGACTACGGAGATCGATCAGCTCGTTCAGTTCAGCGGAGGCTCGGGCGCCGGCGGCCAGTTGGGCGGCGGTCAGACAGGCACGCTGACCTTCTCCGGCTATAACAAGGACGGAACCCCTCTGAGCACCGGTCTGACGTTCACGGTCACGGGAACCACGACTCTGGGGGACCTGATCGATCACCTCAACAACAATGTATTGACCGACGCCACCGCGTCTTTAACCAACGGCAAGATCATAATCACCGATAACGAAGCGGGATACAGTAGAACCGATCTTTCGATGTCGTATTCAGGCAGCGGTTCGTTGCAGACTCCCCCCTATTTCGAGATGACCACTGTTGGGGGCAATGAATCCAAGACCATGAACATCGCGATATACGACACGCAGGGTGCCAAGCATGTTTTGTCGGCAACCCTCGTGCGGACCGACACCATCAACACCTGGGACCTGATTCTGACTTCCATCACGGGCAATGTTCTGGAACTCAGTCCCGAGAATCGACGTGTTCATGGCTTGACGTTCGATCCCCAAAGCGGCGCGTTTATGGGGCTTCCGAGCACCGAAGTGCCTCAGTTCGTTATTTCTTTCACACACGATCCGTCACACACCCAGACCATCTCATTGAAACTGGGGACCCTCGGTTCGTTCGACGGGCTCACCCAGTTCGCGGGCAACTCCACCGCAGTGGCCAGAGAACAAAACGGGTACGAGGCGGGAAGTCTGTCGGCGGTCTCGGTCAGCGGCGACGGCGTGTTGATCGGAGCTTTCACCAATGGTGTCAAGAAGGACTTGGCGACCTTGGCGGTGGCCTTGTTCCGCAACCCTGCGGGTCTTCAGAGCGCCGGAAATGGGTACTTTGCCCCTTCGGCCAACAGCGGCGGGGCGGTGTTGACCCAGGCCGGCAGCAGCGGTGCCGGCTCCATCCATGGCAGTGCTCTGGAGAAGTCGAACGCCGATGTGGCCACGGAATTCGTCAGCTTGATCGAGGCCCAGAACGGCTTTCAGGCGAATGCTCGCACCATCCGCGTGGCCAATGACATCCTTCGCGAGTTGACAAGTCTGATTCGGTAAGTCGGAAAGGGATTTCTGCGGATCACGAGAACCGAGGACCAGCGAATCTGAAGTCCCTGAAATCCAGGGGCTGCCGCGTGTGGTTGGGGGAACCTATGCTGTGGATCGAGAACATCATGTTGACGCTATCGCCCCTGGAGCGATGGGAAGCGGCGCGTCGGTTGAACACCGACCGCTCCTACAACGACAGCTTCACCGTTCTGGCGGGGATTCTGCTGGTGGTGCTCGTGGTGTTGCTGATCTGGGTCAGCTATACGCGGCGGGCGCAACGGCGCGCCCAGACCCGCGAGGTCTTCGCGGAGAACGCAATGCGACGGGGGTTGGGAGCCCGCGATCGGCAGATTCTGCTGGCGATCGTGATGCGAAGCGGTCTGCGGCGGACGCAGGACGTGTTCACCGCGGTCGATGCGTTCGATCGCGGCGCCTTGAAGCTGATTTCCGAATGCATGCGGACTCGTACGCCCGACGAGAACGAACACTTGCGGGCGGAAATTGGTCGTTTGAGAGAAAAACTGGGGTTCCAGATCGCCTCGCCCGTCGGTGGGATCGTAGGTTTGGGCCAGGCCAGCAGTCGGGACATCCCGATCGGCCGGTCCGTGGAACTGGTCCGCAACGGTTCGCCTGAAGAAGGGGTCGTCCGGGGCGACGTGATGAGAAACGATGAGATCGAATTCGCCATCATGTTGAAGGAACCTCTTGTCAGCAAACCCGGGGACTCCTGGCGGGCGAGATATTACAGCGGCCTGTCCGCCTGGGAATTCGATACGTCGACGGTGCGATGCGACGGACGTAAACTGATTTTGAACCATAGCGACACCGTGCAGTCGACGAATCGCCGGCGCTTCCCTCGTGTGTCGGTTCGAGGTCACGCGTTGATCGCGTATTTGCCGTTTCGACAGGGACGCGTCTGCCGGGTGGACATGAGCTCCGATGGGATCAAGACGGTCTTGGGGGCGGCCGGCAACCGCCTGGAGAGCGAGACCCCGACCTTCACGGAAGGTCGCGTGACTGAATTGGCGGGTCCTGGATTGCTGCTCGACGCCCCGATTCAGGTGCATCCCGGAGATCGGGTTCTCGTGGTGTTTACGCTCGATCCCGGCATGGCACCCAGAGTGCCCGGTGGGTGGGGCACCATCGCGGCGATCGGCAAGGTCAGACACGGTCGCAGCACCGACAGCGGAATGTCGATCGCGGTGGAACTGACCGGGTTGACCGACGCGGAGGTGGACGAACTTGCGTACATTACGGCCGAGATCTCCTCGCGGCAGGAGGAGACCGAAGGGCCCGGTGTGATTCCGGCGGCGGGTCTGTCTTCCCCCGTTTCGGCCGCAAACGGAGAATGGGCATAACTTGGGGAATCTGACGTGACGGACATCGGAGCCCAAATCAGCGCCAGCCTGAACGCCCTGACACGGGAGTTCGATATCGTTGCGCACAACATGGCCAACGTCAGCACCGTGGGCTTCAAACGCCGCTGCAACAGCTTCACAAAGGTGCTCGCGTCGCAGGAGAGTTCCCAAGACTCGGGCCCGGAGGAGTCCGAGCAAACCCAGGGCTTGTTCGATTTCTCACAAGGCAACCTACTGCCGACGGGGAGGACACTGGATCTGGCGTTGCACGGGCCGGGGTTCTTCGTGATCGAAACCCCGGAAGGCCCGGTCTATACGAGACATGGCGTTTTTCAGACGAATCAGAACGGCCAGATCGTGGACACAACGGGGCGGATCGTGGCCGGGACCGCGGGACCGTTGATTGTGCCGCCGGAAACCGACGTGGGGGACGTGTACGTCACCGAAGACGGTCGTGTCCTTGCCGGCCAGGCGGAGATCGGCAAGCTTCGACTCGTCGAGTTCCTCAACAGCCAGAACCAGCTCGTGGCGGTGGGGCAGAATTGTTTTCAGGCCCCCCAAGACGTCACGCCGACGGAGGCTCTGAACGTGGTGGTCAAGCAAGGCTACCAGGAGGCGTCCAACGTGAGGCTCGTCGATGAGTTGGTGAATATGATCCTCGTGTCGAGGATGTACGAGGCGAATATGAAGTTGGTTTCCGTCAAGAAAGAGGCGTCAAGCGCCGCTCTCGGCGTCGCCATGGGATGAGAATGACCTCGCATAGATGATTCACGGGAGATAACCAAGGGACGGTCTTGACGGCGGATCGCGGGTCGTCGGCCATAATCAATGGAGAAAAGCATATGCTGCGAGCGTTTTCCACCTCTGCCACGGGCATGATGGCCCAGGAGACCCTGGTGGATGTGATCGCCAACAACCTGGCGAACGTCAACACTACGGGTTTCAAACGCAGCCAGATCGAGTTTCAGGACTTGTTGTACGCCAAGATGAAAGAGCCCGGCACGGAAATCGCGCCGGGGGTCAACGCTCCGACCGGGATGGAAGTGGGCACCGGCGTTCGTGTGGCGTCCACGTTGCGCGTGTTCAGTCTCGGGGAATTCCACAACACCCAGCGCAGTATGGACATTGCCATCCGAGGGAACGGGTTTTTTCAGGTGCTCATGCCCAACGGCGATCTCCGGTACACACGGGACGGATCGCTGACAACCAACGCGAATGGACAACTCGTGACCCTGTCGGGATACCAGATCGAGCCGGCGATCACCATTCCTCCCGACGCCGCGACGGTCGACATCGGCACCGACGGCGGCGTCAATGTCACGAATACCGAAGGCGTCCGCTCGGTCGTGGGGACGATTCAGATTGCCCGTTTCGTGAATCCTTCCGGCCTGATCAGTCAAGGCGACAATTTGTTCACCCCCAGCGACGCCAGCGGCCCCCCGGTGGTGGGGACGGCCGGACAGGAAGGTTTCGGAGAGATCCAATCCGGATTCCTTGAGAAGTCCAATGTCAACATGGTGACTGAGCTGGTGAATCTGATCACCGCTCAGCGGGCGTACGAGATCAACTCCCGGGCGATTCGGGCCGGCGACGAGATGCTCCGCAATACGAGCAACCTCTTCCACTAGGGGATAGTCATGGAACGTGAGCTCTTCTGCATCGTACTGGTGCTGTTAGTGGCGGGGGGGCCGGCGGTGTCTCCGCCCGCGGAAGGGGCGGAGTCCGCGGAGGCACTTCTGCAGGTTCATCTGCCTCGGGAAATCACGGTCCCCGGAAGTTTTCTGACGCTGGGCCAGATCGGCGTCCTTCGGGGCGATCCGTCACAGGTGGCTAAGGCCGGAGGAATCGGCCTGGGACAGCTCTCGACTCCGGGACAACGCGTGGTGTTGGATCGCCCGACGATTCTCAGTCGGCTGGCCTCCTCGGGCATCCCGGCTGATCGGGTCCGGCTGACGGGCGCCGAGACGGTGGCGGTTCGCCGTTTTCATCGGGTCATCAGCTCCGAGGAACTGATCGAGATCGGTCGCACGTTCCTGCGTCAGCATCCGCCGGCGCCGAGGATTCATGATGCGGTTTGTCCGGTCAGGCCGAAGGAAGTGGTTCTGTCGTCGGACGTTGCGGATTTGCAGGTGTTGCCCCGGTTCATCCGGAGCCAGGCGCGCGGCCTGGTCGCTGTGCAGATCCTTGTGACCGCCGACGGAAACGAGGTGGGGGTTCGGGATCTTTCGTTCCGGCTCAAGTACCAAGTAAGGCGCGCGGTGACGACCCGGGAGATCGCCGAAGGGACGGTTTTGACCCCGGAGGACATGAGGATCGAGACAATCGTGTCCGACCAGCCCGAGCCGGCAGGCTGGAGGGCGCCGTACGGGTTCGTCGCGGTGCGCAAGCTGCCGGAAAACACTGAGCTTCGGTCGGATCTGGTCGTCGCCGCCCAGAGTCCGATCGTGGTTCAGCGCAACCGAGGCGTCGTCATTCGCATCGAACGCCCGGGCCTGACCATCACGGCCAACGGTACCGCTCTGCAAGAGGGGCGGGTCGGAGACCTTGTCAAAGTCAAGAACGCCGACTCGAACCGGGTCATCGTGTGCAAAGTGAACGCCGACGGGACCGTCGAGCCGACGCTGTAAGAATCACAATCGAAAGGGAATCGATGAAAACTCGAAAAGCATTCGTGTTCGCGACGCTCGTGGGGGTCCTTTCTTTGGGGGATCCGCTGTCCGCCGGGTCGATCTGGGGCAAACGCGACAAGAATGTCCCCACTGTCTATGGCGACGACGTCGCAAGGAAGATCGGGGACATTCTCACGATCAAGATCGCCGAGGAAAGCACGGTGGACAACAAAGCCAAACGCGACCTCCAGAAGGAGACGGAGAGATCCAGTGATTTCAACGGCCAGCTGAACATCGACCACATTCTTCCGAGCATCCCCGGCTTTCAGATGAACGCCGAGAGCAGCAACACGCTCAAGGGCAAGGCCGATTACAAGGATGAACGAAGCTTTGTGGATCGTGTCACCGTGGTGGTGCTGGACGTGTTGCCCAACGGGAACCTCGTCGTCATGGGTACCCGCGACCGGAACATCGCAGGGGACATCCAGACCATCGAGGTCAGCGGTATCGTCCGTCCCAGCGATATCGCCTTCGACAATACGGTCAAGAGTGCCCAGGTCGCCAACTTTCACATCGTCATGAAGAACAGCGGCGTTGCGGCGGCCTACACCCGGCCGGGCTGGGCGGGACGGATCTTCGACATCCTCTGGCCCTGGTGATCAGTTGTTAAACGGTTTTCCCGTGGAGTGCATCAGGAATGACGCGTGGTTCCAGGATTTTGGCTTTCTTGGCGGTGGTGATGTCGTGGCTCTTCCTCCCCGGGGTGGGGCGGGGGGAACGCATCAAAGATATCGTCGAGATCCAGGGTATACGCAGCAACCCCTTGTCCGGCATCGGACTGGTGGTCGGGTTGGCGGGCACGGGGGACAAGACCTTGCTTTCTCGTCAGATGTTGACCAACGTGCTTCGCGACTCCGGACTGGTCTTGGCGCCGTCGGATCTGACGGGAGGAAATGTGGCGGTGGTTATGGTGACCGCGGAATTGGGGCCGTTCGACCGCGAGGGTATGAGGATCGACGTCGATGTCTCCTCGATCGGCGACGCGGAAACTCTGCAAGGGGCCATGTTGCTGCCGACTCCGTTGCGGGGGCTGGACGGCCAGGTGTACGCCGTGGCGCAGGGAGGCGTATCGCTCGGCGGCTGGTCCACCTCCGGCAACCAGGCCACTTTGTCGAAGAACCATCAGACCGTCGGGCGGATTCCGGACGGTGCCATCGTCGAACGCTCCGAATTGGCCACCTTCATCGAACAAGCGGCCGGACTACGATATCTCACGTTGACTCTCCGTAACAGCGACTTCACAACCGCCCAGCGGATCAGCGACGCCATCAACAAGACGTATCCAGGGATCTCGATGGTACTCGATGCAGGCGCGGTCCGCGTCGGTGTGCCTGCCGAGATCCCCGCGGCGCGCATCGTTTCCTTTATCGACGAAATTACCCTCAAAGAGGTGACCGTCGACGTGCCGGCGACGGTTGTCATCAACGAACGCACCGGTACGATCGTCGTGGGCGAGAACGTCGGGATTTCCTCCGTGGCCATCGCGCAGGGCAGCCTGGTGGTCAAGGTGAAGGAATCGGCCGAGGTTTCCCAGCCGACCACGCCTTTTACGGAAGGCGCCACCACGGCCGTGATCCCGGACACCTCGTTGGATGTGCAGGAACAGAACGCGTATCTGATCCCCATGGCCAGAACGGTGACCGTGTCGGAACTGGCCAAGGCGCTCAACGCGATCGGAGCCTCGCCTCGGGATCTGATCGCGATTTTCAACGCTCTGAAGAAGGCGGGAGCCTTGCAGGCGAAGCTGATCCTCATGTAGGAGTGGTCCAATGGATGGTGTCGAATCGATAGGAATGCCGGGATCTCTGCCTCTGACGCAAACGCCCGATCGGACTCCGTACAGCATTTCCCTCCGCTTGCGGAACAACGCTCAGGCAATCGAGGGAACGCAGAACGCCGAGCCGGTCGCGTCAGCCCCTCAGAACGACGAGAAACAAAAGCAGATCGGGAGGGACTTTGAATCGGTTCTTTTGACGAAGCTGTTCGAACAAGTGCAGAACTCGATCGAAGACAGCGGTTTCGACGACCAGGACAGTGGATCGCAGCAGGTGCGAGGCATGTTCTGGCTTTACCTCGCTCAGGACGTCGCCGACAAGGGCGGCTTCGGACTCTGGAAAGATGTCTACCGGTACATCAAGCAGATGCAGGGCCCTGTGGACCCCGCAGGATCGATTGACGAGGAATTATAACGATGGCATTGGCGAAAGCAAAAGGAGATCTTCGACGGGGCAGGCCGGATCCGGAGATTCAAACGCGAGTGGCGGCGTTGTTGGAAGTGCTCGATGAGGACATTCGACATATCGAGGCCACCTTGTTGCGGCTTGACGCGCTTCGCGGTTTCCTGATCAAACGGGACGACGAATCGCTCCAGCAGCAGTTGCTGGAGATTCACGAACAGGCACAGGCCTACGCCGTCACCGAGCGTCGGCGGCAGGAGTTGCGCAGGGAATTGGCGACGATTTTGGGACTGCCTGAGACCGATTTGACGTTGTCGGGGTTGTTGTCGCGACTGGCGGAGTCGGAGCGATCGGCGCTGGCGGAGCGTCAGGCGAGACTGAAAGTCTTGATTGCCCGCTTGAGACGAGAGCATACTCTGACGAGCCTATTGATCGCGGACTGCGCGAAATTCAATCGGTCGTTGTTGCGCGTTTTTCTCGGGCCGGACGGCAAGGCGGGTACGACCTACAGTCCCACGGGCACTGCCCGACACTCGACGGGAGTGGCGTTGTTGAACATGCAGTTTTGACGGTCCGGCGGATGCCGCGATCAGGATGGAACGATGCAGAATTTTTCGATAGGACTCAGTGGTCTCAATGCCGCGTCCAGCGCGTTGGAGGTGATCGGAAACAACATCGCCAACGCCTCGACGGCGGGGTACCATCGTCAGAGAGTGGAGCTCACTCCGACGACTTACGGCAGGATGGCTCAGAATGCCGTCGGGGCCGGAGTGGACATCGCGGGCGTAACGCGGCTGATCGACAAGCTGCTGGAGGCCGAGATCATGCAGCAAGGCTCCAGTTACGAGCAGATCTCGCAGGAACTGTCCATTCTGACCGCGGTGGAGACGACGTTCGGTGAATTTGCCGAAGGCAGCGGTCTGAACGCGACGATCGACGCGTTTTTCGACTCTTTGCGAGGGTTGGCCGCCCATCCTTTGGAGCGAGTGTGGCGCAACGACGTGGTCAGTTGCGCCGAGGTCATGTGTAGCGAATTCCGACGCATGGGGGCTTCCCTGAGCAACCTTGAGGACCAGGTTGTGCTCGAGGCGAAAAACACCGGCGAATCGATCAACTCTCTGATCAAACAGATCGCCGAACTCAACGGCAAGATTCAAGTCATCGAGATCAGCCAGGGACAGGCCAACAACCTCCGCGATCACCGAGACCAATTGATCGTGGAGCTGGCAAAGCTGGCAAGCGTGGAGACAACGGATCGGGAACATGGCATCGTCGATGTCTCCATGGGGGGGCTGCCGATCGTCACGGGAGCGATCACCGTGGAGATCCAGGTCGGATTGCGGGACGACGGTTCCCTCGGAGTCTCGGCGGGCAACAGCAACGGTTACGGGATCACCGTGCAGGGCGGTCGGCTCGGCGGCCTGATGTCGTTGAAGAACGAGTTGCTCCAGGGGATCGCGACCGATCTGGACCATCTGGCCCAAGAGATCGTCGCCAGCGTCAATCAAATCCATGTGCAGGGATTGGGCGTCAGCGGCTCGTTCACAGAGCTCAGCGGGGGGACCCTCGATGCCACTTCCTTGGTCGGCAAGGACGCCAGGGTGAAGGACGGAACGTTCTACATCCGCGTGACAAACACTGCCACGGGGGAAATCAACCGCTATGAGATCGACGTGAACGCTTCGGGCGCCTCGCCCGACACGTCGCAGACGATCGCCGCGAAGATCAACGCGATTCCGGGCCTGAATGCTTCGATTCTCTCGTCTCGTCTGCACATTGTGGCCGATTTAGGATACAAATTCGATTTTGTTCCGGCCGTCATGTCGGAGCCTACAGCCGTTGCGTTCACCGGGAGTTCGCCTCCTACCGTTACTCTCTCGGGCATCTACAAGGGAGACCAGAACGACACGTTCACCTTCACGGTAGTCGGTACCGGAACCGTCGGAAACGGCAACCTCCGGCTCGACGTGACCGACGGCAACGGAGATCTGGTCAGTACGGTCAACATCGGTGGGGGGTATGCCGCCGGCGACGTCATCGAACTTTTCAACGGCATTCAGATCTCCATCAGCACCGGGAATCTGAACGCAGGGGATTTCTTCCAGACACTGGGGTTGGCCAGCTCCGACACCTCAGGGTTTCTGGCGGCCGCAGGCATGAATACGTTCTTTTCGGGCGACAGCGCCGGAAAGATGCAACTTGTGGACAGCATTGCCGGAACGCCGGACCGGATCGCCACTGCGTATGGTGCGGATCTGACCGATAACATCGCGGCCCTGCGTCTGGCGGCGGTGCGGGATCAGGGATTAGACGGTCTTACCGGCATGACCCCCAGCGAGTACTACCATCGCATCGTGGCCAACATCGGCCAACAGGTCGATCTGCGGGAATCCCGACAGTCCAATGTGGAAGCGATGATTCAAAACCTCGAAAACCGGCGGAGCGAAATCAGCGACGTCAACATCAACGATGAAGCGGCCCAGTTGATGATCTTCGAGAAGATGTTTCAGGCCGTGGCCAAGTATCTGACCACTCTTCAGTCGATTATGAACACATTGATGGGGATGGTTTGAAAGGCGATCATGAGCGGATCACTCACCAGTATCTATAGCAGCATTTCCTATGCTCTGAGCTTGCACGGAAAGTCGATTCTCCAGTTGCAGGAGCAAGCGGCCAGCGGTAATCGGGTCAACCGTGGCTCCGACAGTCCCTCGGATGCCTATAGGATCCTGGGGCTCAACTCGCAGGAAAGATCCCTCCAGAGCTACCAAGAGAACGTCAAGGAACTGATCGGGAATCTGGAGATTTCCTCGACCATCATCGGCGACATGTCGACCGAGCTGGCTTCCAGTCTAACCCTGCTGACGCAGATCGTCGGAGGCGTTCACGATGACGCAGGGCAGAAACGCATCGCCGACAAGCTCAACAACAGTCTGGAACAGTTGGTGTCTTTGGCGAACACCAAGCACGCCAGCCAATATCTTTTCGGGGGTAACGACACCAGCATTGCCCCCTATGTCGTCCAGCGCGAGGGCGGGAAGATTGTCTCGGTCACGTATCAGGGGAGCTACGCATCTCGTTATGTGGACGTGGCGCCGGGGTTGCAGATCGAGAGCTACCATGTCGGGGATGAGGTCTTCCGTGCCAATTATCG
>JAGPGT010000002.1:38334-62376 GCA_018055905.1 Phycisphaerae bacterium
GAGGACCGACTGGTTTGCATACGCCGGTGTTTGATTTCTATCCGACCTGGTGGAGGTTGCCGTGGTGGAAAGGTTCGTGCTCGTGTTTTCGGGAAGCGGCATGCCATTTGCAGCATTCCGGCGAATTCTGATCGTCCTGTGATAGTTGCCAAGAAGGGAGCACAAAGGATGACGACGCAGACGGGTTTGAACCATTATGAACGGGGACTGGAGCTGGCTACCGCCGGGAAGCACCAGGAGGGGCTCAACTGCATTCGTGAGCATCTGCGTTTGGCGCCGAACGATTTTCAGGCCCTCAATGACGCCGGCGCGATTCTCCATTGCCTGGGGCAAACCGAGGACGCCATCGGTTATTTGGTCAAGGCGCGAAGTATCAAGGCCGACAGCGCGGAGATCGTTTGGAACCTCGTGGAAGCGTATCTGGCGGGCGGACGGGGGCTGGAGGCCGCTGCGCTGTTCGACGTCATGGAGCAGATGAACATCTTGAATATCGATGTGCTGAACCGGACGGCCACCCTGCTTCTGGACCAAGGACGGATCGGGCCGGCCATCGAAGTACTGCTTCGTTCCCGCAGGTTGTGGCCCGAGCAGGAAGTGCTTACGCCGATGTTGGAGGTGATCCGCAGCAAACGGCCGAAAGTGGCGTTCTTCCGCGCCGGTGCCGGGGAGGATGGAGTGCTGGCCGAGATCTGCGAGTTCGTGCAGGAACGATTCCCGACCGAATACCATCAGGGGCTCGGCTTGGTGTGCGAGTCGGAAGCTTCGCAGGAGGCGATGGTCAACCTGTTGCGATGGAGCGACATCGCCTGGTTCGACGGAGGCGGTCCGATGGTCGTGGAGGCTTCTCGACTCGGAGGCGACGCCCGGATTGTCGTTAGCGTGCGGAGATCGGATTTGTGTGATCGATGGGCGAAGGACGTATGCTGGGAAAACGTCAGCATTCTGGTCCAGATCGGCAGTTCTGCGGTGGAGGAGGTGTTGGTCGAACAGGTGCCGGACATCCGCAATCGCACCCGGTTGGTCGTGGTTCCCAACGGGGTGAATCTTCAACGGTATGCACTACGCCGACGGGAGCGAGGAAAGAACCTCGCCTGCATCGGCTGCCTGACCATGCAGGCCAACCCGGCGTTTCTGATTCAGTGCATGCAGAAGCTGCACTACCTCGATCCGGAATACCGGCTTTCGTTCGCGGGTTCATTCGAAAGCCCTCTCCTGGAGCAGTACATCCGCCACATGGTTCGTACGTTGGATTTGACCGAAGTCATTTCGTTTGAACCTTCCTATGGGGAACTGAACAGTTGGCTCAGCGACAAGCATTATATCGTCGCCTGCGGCATCGGAGAAGAACAGATCGAGGCCTTGTTGGCGGGCATGGCCTGCGGCCTGAAACCCATCGTTCACAATTTTCCGGGGGCCGACAAGTTGTTCCCGTCGCAGCATTTGTTCAACATCGCCGAACAGTTTTGCGAACGTGTATTGGGCCGAGAATATGAGCCGGAGCAATATCGCCGGTTTGTGGAGCAACGATACCCCCTTGATCAGCAGTTGAGTCGGGTCAACGGCATTCTCCAGCAGATCGAGATCGAGATCGAATCCAGGGCCGGGCATGGTGTGCGGGACGCATCCTGTGAGATTCCCGTTCGCCGATCGCCTCGCCAGATACGACGCGCCACGCCCTGACACACTGCGGTTGCACGAGCGATGACAGACTCCTTCGCAGATACGACAGGTGGTGGGGGCCCCCGCAGGGGAGACGTGCGGGGTCCGCTGGTGACCGTGCTGATGCCGACGTTCAACCGACGGCGGTATCTGGCCGGCGCGCTGGCCAGCGCCGTGGCACAGACCCACCGCAATCTGGAGATCTTTGTGATTCGTGACGGCGGCGAAGACGTTGCCGACGTGGTCCGCTCGTTTGGCGATTCTCGAATCGTTTTTCTCGACAGGAAAGAGAACCGTGGCAAGCCGTATTCGCTCAACGAGGCGCTGGCCAAGGCGCAGGGCGAATACGTCGCTTACCTGGACGACGACGACGCCTGGTATCCGGATCATGTCGAGACGCTGGTTCGGGCCCTGGAGACACAGACCGATTGTCACGCGGCCTACAGTGACTTGTACCGCGTCTACTGCGAGGTCCGACCCGACCACGAGCGGGTCGTCCTGAGCAAGCATGTGGAGATCAGCCGGGATTTCGATCGGTTCCTGATGCTGTATTTCAACCACGTTCTGCACGTTTCGTTGATGCACCGTCGGGATCTGCTTGACAGGACCGGTCCTTATTCCGAGGACCTCAACATCCTGATCGATTGGGATATCAATCGTCGAATAGCCTTTTTTTCGGACTTTCATCACGTCCTGTCGATTACGGGGGAGTTCTATTGTCCGCTTAACCACTCGGACCGCATCTCGGATGTGCGGCGGAAGGATTCCGAGGATTACCTCCGCAACATGTTGGCGATTCGGACGAAGAACCCGCCGAAACCTTGGCCCAAGATGGGTGAACTGTCCATCATCATGGCCCTCGACCGGCTGGATCACGAGGTCGGCCGAATGCTCATGCGGATATGGCGGTACACGTTCTACCCGTATCAGCTCTATCTTCCACTCTCGCCGCAGGATCTGGCGAGGCTGGACCTCCAGATGCCCAACGTGGTATGTGTTCCCGTGGCCCCCCAAAGCTCCGTGGACGAACGGGTGGACGTCGCGCTGCGGAAGGCCCAAGAACGGCACGTGGCGGTCGTTCCCCGGGGGATCCCCGTCGAAGACATGTGGGTGGAAGATGCGGTGCACGCCATTCTTCAAAGCCGGTCGGATCGCGAAGGCTTCTTGTTGCCCGGTTGTGAATCGGGTCGATGGGGTGCGGTTGTGCGGCGGTCCGACCTTGTGCAGGCTCGTTCGATGTATCCGCACCTGTCGATCGAGAATTCGCTGACCGCTTTCGGGGTTCGTCTGCGAAGTCCCGATCCGGAGGAACTGCCTTTTCAGTTCGACGAGTTGCTCCGGCAGGGCAAGCTGGCGGAGGCGGAGGGAGATTGGCTATTGGCGGCTCGTTTGTTCGAGCAAATGAGCCGACAATACGGCAATGAGTTGTGGATGAAAGCGATGGCGGCCCGCGCCTACTTTGAGGCGGGCGACCATACTCAGGCGGATCGGTTGAGTCGCGAGGTCAACCGTCTGCGTCCCGCGGTCGATACGCTGTTGCTGGAAGCCAAGGTGCGTCGTAAGCAGCGGGACTTCGCCGGAGCGATCGGGCTTCTCCGGCAGGCCGAGAAATGGCTTTCAAGCCCTGTGGTGCCGGAGCCGCTGCAATCTCAAGCCCCAAGGCAATACGAGCAGACCCGTCGGGGAGTCTAGGACCACAACCTGTATGGACAGCATGAACGCCAACGAGATCGAAAGGCACAAGTTGACGCAGCATTATGAAGTGTTGCAGGAACTCGGGGACTGTTATACGTCGGTCGGCAACTACAGCCAGGCTCACCGCTGTTACGAGAAGGCCGCCTCGTTGGGACCCGATGAGCCGGGGCCCTATGTGGGTCTAGGGGTCGCAGCCCTTCAGGAGGCCAAGCTCGAGGAAGCGGAGATCGCGTTCCGGGTCGCCTGCCGGTTGGACCCTCGGTGCGCCAAGGCTTACGCCGGACTGGCAATGGTGGCGCAGCAACGTCGCGAGTTTCCGCAATCGTTCGATCTCTACATGAAGTCGCTTGAACTGGACAGCAATAACATCACGGCCCTCCTGGGGTTGTTTCAGGTTTCGTGCGAGATGGGTTCTTTTGCCAAGGTGATCTATTATCTTCAGGTCTATCTCCAGATGCACCCGGGCGACACCTCCGTGATGTTCGCTTTGTCGGCCCTGTATTTCAAGGACGGTCGGACCGAACTGGCCAAAGGGATGCTTCTGGATTTGTTGACGCTGGAGCCAGGGAACCAGGATGCCGTGAATCTGCTTGAAGAGGTCGAGCACACGCTGGCGGGGGCAGGACAGACATGACCACGCATGGCGGTCGCAGACAGGATGTGGGGCGGGAAGTCGAGAACTTGGCAGTCCGTCTGTGCGGTCTGTTGGAGGAACAACTGGAGGCGGCGAGGAAAGGAGATTTCTCGCGGGTCGAGTCGTTGGGCGAACCGACGAACGCCCTCGTGGCGGGAATTACTCGCCAGGAGGGAGGGGCAGCCGGTATCTCCAAGGCCCGTCGACGCGACTTGGAGCGATCGTACCACGAATTGGCTTTGATGCTTCGAGCCGAACAGGCCGACGTCCAGAACAAGTTGAGACAATTGCGCAAGGTCAAACGAGCGATTGACGCCTATGGAATGGATCGTTGATACAGGAAATCGATTATGGCAAATCCTAAATCCTCCCCGACGAATCATCAGCTCGCGATCTCTTCGATTGGTCTGGGCAAGCTTGGGCTTTGCTCGGCAGCATGTTTCGCGGGAAAGGGCCATCGTGTGATCGGGGTCGATTCCAACGGTTCTCATGTGGAGGCCTTGAACACAGGCTCCTGTCCGATCGACGAACCGGGTTTGACCGAACTTCTGGATAAGTGTCGGCGCAACATGGAGTTCACCACGGATTACGGCCATGCGGTGCGCAACAGCGACATCACGATGATTACGGTTCCCACCCCGAGCAACCCGGACGGCCGATTCTCCCACGCTTCGGTGGAGGCGGTTTTGGAACGAATCTCGCCGTTCCTACGTGTCAAGAATTCGTTTCACGTCGTTGGAGTCGTCTCGACGGTCATGCCCGGCACGTGCGAGCGGGTCTTTGTGCCTCTTCTGGAGTCGCTGACCGGCAAGAAGTGTGGGAGGGACTTCGGTTTTTTGTACAACCCCGAGTTCGTCGCGCTGGGGTCGGTGATTCACGATTTTCTTCACCCCGATCTGTTGTTGATCGGAACCTCGGACGATCGATCCGCTCAGATGGCCCGAGATGTGTACCGCTACGTCATTGAAAGCGATCCTTATTACGCCGTGATGAATTTGACCAACGCGGAGATCACCAAGCTAAGTCTCAATTGTTATGTGACGATGAAGATCAGCTTCGCCAACGAATTGGCGGCGATTTGCGAACGGATTCCCGGGGCGGACGTGGACGTGGTAACCACCGCCATCGGGGCCGACGCGAGGGTGGGACGCAAGTATCTCAAAGGGGGGTTGGGTTTCGGTGGGCCTTGTTTCCCGCGGGACAATCTGGCGTTTCAGCGGTGCGCCGAAGACGCGGGGACATGGGCGCACTTGAGTCCGCGGGTGGTGGAAGTGAATCGGGAAATCGTGGACCGACTGCTGGCCATGATCCAAGAACATGCGTTGCCCGGTTCGACCGTCGCACTTCTGGGCTTGTCCTACAAGCCGGGAACCCCCATCGTCGAGGAGTCGCAGCCGGTGATGCTGGCCAGAAGGTTGCTCGATGCAGGTTACGTGGTTCGGATGCACGATCCGAAGGCGTTGGTCAATGCTTCGGAGGCCCTCAAAAGACGCGGAATCTGTTGCGAGTGTCCTTACGACGCGGTCGCGAACGCCTCCGTTGTGGTCATGCTGACGCCGTGGCCGCAGTACAGTCAATTGGACATCGCTCGACTGGAAGACCGGGCGGGGCCTTTGCCTTTGTTGATCGATTGCTGGCGCATCTATCGCGATGTTTCATTCCGAAAATTCGAGTACCGTGCATTCGGAACCGCTGCGCCGATATCCGGGAGAATCATGTATGACCTTGGCGCAGACATTTCGCACCAGGACGGTCGACGACGTACGCCGATACTGGGACGCCCGGCCGTGCAACATCCGGCACTCACCTAGACCGGTCGGGACCCGCGAATACTTCGAGGAAGTCGAGGCTCGAAAGTACTTTGTGGAGCCACACATCCCTCGATTCGCGGAGTTCGAGCGGTGGAGCGGTAAGAAAGTGTTGGAGATCGGCTGTGGTATCGGAACCGACACGATTTGTTTCGCGAGAGCCGGGGCTCAGGTCACAGCGGTGGATCTCTCGGAGCAGTCCCTCGGTGTGGCGAAAACACGCGCGACGGTTTTCGGCCTCCAGGACCGTATCACGTTTTACCAGGCGGACGCCGAACGGCTGTCGGAGGTCGTTCCGCTCGATATGTACGATTTGGTCTATTCGTTCGGCGTGATCCACCATACGCCGCATCCTGAGAACGTGATCGCCCAGATTCGAAGATACGTGGGATCTGCGAGTCTGTTCAAGATGATGGTGTATCATCGCTACTCCTACAAGGTTCTCTGGATATTGCTCACGCAGGGAAAAGGAGCGTTTTGGAAACTCGATGAATTAATTGCCCGTTATTCCGAGGCCCAGACGGGTTGCCCGGTGACGTACAGTTACTCCCGCAAGACCGTCCGGGACTTGTTGAAAGGATTCACGGTGGTGACCGAGAGCGTCGAGCACATCTTTCCCTACAGCATCCCGGAATACAAGCGTTACGAGTATCGCAAGGCATGGCCGTTCCGTTGGATGCCCGACGCCTTGTTCCGGTGTCTGGAACGGCGATGGGGGTGGCATCTTTGTGTGACGGCTCGACCCCAAAGCGGAGGCTCCGGAGACCGAAGATGAAAACCGTCTTGATTGTCAAACCCCCCTTTCAGTTTATCCCGATCGGCATGGGCTATGTTTTGTCCTGCCTGAAGCGGGCGGAGATTCCCGCAGATTTCCTCGACATGAACCGGCCGGCCCTGCCTGTGGAGCACTACCTGCGAAAGCTGGCGGCGGGGGAGTACCTGGCCGTGGGGACAGGGGGGTTCGTCTACGGCATAAACTGGTTTCGTGAAATGCTGACCCGTCTTCGGTCGCTGTCTCCGCAGACACCTATCATTCTGGGGGGGAATATCACGAAGAATGTTCGGTTGGATCTGCTTCTGGACAAGCTGCCGATCGATTTTGCCGTGGTGGGGGAAGCCGAGCCCTGTTTTCCAGAGCTTCTCCATACGCTGCATGGAGGCGGCGATTACAGGGCTATCCCGGGGCTGGCTTTCAAGGGGCGAGATGGGAACCTGGTCCGAAATCCTCCCACTCGCGTGGTTCTCGATCAGGAAGATTTCATACCGGCCTACGAGGCGATCGATCTTCAAGGTTACATCGATTCCTACCGTCACCATATTATCCCGGGCCTGGGTCGGATGATGCCCGTCCTGACGGGGCGAGGCTGTAAAGGGGGATGTAGTTTCTGCTCCCCCACAGTCGGGCGATTCCTGCCGCGCAGGATCGACAACATCCTGCGGGAAATCGACCAATGGAATCGCCGCTACCAGTTCGAGTGGATCACGTTCGCCACGGAGATCTTCTTTGACTCGGACGAGGACATCCTGGCGTTCTGCCGGGAGTACAAGAAGACGCGACCGAGGAAGCCGTGGAGTTGCTGTTTCCGCATGGACCAATCGACCGAGTTGCTGCCGATCATGAAGGACGCCGGTTGTGTCATGATCTGCGCCGGTCTGGAGAGTGCCTCGGAGAACATCCTGCCCACGCTCAAACGCGGGTGTTCCGTGGATCAGTTCAAGAGGACGCTCGACGCCGCCCGGCGGGTCGGATTGATGGTGGATTCTCCGTTCATGATGACCAATGAGAATGAGACGGAAGAGGATCTGAAGAAAACGTTCGACTTCGTGATCGAGAACAAGATGGATGCCAGTTTCGGGCTTGTAGGCGTCTACCCCGGCACGCCGATCTACGTCCGTGCGCTCAAAAAGGGTTTGATCGGCGACGAATGGGATTATATGACGAACCGGATGAAGGAATGGTCATGGCGGTCGCCATCGCTTTCGGAGATGTCCTATTTCAACATCAGCGCCATGCCGTCCGAGACGGTCCTGGAGTCCGTTTACAAGCAGGTCCGACGATATCTCTCGTTCCAGTATCGTGAATTTTGTGCGCGGGATGTGACCCTGCTGGCTCGTCCTGCGGGCAACGGCAACCGGGAGATCCACCTCCTGGGATGTTGTCATCGATGCGGAACCCAGCATGCACAGCTTGTCCGCGCGCAGGATGTCGTAAACGTCGTGGAGTACTCCTTCCGTTGCTCGGCCTGTCATCAGAAGAACTTCCTTCATTTCATGGACTTGCCTCAGACTCGGGAATACTACCAGCAACTCGGAAGGGATCTTCGACGAGCTCGAAAGATCATCATTCTCGGAACCGGCAAGAATGCGATGGATTTTTTCTTCTTCGACGTGTTCGGCCTGGAGTTGGATCAGATCGCCGGGTTTGTCGAACTCCGCGGGGCGGCCACCCAAAAGAAGTTTTACCATTTGCCCTGTTACCGCCTGGCGGATCTGGAGAGCGTGGATTATGACGCCATCCTGGTTACCGATTTGCCCCATGAGATGGCTAATCTGCTTTTGTCGACAAGCACGGCGGCCCAATCGAAGCCGACCTACTTTCTTGCCCCTTCGTCGCTGACATGGGGCGACCGACCCAGAAACCCAAATCGATATGAATCAGAATCACAAGATATTCCCGCTGAACAAATTGCTGGACGTGCTCCGGCCGCATCGCGATGCGAATAAGAAAATCGTCCATTGTCATGGCGTATTCGACCTGCTTCACATCGGGCACATCCGATATTTCGAGCAGGCCCGCAGTTTCGGCGACATCCTGGTCGTGACCCTGACGCCGGACGTGTATGTGGACAAGGGGGACAGGCGGCCGGCGTTTTCTGAGCAGCTTCGTGCCGAGGCCATCGCGTCTCTGAGTTGCGTCGATTACGTCGCGGTGAATCAGTGGCCCACCGCGGAAGAAACGCTTCGACTACTCCGGCCCCACGTCTATGTGAAGGGCTCGGACTTCAAATCGGTGGAGGGAGACCGCACCGGAAAACTGGCCCAGGAAGAGCGGGTCTGCAACGAATTGGGAGTGGAGCTGCGGTTCACGCAGGACATCGTGTTCAGTTCCACCAACCTGATCAACCGGTTCTTTTCTTCGTTTTCGAAGGAATTACAGGATTATCTCGATCTTTTCCGCCGGCGGTATTCCCTGGATCAGGTCCTGTCGGTGGTCGACGAGATGGCCAGACTCAAAGTGCTCCTGGTCGGCGACGTGATCATCGACGAATACTGCTACTGCAGTCCGCTGGGCGCTTCAGGCAAGTCGCCTGTACTGGCCGTCAAATACGGATCGCTGGATCGCTTTGCCGGCGGGGTACTGGCCGTGGCCAACCATGTCGCGAATTTCGTAGACAGCGTTCGCTTGTTGACGATCCTTGGTGATCATGACGACCATCGCGGGTTCATCGAATCGTCGTTGAATCCCAAAGTTCGTTCGGAGTTCTGGATTCAGGACGGAGCGCCGACCCTTGTCAAGCGGCGTTACCTCGACGGGTACAGCCTTCACAAGTGGCTTGAGATTTACACAATGGACGACTCAGGTCTGTCCCCTCAGAAGGATCAGGACCTGGTCGAGAGTGTCCGGCGGGAGACACCGCGATGTGACATGGTGATCTCGGCCGATTTTGGGCATGGGGCCGTGAGTCGCACCTTGTGTGAGTCTCTCGGAAGCCACTCGCAGTTTTTGGCGGTGAACACCCAGGCAAACGCCGGCAACGGCTTGATGCATACGATCTCGCGATATGCCAGGGCCGACTACATCAGCCTGACGGAGCGCGAACTACGCCTCGATACGCGGGATTTGAAGAAAGACCTTCGTTTGTTGACTTGCGAGACGGCCCGGCGATTCCAGAGCCGGGCTTTGGCTGTGACGCGGGGCAGGCAGGGGGCCTGCATGTCCGACACCGCCGGCGCGTTCGTGGTGGTGCCTGCGTTCGCCAGCAGAGCCATCGACAGCATCGGTTCGGGCGACGCGTTTTTTGCCATCAGTTCTCTAGCCGCCCGGCTCGACGCCCCCTTGGAAATCACCGCATTCCTGGGCAATGTGGCCGGTGCCCTAGCGGTTCAGATCATCGGAAATCAGAAGGCCATCGACAAGTCCGGCCTGATCAAGTACGTGACTTCCCTGTTAAAATGAGATGCCATGGCCAGCAGATTTCCTCTCTTCGACAGGTCGCAGCTTTCTATTCGTCCCTTGGGGCAACGCCAGCACGACTATGAGATCGCCAAGGTACTCGCCCTTCGGCCGGTCGAGGTGTCTTGCTCCGAACTGAAGGAAGTCGCCCAGCGGATTCGGGAGGCCCGAGAAAAGAACGCCGCGGTGATCCTGATGATGGGGGCCCATGTGTTACGGTCCGGCGTCCAACGATACATCATCGATCTGATGGAGCAGAGACTTGTCACCGCGGTCGCAGGCAACGGAGCCTGTGCCATCCACGATTACGAGCTGGCCCTCGTCGGAGCTACCACCGAGAGCGTGGCCCATTATATTCGGGAGGGGCAATTCGGCCTTTGGAAAGAGACCGCCGGTATAAACGACGTGATTGCCTTCGCCGCAAGGGAGGGCTTGGGTTTGGGCGAGGCTTTGGGTCGCGAAATTGCCCAAGGTCTCTATCCTCACAAGGACCTCAGCGTTCTGGCGGCCGCGTCGCAATGGGGGATTCCCTTCACGATCCACGTGGGGATCGGTTATGACATTATTCACGAGCATCCCAACTGCGACGGCGCGGCCCTCGGCGCCGCGAGTTACCGCGATTTCCTGATCTTCGCTAAAGTCCTAGAGAACCTGGAACATGGAGTGGTGATGAACTTCGGCAGCGCGGTCATGGCCCCTGAGGTGTTCCTCAAAGCCTTGGCGATGGTCCGCAATGTAGCCGTCCAGAGAGGCCGAAAAATGAACGACTTCACGACTCTGGTATGTGATTTGCACGATCTGCCCTCCGACTATCGGCATGAGGCTGCCAGGAGCAGTCCGAGTTACTATTTCCGACCGTGGAAGACAATGCTGGTTCGCACGGTTGCGGATGGTGGGACGAGCTACTATGTTAAAGGACATCACGCAGATACGATCGCCCAGCTTTGGACCGCAAGTCAACGCGGCCAAGCTGGTTAGAGCTGCAAAGACGCCAGGTTGGAACGAACAGATCCTGGCCTTGGACCATTGCTTGGCGGGCATCCAGACCACCGTGAACGGGGACGTGCCTGTGGATTGCGACCAGGCTTTCGAGCTTTGGTGCGACAGCACGGAGGACGTCCGTCTGGCCGAACGGGTCATCTATTTGATGGGCAACGGCGCCAGCGCTTCGATGGCCAGCCATTTCGCGGCGGATTTGGCTAAGAACGCGGATTTGCATACGCAGGTTTTCACGGACATTTCTTTAATTACCGCAGTGGCCAACGACATGTCTTACGAGATGGTCTTCCTCGCGCCGCTTCGCAGGCGGCTCAAGCCTGGCGACATGGTCGTGGCGATCAGCAGTTCGGGCAATTCCCCCAACGTGATCAAGGCCGCGGAGTTCGCGGTGTCGAGGGAGGCGACGCTGGTCACCCTCACCGCGATGTTGCCGACCAATGCGTTGCGGCAATTGGGCACGCTGAATTTCTGGCTGCCCGCCAACACTTACGGCATGGCCGAGACCGGCCACGCCGCGATTCTGCACTACTGGATGGATCAAATGTCCTTGTGCAGGGGTTGATAATGGACGAAGAATCCTGGATTTTGGGGAAGGAGTTGGCGTGACTGAATCATCAGTCATCAATCATCAATCACCGGTAGTTGCTGAGGGTCTGAGGATCGACCACCACAAACTCCTTTTCCACGTGGATCGGGTCAGCGAGTGGCTCAAAGGCCAGAGGATCTATCCCATCTATATGGAGGTCTCGCCTGCAGGATCGTGCAACCATCGCTGTGTTTTCTGTGGCTTGGATTTCATGGGCTACAAGCCGCGATTCCTCGATGTCGACCTGCTCAAAACGCGTCTGTCTGAGATGGGAACCCTGGGCCTCAAGAGCATCATGTTCGCAGGGGAAGGCGAGCCTTTTCTGCATCGCCACATGGTCGAGATCCTCCTGTACGCCAAAGAGCAGGCGGGAATCGACGTGGCACTGACGACCAACGGCGTGCTGATGACCCCCGAGGTGAGCGAGCGGATTCTGGGCTCGACCTCCTGGATCAAGATCAGCATCGACGCCGGGACACCCCAGACTTATGCCGCAATTCACGGTACCCGGCCGGAGGATTTCACGAGGCTTCTCAGGAACATCGAGCGGGCGGTGGGCATCCGGACGAAGCAGGGTTCCTCCTGTACACTTGGAGCGCAGCTCCTCTTGTTGCCGGACAACCGATACGAAGTGGTGAGCCTGGCCGAGCGGTGCCGGGATCTGGGGATGGACTACCTGGTCGTGAAACCCTATTCTCAGCATCCCCAGAGCCATCATCGCGCCTTCGAGAGCGTCTCCTACAGCGGATACGACGACTTGGCTGAACAGCTTGATCAAGTCCGTACAGCGGGTTTCGACGTGATTTTCCGCCGCAAGGCGATGCAGAAGTGGGACGAGGGGACCCGGCCGTACCGGTGCTGCTTGGCGTTGCCTTTCTGGTCGTATCTGGACGCCGGGGGCAACATCTGGGGGTGCAGCGTCTACCTGGGCGATGAGCGATTCCTGTATGGCAATATTGCAGAGAGCACCTTCGAGGAGATCTGGCAGGGGAAGAAGCGCATAGATTCTTTACGCTGGTGCATGGAAAAACTCGACGTTTCTTCCTGCCGGGTAGGGTGCCGCATGGACGAAGTGAATCGATATCTGTGGGAATTGAAACACCCACATCCGCATGTGAATTTCATCTGATGATCGCCATGGGGTACCGATATGTGATTTTTGATTTTGACGGGGTCTTGGCCGAGACCAACGAAATCCGTTTCCAGGGCTTTGCAGAGCTCTTTCGGGACCTTCCAGATGGAGAAATGACGCGGTTCATGGACTTCGTCCGCGCCAATGGCGGTCTATCCCGCTACGGCAAGATCCGACATCTGTACGAGGATATCCTACGCCGACCGGTGTCCGAGGAACAGATCGCGATGCTGGCCGGCCGGTACTCCGACATCGTCAAACAGAGGGTGATCAAGGCGGCGCCGGTCGAAGGCTCGCTGGAGTTTCTCACAGGGCATCAGGGTCGGTTCGAGTTCGCGGTCGTATCAGGTTCGGACCAGCAGGAGCTTCGCCAGGTGTGTCGCGCCCGCGGGATCGAGAAGTATTTTCAGGAGATTTTGGGGTCTCCCAAGGAGAAAGGGCAAAACTTGACGGAGTTGTTGGCAAATCGGGGATGGGAGAAGCAGGCGAGTGTCTACGTAGGCGATTCGCAGAACGATTATCAGGCTGCGGTCGAGGTGGGCCTCGACTTCATCGGTCGCCAGTCCGGCGTGACGGACTGGAGCGACACAGACGTCGTTTTTATCGCCAGTCTGCGCGAGTTGCCGCAAGCCATCGAAAGACTGTCCAGCCGTAGGAGGCAAGTATGAAGAGAGTCGTCATCATCGTGGCGCAGAACTTCCAAGATGAGGAATTCGTGTATCCCTACTACCGCGTGCTGGAAGAGGGATTTCGCTTGGACGTTGCCACCCCCGGCGGACAGAACATGATCGGCAAGTACGGTGTTCCCGCCCGGGCGACCATGTCCACGGACAATCTGAAAGCCTCTGATTTCGACTGTGTCATCCTGCCTGGCGGGTTCGAGTCTCCGGACCGGCTTCGCATCCGGCCCGAGGTGCTGCAGTTCGTCCGTCAGATGACGGAGGCCGGCAAACTGGTGGCCGCGATTTGCCATGGGCCGTGGATTCTCATCTCGGCCGGGGTGGTCAAGGGACGCAAGGTCACCGGATACATGTCGATCGCGGATGATCTGAAGAACGCCGGGGCGATATACACCGAGCAGGATGTGGTGATCGACGGCAATCTGATCTCCGCCCCGCACTACAAGAACAACGGCGAATTCATGAAGGCGGTCCTTGCGGCCTTGAGAAACTGACCATGATTCACACCGTTACAAAGAAGATCGCGGATGAACAACATGGGGGACATGCCGATGCGTCGACCCGGTGCGGCGTACAAAGCGCGCTCTATGAGGATGTCATCGTCAAGAAGCCCTGGGGTTACGAGTACTTGGTCTTTGAGAACGAGCACGTCGCAATTTGGATGCTCCAAATTGTCCGCAAGCGAAGAACCTCGATGCACTGTCATCCCCGAAAACGAACCGGTTTGATCCTCCTCTCTGGCGACGCGAAGCTCCATCATCTGGAGGGCAGCATTTCGTTGAGCCGAATGGGTGTGGTCAATATTGAAGCCGGTGCGTTTCACTCCACGGAGGCCGCGAGCGATCTGCCGATCGAGCCGGTGAGCGAGAACGGCATCTGGGTGATGGAGATCGAGTCACCTCCGCTGAAGGAGGACCTGTGTCGGATGAGCGACGCGTATGGCCGGGCCGGTGCGACCTATGAGGGGTTTGACCACATGGTTCCCCATCCCACGGAGATTCTCAGCCTCCGGGAGCCGGAAGAAGGGGAGACGCATCTGCGACGGACGTTTCAGAATCTGGTCTTCACGGTTCGCCGGGGAGCCATTCGTAGGGATCGTAACTGTCCCTCGCCGGAATCGCTCGTGGTGGTGATCGGCCGGGATGTCTCCAGGGAATACACCAATCCCTTCCTGGAAATCGGGCAGGTATCCTCGTTTGCCCAGTTCCAGGAGAATACGAAAGGGGAATGTTTCGAGGGAGTCACCGTGTTGACGATCGAGCAGGAGAAAAAGGTGATGAAGATCTCCGACTATATCGCATCGACGATCGCGGACTTGGGCATCCGGCATGTGTTCGGCGTCTGCGGCGGCGGCGCCATGCACCTGGTGGATTCCTTCGGCAGCAGCGACCGCATGGAATACATCGCGACACATCATGAGCAGGCGGCGGCCATGGCGGCCGAGGGGTATGCTCGCATCAGCGGCGTTCCCGGGGCAACATTGGTGACCTCCGGCCCCGGCGGCACCAATGCCATCACCGGTGTCTATGGCGCGTGGGTGGATTCGATTCCGGCGATCTTCGTCTCGGGCCAGGTTACCTGCGACACACTGATCGGTGATACCGGCTTGCGACAGTTCGGAATCCAGGAAGGCAACATCATCGACATTGTCCGATCGATTACGAAGTACGCTGTGACGATCACCGATCCCACGACGATCCGCTATCACGTGGAAAAGGCTTGCCACTTGGCGACGACTGGCCGGCCTGGCCCGGTGTGGATCGATGTCCCGCTCGATATTCAGAATAAGCTTATCAACCCGGAGGAGCTTCGCGGGTTCACGCCTGAAGGGTTTTCGTCGTGCCGTACCGACTCTGTTCTCAACAGTCTTGTCGCCCAGTGCACAGACATGCTCGTGCAGGCCCAGCGGCCGGTTCTGATCTACGGTTACGGCGTCCGCCTGGCGCGGGCGGAGGATTCGCTTCGCAATCTCATTCAACGCTTGCAGATCCCTTGCGTGTCGTCCTGGACCGCTTCCGACATCATCCCCACCGACAACGAAAACTACGTCGGTCGCAGCGGCATCATGGGCGACCGCGCGGGCAACTTCGCGGTCCAGAACGCCGATCTCCTGCTCATTGTCGGTTCGCGGATGTCCATTCCCCAGGTGGGCTACAACTACAAGCTCTTCGCCCGCGGTGCCAGGAAGATCATGGTGGATATTGACGAGATCGAGCTGAAGAAACCCTCTTTGCGTCCCGATCTTCCGATCTGCGCCGATGCAGGCCGATTTCTCCAAGCTTTGTTGGCAAAAGTCGAAGCGATGGGGATCCTGCTCACGATCGATCCCTGGCGGATGAGGTGTCGGAACTGGAAGGGGAAATATCCTGTCTGTCTGCCCGAGTACCGCGACAACCGCAACAAGGTGAATTCGTTCTACTTTGTGGACCGTTTGTCGGAAAAACTCGGCTCCGACGCTGTCGTGGTCACGGACATGGGCGCCAGCTTCACCTGCACGATGCAGACATTTCGGACCAAGGCAGGCCAGCGGCTGTTCACCTCCAGTGGGTTTTCCTCGATGGGATTCGGATTGCCCGGCGCGATCGGGGCGTGTTTTGCGCAGGGCCGGCGTAAGACCATCCTCATCACCGGCGACGGCGGCCTCCAGATGAATATCCAGGAACTCCAGACAGTCGTGCACCACCGGCTGCCGTTGATCATCTTCGTGCTCAACAACGAAGGATACCTCACGATCAAGCTGATGCAGCAGAACCATTTCGGGCGGTACATCGGCTCCGATCCGTCGAGCGGGCTGACGTGTCCCGATATCGTCAAACTGGCCGAGGCCTATGGGATCGAGGCGGAGCGCATCGGGGACCAGACGATGTTGGATCAACGATTCAGTGCGGTTCTTGCTCATCCAGGGCCGTATGTCTGCGAGATCATGATGCCGCCGGAACAGCCTTTGATTCCGAGAGTGTCCTCGCTCAAGCTGCCCGACGGGCGGATCGTCTCCAAGCCCATGGAGGACCTTTACCCCTTCCTCAACCGCGAGGAATTCCGGGAGAACATGATCGTGGACCCTGTGGAGATCCTGAATCACTGATGGAAGAGTTCGACATCGGATATCCGCACAGCAGTACGCCGAGAGTTCTGAAGAAGGGATTCCGGACCATTCGCAATCGAATGGTGGCCGCCGGTCTGGACGCGGAATACTACGACGGCCGGAGGGAGAATGGTTACGGCGGTTTTCGCCACGACGGCCGATGGTCTCGGATTGTCCCGCGACTGGCCGCTCGATACGGACTGACTTCGAATTCGACGGTCCTCGATGTTGGGTGCAAGAAGGGGTTTTTCTTGCACGACCTGAAACAGGCTCTTCCCGGCATCCGAGTCAAAGGCGTCGAGAATCATCCGTATCCCATCGAGCACGCGATGGAGTCGGTAAAGTCCGACCTGATCCTGGCCCCCTATGAGAAGCTGCCGTTTGCCGATGAACAATTCGATTTCGTCCTGGCTTACGCTGCGATTTACATGCTCAATCTGGGAGGGGTGATGCAGGCCCTTCGCGAGATTCAGCGGGTCGGCAAGGGCCGCAGTTTCGTGACGTTGGGGGCCTACAAGACCGCCGAGGACCGCGAACTGCTGGAGGAGTGGACTCTGCTCGGGACAACCATCCTGCACGTGGACGAGTGGCTGGAGGTCTTCCGCGAGACGGGTTACACGGGTGACTACGCATTTACGACGGCCGAGTCTTTGAACTTGGTTCGAGGCTGAAGAAGGATCGACGCCCATGGGTCTGCTGTACACGAAAATGAAAGTGTTCCACTACAAGGACAAGCTCGATTCGCTCCCGGCGAGCGTGCCGACGATCCTGCCGCCGGTGCATGTGCGCGTCAAGCCGACAAACGTTTGCAGTCACAACTGTTGGTATTGCGCCTATCGCAAGGAGAACATCCAACTGGGGAAAGACATGGCCGCAAAGGACCAGATTCCGCGGGAGAAAATGCTGGAGATTGTGGAGGACTTTGCCGAGATGGGTGTCAAGGCGGTGACTTTCAGCGGCGGAGGTGAACCCCTTTGTTACCCGCACTTGGTCGAGACGGTCGAGTTGCTGGCGGATAAGGGGATTCAATTCGCCACCTTGACCAACGGTTCGGGGCTGAAGGGTCGGATCGCGGAGTTGTTCGCGCACAAGGGAACCTGGATCCGCGTTTCCCTGGACGGTTGGGACGGGCCGAGCTACGCAAAATACCGCGGTGTCTCGGAGAAGGAATTCGCCAAGGTCATGGGCAACCTCGAAGGATTCCGTAAGCACGGCGGCCGGTGTTACGTCGGGGTCGTGATCATTGTGGACAAGGACAACGCGACTCATGTGTACGAGATGGTCGGCAAGGTCAAAGACGCCGGCGCCGACAGCGTCAAGGTGTCCCCTTGCATCGTGAGCAATGACGGCACGGAGTGTAACGCCTACCATAGACCCTATTTCGACTCCGTGGGCGAGCAGATCGAACGGGCCTTCGCGGATTTCGCGGGCGAGCGGTTCGAGGTCTTCAACGGTTACGGCGAACAACTGACCACCTTTCAGAAGTCCTACCGCTGGTGCCCTTACATCCAGATCAACCCGGTCGTCGGCGCGGATTTGAACGTCTATTCCTGTCACGACAAGGCGTATAACCTGGAGGAGGGACTGATTTGCTCGATTCGCGATCGGCGGTTCCGCGACGCCTGGTTATCGGACAAGTCACAGTTCTTCCGAATCGATCCGCGGAAGCACTGCTGCCACCACTGTGTGGTGAACGACAAGAACAAGATGATCCTGGAGTATCTAGACACCGACCCCGATCACGTGATGTTTGTGTGAGGTAAACGGGATGTTCTCGTTGCAAGGCAAACGAATTCTCATCACCGGGGCCTCCCGGGGACTGGGGGCCGTCTGCGCCCACGCATTTGCCCAGCAAGGGGCCCGCCTCGTTCTGATGGCTCGCTCGAAGGAGGCCCTGGAAAGTGTGAGAGGCTCGTGCGCCTCTGCTGAGAATCATCTGGTGGTCGCGGCCGATCTCACGGATGTCCAGGCGGTGGAGAGAGCCGTCCAAAAAACCTGGGCGTTTCTTGGGCAGATTGACGTCGTGTTACATACGGCCGGAGGGGGACTCGGACTGCGCGAACCGTTGATTTCTAGCGGGGACATGCAGAAGCTCTTCTTACTCAATGTGGCCGCAGCGGCCGAGATCAATCGGCTGGTGGCCCCCGCCATGATCGAGCGGGGCAAAGGCAATCTCGTACACGTGGGGTCCATTGCGTCCACCGAGGCGGTCGCTTCGGTGGGATACAATACGGTGAAGGCGGGGTTGGCCGCTTACGTGCGAAGCTTGGGGAACCATTTGGCCGCCCAGGGTGTGGTGGTCACCGGGATCTTGCCGGGCGGATTCAACGCCCCCGGCAACTCCTGGCAGAGGCTCAAGGTCGACAAGCCCGAGGTGGTCGATCGCTTCATTGCCGAGCGGTTGCCGCGGGGCCGCCTGGCTGATGCCGAAGAACTCGTGCCTTTGATCGTTTTTCTTTGTTCTGAGGCCGCCGGCATGATGGGCGGGTGCCTGGTGCCCATCGACGCCGGAGAAGGAAAGACCTACGCGGTTGCATGAATCCATATGACCGAGCTACAAGACATCCTGGATGTAAATGAGGTTTTGCGAAAATACGCCGCGTCGCTTCGGGATCGATTCGGGCCGGGCAAGCGGTTCCTTCTGGTGCAATCACCGCAGTTTCTTTTCGAGACGATCAATCCCGAGGTGGTTCGCAATCGTGGCTATTATGCCTATCCGCCCACGGGGCTTCAGCGATTGGCCGAGTCTCTGTCGGGACGGGACATCGAGGTACAGATTTTCGACTTGAATCTCCACGTGCTCCAGCGAATCGCGCAGGAGGGACGTCTTGATTCGGAGAAATGGCTTGAGGCTCTGGACAAGCAACTCGACACATTCCGTCCCACTATCGTCGGCGTGACTTGTCTGACGGTGTACACGGATCTGTTCGCGACAAATCATCCGTTGACCTCGATCCTGCGTCATGTGACGGCGCGAGGCGAACAGATGGTCGTTATCGGCGGGCCGACCGCGATCAATGAGATGGATCGCTACCTTAAGGAAGGGCTGTGTCACTTTGCCGTCGAAGGGGAGGGGGAGGACCGACTCAATTATCTGCTTGACATTTACGAGGATCGATATGACGCGTCCGAACCGGTGTCGGGAATCTCGTTTCTCTCGGAGGGCCGGGTGCTCAGGACCGAAGGCAAATGTGCCAGCGTCGAATTGAAGGGAAACCTGATCGCCTCCTACGCTGCCGTGGATGTGGAGCAGTACTGCCGCGTGGGGAGCCTCAATCCCTATTCCCGCATGGCGGGACAGGACACGGTCTACGGTGTTTTCCAGTTGAGCCGGGGGTGTCGGGGCAATTGCAAGTTCTGCGGCGTTCGGTCATTCATGGGCAAGGGGGTACGCACGCATCCGGTGGACGAGTTGATTGAGGAGATCCGCTACCTCGTCGAGCAGAGATCTGTCCGGCACTTTGAAGTGCTCGATGACGATCTGCTTGCCGATCGAAAAGGTGTGACCAAGCTCCTTCGGTCGCTCGTCGATCTGCGTAGACAGTATGGCATCACCTGGGCTGCCAACAATGGCCTGATGACCCACTCGATTACACGGGATCTACTCGATCTGATGCGGGATTCCGGCTGCCTGGGCTTCAAGATCGGCGTCGAGTCGGGCAATGCCGAAATGCTCCGGCGGATTCGAAAACCCGGTTCGCTCGAATCGTTCACCCACGTTGCGGAGATGCTCCAGGATTATCCCGAGTTGTTCGTCGGCGGCAACTATATCATTGGCCTGTTCGGCGAGGAAACGTTCGCTCAGATGCTGGAGACTTTTGCCTTCTCAGTTCAGTTGAACCTCGACTGGTCCTCATTCACGGTTTTTCAGCTCACGAGCAGGCCGACTGCGGTCGCGGAGAACCTCAAAACCGACGGCGTGGGCGCCACCGACTTCATCCCCGGTAAGGACAGCCCCACCCGTGAGATCCAGGATGACCGGAGCCTGCCTTTGGGCCCGGAGGTCTTCTCGATCTGTGGCGACGTCGTGCCCTCTCGGACGATGGTCAGGAACATCTGGCTAACATTCAATCTTTTGGGCAACTACATCGGCAACAAGAACCTCAAGCCCGGCGGCCGGCCGGAAAAGTTCGTCGCCTGGTTGGACGCGGTTCGGGTGGCCTATCCGAAGAATCCCTACATGCTCCTGTTCGCGGGGTTGGGCCGAATCCTGATGGGCGTTCCCGCGTGCGGTCGTGTGCTGATCGAAGACGCCAAGACCATCGTGGAGGGTTCGGCCAACTGGCAGTACCGGTTCGCCCGGTTCGGACTCGATACTTTGCTGGAGTCAAACCCGGATTCTGCGAGACAGGTTTTTGACGGTTTGGAGGACATTTGGAACGTCTGTGTACCTTCGCACTGCCGGACTTCAATCGGGCTTACCACCTAGGAAGGACCCATTGCTCATGCTGAAAGAGAAGAGTGTTCCACGAACGCAGGAGGTGGCGGTGGCGTTGGGTGACAGCCGCTTTGAGAAGTTGATCCAGGAGCGATTGTCCCTCCTCTTTCCTGCACGATGCGTACGAAAGGTCCTTTTCGTGGTCCCGCCGGAGGGCGACGAAACGATGTTCGATTACGCCACCGCTCGTCGCGGCCGGTACTGGAATCATCCTGCCTATGGAGTCGGGGTGATCGCCAGCCATCTTCGGCGGGATGGGATCGAGGTGCGGATTCTCAACCTCCATCACGAGGTCCTCAAGGCTTGTCGGCAGAACAACTCTCAGGAGGAGTTCGACTTCCGGAAAACCTGGACAAATGCCCTGTCCGAGGAGCTTGAATCGTTTGCCCCCGACCTTGTCGGTTTGACCTGCATGTTTACGCAGACCCATCGTTCGACGGTGGAGGTCGCGCAGGAAATCAAACAACTGGCTCGCGACGTGCCCCTGTCTCTCGGCGGCGTCCACATCACGAACTGTTTTATGAGTCGGGAAGAGTTTGGTCCGATCCTCGATGAGTACTCGATGGTGGACTTGTTTTTTTTCTACGAGGCCGAACAGGCGTTCCGTTGTTTTCTCCAGGCTGTGAACCGCCAGATCCCCGGTGCCTGTCTCTATCAGGCGTACAGCAATACCGGTTCTCCTCGGATTCACTTCACCGGCAGGATCACGCCGTCGGAAGAAGATTTGAACGTGGTCCCGGCCCACGATCTATTGAACATCGAGGAATTGTCAGAATGCGGGGCGATCGGATCGTTTTTCAGTCTCAAAGGGCAACCCGTCCGCGTGGCCACGGTGCTCTCGAACCGTGGATGCCGGGGCAACTGCACCTATTGCAGCGTTCGGAGCTTCAACGGCAGGGGGGTACGTCACAAGTCCATCGACGTTCTCATCGAGGAGATGTTCTCGCTACGGGAGCGAGGCGTGGAACACTTCATGTGGCTAGACGACGATCTGTTCTTCGATTCGGCGCGAGCCATCCGTCTGTTCAACGAAATGGTTCGCAGGAACGTCGGGCTGACGTGGGACTGCACCAACGGGGTAGTGGCCGCTTCGTGCACGGAAGAACTGATCGCAGCCGCCGCCGAGAGCGGTTGCATCGGGCTCAATGTCGGCATCGAATCGGGCAATCCGGAGATCCTCAAAAGCGTCCGTAAGCCCAGCAGCATTGAGCATTATCTGCGGGCGGCCGCGGTGTTCAAGAAGTTCGAGCGGATCAACACACGCGGCTTTCTGATGATCGGTTTCCCCCAGGAAACCTACCGGATGATTCGGGATACTTTCAATCTGGCGATGCAGATGGGCCTGGACTGGTACAACATCACCATCCTGCAACCATTGCCCAACACGCCTATTTTCGATCTGATGGCCAAACAGGGATTGGTCGGGACGACCGATACGAAAGAGATTCGCTTCAACAGCGGGCCCTTTGGAAAGCGGCGGGAACAGGTCATGAAAAGGGCGTTTGCCTGCTCCTGCCTCGATCCTTTCGCAGAGGCGAATCCGGATGTGGTTCCGCCCCCGTCCGTGCACGAATCCATCTGGCTGTACATGAATTTCCATCTGAATTTCGAGAGACTGTTTTCACTGGAAAACCAGGAGAAGCTGCGACAAGCGTCGATGTACCTCCGCTACATCACCGAGATGATCGCGCCGGATGATCCGTTTCCCATGTATTTTTATGGATATCTGCAACGCCGCCTCCACGGGGAGGTCGCCCCGGGATTGATAGAGAGACTCCAATCGCGTCTGGCCTCCTCGGCGTACTGGAATGACTTATTCACCCGGTTCGGGTTGTCCCCGGACCATCTTCGGACGGGATGGTTTCCACGATGACCATGACGATTTCGCCAACAAGAGCCGCGTTTCGATTCACGCCGGCGCTCGACGAAGACCTCATCCGCCTGTTCAACGAGCCCGGGCCCTACTACACGAGTTATCCGACCTTGTCGGAATGGACAACGAGCTGCGGACGGGAGGAGTTCGACCGGGCCCTTTCCCAGTCGGAGGGTTCGTCGTGGCCCACGATCCTGTACGTCCATTTTCCGTTCTGTCCGAAGCTCTGTTGGTACTGTATCTGCAACGCGACGATCAGTTCCAACCGCGAGCGGATTCGCAGTTATCTCCAATCGCTCCACAGGAATCTCGATCTTCTGTTTGCTCGCCTAGACAGGACCTTTCTGATCGAGACGATCAAGTCGGTCCACATCGGTGGGGGGTCGCCTTCCTTCCTGGAGCCACAGGAGTTCCTTGCCCTCGCGGCCAAGATCCAGTCGTATGTGGGGACCGACCGGATCGAGGAGTTCACGGTGGAGGTGGACCCCCGAACCGCAAGCGACGAGAAATTCGACGCCTTCCACCAAGCGGGGGTCAACCGGCTGTCGTTCGGTATCCAGGATTTCAATCCGGCGGTACAGCAGGTCATCAATCGGGTGCATTCTTTCGACGAGATCCGGGCGATGCTCACGCCGCAGTTGCGTCGTCGTTTCTCGAGCATCAACTTCGACATCCTCTACGGCTTGCCGTTGCAGACGAGGGAATCGTTCCGCAAGACCGTCGCGCAAGTGATCGAACTTTCCCCGGACCGCGTGGCTCTTCTCAAGTACGCTCACGTGCCGGAGCAGCGGAAGCACCAGAGACTTTTGGAGCAGTACGATCGTCCGCAAGGGGCCGACTTGGCGTGGCTCTTTTTCGAAACCCTCGACGCCATGACGGGGGCGGGCTGGGAACACATCGGGATCGACAACTTCGCCAAGCCCCGCGATGAGCTGGCCAAGGCCAAGCGAAGGGGGACGCTCGGACGGACATTCAACGGCTTTGCCCCCGATCGCAAGAACAACATTTTGGGGGTCGGCCCCACTTGCACGTTTCAGTTGGAGGGGCACTACTTCCAGAACGTGTATTCGCTGGACGAGTACACGCGACAGATCGAGGGGGGGCAGTTCCCTGTGTACCGGGGGTACCGTCTCACGAACGAGGACCGTCTTCGCAGGGATGTGATCGGATCGATTCTGTGCTCGGCCTCGGTCTTCTACGCGGATGTCAGAGCCGCCCATGGCGTCGATTTCACGACGCATTTTCGCAGGGAATTGGAGGCCATGGAACCCTTCGCAGA
>JAGPGT010000288.1 GCA_018055905.1 Phycisphaerae bacterium
GATTGGGTTCGTTTGTGCTAACGTCTCGGCGATGGACAAACGGGGCGGATTGTGGTAATAGTGACCGCTTCGTTGGATGGACGTTCTGGGTTTTGTGAGGTATCTGTGCGATGGACAAGGCATTGGCTGACTTGATTCGGATCTCGAACACCACGGGCAAAGACCCCGCGCTGGTCCTGGGCGGCGGCGGCAACACCTCGGTCAAGACCGAGGACGGCAAGCACATGTACATCAAGGCCAGCGGCACAGCCTTGAAGGACATGAACGAGCAGCGAGGATGGCGAAGGCTGCGGATCGAGCCGGTCCTGGCCATCATTCAGGACAAGTCGCTCACCAAGCTCGACCCCATCGCCCGCGAAAACAACGTGGTCAGTCGACTGCTGGACGCCTGCGAGGACAACTGCGCCCACGGCGCCAGGCCTTCGGTCGAATCGCATCTCCATGCCCTGCTCAAGACGCACGTGATCCACCTGCACCCCTTGGTCGTCTCGGCCTACGTGAACGCTCAGAACGGCCAGAAGGAGTTGGCGAAGCTCTTCGCAGGCGAGAAGTACCCGCCCCTGTGGGTACCCTACGCTGACCCCGGCTACATGCTTGCCAAGAAGATCGCGGCCCTTGTCGAACGCTACGTAGAGGAACACGGCGACAAACCCCCGATCCTGTTCCTCGAAAAACACGGCGTCTTCGTCACCGCCGACAGTGCGGGCGGTGCTCTGAAACTGGTGACCAAGGTCATCGAAACCTGCAAGAGCAGGATCCAGACGCCCCGCGTTCCGCGGATCCCGACGCCGCCGGCCGATGAGATCGCGTCCGCCAAGCTGATGATCCGCAAGGCGGTCTTTGAGGTCACCGGTCAGTACGTGCCGGTCAGCTACTTCGCACCCACGGAGAACATGGCTGCCTTCATGACGCACAAGGACGCCAAGGCTCTGCTCGACGCCCCCGCCCTGCACCCGGAGGAGCTGGTCTTCTCGAACGGGCCGGCGCTGTGGATCGAGGAGCCTGACGCCGCGAAAATCGCGAGCAAGATCCAGATGAGACTGGACCGCACGCAGAAGACGCCATACGCGTTCGTCGTCAAAGACTTCGGTCTGTTCATCGCGGCCGACAAGTCGCTCGTCCCGCTGGCGGCCGAGATGGCCGAGGGCTCGGTCACCGTCCGCATGCACGCCCACCGCTTCGGCGGCGTCCTGGGCCTGAGCAAGCGAGAACAAGAGTTCATCAACAACTGGGAATCTGAGGCCTTTCGCAAGAAGATGGTCGGTGAGGAAGGCAAGGGCGAGTTGAGCAATCGCATTGCGATCGTCACCGGCGCCGGCAGCGGGCTGGGCCGAAGCTTGGCGATCGGCTTGGCGCGGGTCGGCGCGATGGTGGGCCTGGCCGACGTCGATATGGCCGGGGCACAGGAGACAGCCGCCATGATCCTCAAAGAGCGGCCCAAGAGCCAGGTAAAGGCGATCCACTGCGACGTCACCAACGAGGACAGCGTCCACAAGGCGTTCGAGGATCTCATGGCCGAATGGGGCGGGCTGGATATCCTCGTAAACGCCGCGGGGATTGCTCCGCCGTTCGCGCTGGTGGAGATGCCCTTGGACAAGTGGCGGCTGGCCCTCGAAGTAAATCTCACCGGCTACTTCCTGATGGCCCGCGAGGCGGCCCGCACGATGATTGCCCAGGGCATGGGCGGCTGCATCATCAACCTCAGCTCTAAGAGCGGCTTGGACGCCAGCAAGAACAACACCGCCTACAACGCGACCAAGGCGGGCGAGCTGCACATGGCCCGCGGCTGGGCGTTGGAGCTCGGCGAATATGGCATCCGCGTCAACAGCATCGCCCCCGGCAACGTCTTCGAAGGCTCCAAGATCTGGAATCCGGAGTACATCAAAGTCTGCGCCAAGAAGAACGGGATCAAGCCGGAAGAAGTGATCCCCTTCTATGTGAACAAAACTGCGCTTCGTCGCGAGATCAAAGGCCAAGACATCGCCGACGCTTTGGTGTTCCTGTGTTCGGACAAAGCCCGCACCATCACCGGCCAGACCATCGTCGCCGACTCCGGCCAGGTGATGGTTCGCTGACCACGGCCTCGAAGTCCCGTGAGACGAAGTTTCGTCTCACCACTGCACGGAATTGCACGACGTTTTTAACAAGTAAACGGATACTTACAGTCCTTTCTTGTCCTTATTCAGGCATAGTCCGAATTGGGGATTGCTGCCGGGTTGAATCGGCCCGATTCGGTCCACGTCCGGAAATCGCGATTATTTCGTGGTTTTTTTTCGGATTTTCAATTGACCTGGCGTCGTCATTCGAGTATAAGTTCTCAAAATCGCTCATCCGGTCCATAGGGGATGGAGGAGACCACACCTCATTGCGATTGTGGATGGATTGCAGGACCGTGAGCTAATGGAGGAGCGCCTCCGGCAAGACGTCGAGGCAAGGCGATGGATCGATGCGTCACGAGGAGGTTTCGGTCGATGCCGACGCGGTTGTCCCGATCCCAACGGATCGGGGGAGGCGACCACGCGGGGGCAGGGGGATTCGGGCGGTATCCCCAATCTCCTGTTGATTCTTGCCGCCAACCAGCTTCTACTGAGTGCCCTGTTTCGGTCCTCCGGGCCGACCATCAGCTTCTCTCCTCTACTTATCTCTCGAACGGCGCCGTGCGGTTTCGCACAAAGGACGCTTGGGGCCGCACGGCGCCTCCAATGGACTGGTTCATCATGCCCCGCATCGTGGCAATCCAGGGGCGGGCTTCAGGATACGACTTGCCGTGTTTTGAAGCCTGCGCAGGGGGTTCTCGGTTTGGGATCGCAGACTTCCCCTGAAGCAAGACACTTTCCTGGGTTCTTGCTGAACGCAAGACCCCTGGATTGCCCTTTTCAACTTACCGGCCGTAGACGGCCGGGTCCTTGAGGACCCGGAAGAAGTCCTCGGTCATTCGCTTGTAGTCGAGTTCGCGGACGTCGAGCAAATCGTACGGCATGTCACTGGTGTCCTGAACGTTGAAGACACCGACGACTCTCTGCGGCTGGACGTTCAGCCAAACTTTGTGATTGAAGAAATAGAAGATCGGCGCCCCGTCGGCAAAGCCGTCGTCGCGGTCGGGCTTGTCTTTCTTGGTGCTGCGATCCCAGAACCACTTGGCCATGCGATAAAGGTCCGCGGTCATCTCGTTCTGGGGCAACTCCGCAAATCGTTCCAACGGCATCACCGGCGGCTCGGGCCGCTGCGGCCACCAAATGTGCGTGCCGTAGTTGACCAGTTTGCAACGGGTCGCGACGATGTAGTTCGCCCAAGGGTCCTTGCCGTTGTAGCCGCAGAGGTCCGTCATGAAGACGACCATCCGATCTGCCATCGACGGGTCCATCAGATAGGCGTTTGCGACCGTGTTCAGCGGCCCTCCCACGAAAACCACCAGCGGCTTGTCCGGCGTGGCCTTGCGGGCCTCGGCGACGATTAGTTCGCTGCCTTTGCTCGGAACAATCTTCGTATCCTCGACCCGGCCGCTCGCGGGCTGCTCAAAGGCTTCCTCGCAGCCGGGCACCGCGTCCGGGATGTTCCTGAGGCCGCTACGGCGCGCGATGCCAAGGGACTTGGCGGCATCCTCCATCCCCTGCTGCAGTTTGTACAGACCTCCTTTTCGCCAGTCCCAGAGGTCGCGCGTGACAATGTTGCCCCGCAGGTTGGCCTGGCCCAGACTCGCCTTGGCCCACAGATAGTCCTTGTCCGGCGTGTCGAACCACCAGTC
>JAGPGT010000289.1 GCA_018055905.1 Phycisphaerae bacterium
TCGAGATCGACGCCGGTGGCGCCGACGGCGGGGACGGGCTGGCGAGCCTGGACCGGAACAAAGAAGAACCGGACTTCGCTGAGGCCATACTGGGCAACGATACCGCCCCAGTTGCTGTTGATCGTCAGCTTGACGAATTTTGCGATGGCTCCATCGAAGTCCACGGGCTCGTCGGGCAAATAGGTCGCCGCGCCGGGGGCCCGTGGGAACTGGAAGTCTCCCAGAGAAGTCCAGGTCTGACCGTCGAGAGAGCACTCCACGGTTACATCTTTGGCGCCGAAGCCAAGGACGGACTCGAGCGCCTGGTTGGAGTTCCAGACCTGCAACTTGTCGAGTTTGTATGCCTTGTCGAACTCATACCGAATCCACGTCGGCTGCGCCGCGCCGGAGGCGCTGAGCCACATGTGCGTGGGGTCGACCGAGTGTTGGTCGGCGGGATTGAGACCCGACCGGTTGATCGTGTTCTCCGGCACCATGCCGGGATTGGAGCTCGAAGCTGTGACCATGATGTTGGTGATCGGATAGGAGAGTGGTTCGGCGGTGAACGACCAGACCAGACCCTTGGATACCTCGGAATTAGGGGCCGCGGCGATCTCGTCCACGCGCCAATAATACACCTGGCCGTATTGGAGGCGTTGGGCGGGAGTATAGGTGGTCTCGGTCTGGCCCTGGCTGACCAGAACGCCTTTGGGATTGGTCCGACTGGCGTCGGTGACGTCGGCGAGGGAGGTCCCGAAATAAACGTCGTATGCGACAGGGCCTTCTCCCGGCGTCCAGCTCAGAACGATGTCGCGAACCACGTCGGTCGCTCCGTCCGTGGGGCTCGGATCCCGACGAAGAGTGGGCACGGCTGAAATGCTCATGGCGTCATGCCCGGAAGCGGTGATTCGCAGTCCCTTGACCGGCGCATCCGTTATCAGTGCATACCCAAAGGCGTTTTGACCTCCCACGTTAACCCCTGTGTTGGCGTAGGGGGCACCGTTTGCCTTGAGGGGCAACGGGGCTCCCAGTGTTCCGTCCAGCAGGATGGGCTGAACGGTGCCGTTGTCGTTGCCGCCCCGCTCGAACACAAAGATCAGCTTGGTCGGAAGCGGAAAAACCGTCTCCTGGTAGTTGATTCCATCGATCGAGGACATGCCGCCAGCAGCCCCTGAGACATCCAAGATCCAGTTGTCGGCGTGCGAGCCTACGTCGGCTGTTTTGGGGGTGGATGTGCCAGTGACGGTCTCGCCGGGACCGGGGGTTCCTTCCTCCCAGAGGGTCGGTATTCCCGTTGCGGTCGGGATATACCAACGAGTTGTTGTGCCCAAGATGAGATCTCCATTTGCTATGACATATTCGGTCCCGCCATAGCGAATGCTGGCAATCTTATTGCCGACCATGGTGATATCCGACACGCCCGCCAATTGGTCGGCTCTTACGCCCCTGCAAAACAATGTCAAGAACAAGATAATTGTGAGATAGAATACCTGAAATTGCGTCTTCATGAGTACACCTCCCAAAAAAATGTCCATGATCGGAGTTGATTGGATGATTCGTCGGGTGTGACAATGGGTTCAATGAGGTTGATGGGGTGGAAGACCCACGAAAAAGCCCTGCAATCATCCGGCCAAAGTGCCGCATTTGGCTTTGAGACGTTTCTACACGCGAATCCTGCCTCCATCCGGCCGGGCGACATCACACGCCTCCGAATCTGGTGAAATCAACGGTACGACATACCTGAGCATCCTATATTGTATAAAATAGTTTTCGGGCGGCATGGAGTCCATCCCATTCCGTGCGGATTCTTTTCGCAAAACGCGCAACCGTTTCTGTTTTGTTCAGAGGACAGAGGGCCAACTATTCGACCGCCAACGGGGGCTCGCCAAACGGGGGACTGAGACACTCGCGACAGGTAATCTCTACGCCAACCGGCCATGGAGGCCTGAGCCAACACGAGCACGTCCACTCGATCGCTCGGCTCTTGGATGCCCGACGACTTTGCGGAGCCTTCGAAAGGTCTTTGTTCCTCAGGATCCAACCACGGTCATCCTGCGGCTTGCTTGAAATCGACCTGTTGACTTGACTGTGACTGCTGCTGGTTTCAGCGTTGTGTTTCTGTTCCCAAGCACCGCCTTTGTCGGTCTAACTCTCCAGATATACGCCGCCCTTCGTAAGGGCCTCTCGCAAGGCGGCGTATTTGAGATCTCGGGTGCCGAGATTCTTAGCGGCACAGAGAGCCGCCGCGGTGCCGGCGCCTTGGCCCTGGCCCATGCAACAGACGGTGTTCCGCGTGGACATATGGGCGTCGTGGTTCGAGGTGATCATCATGCCGCAGGCGTAGAGGTTCTCGATGCCTTTGACACACAGGGCTTTGTAAGGGATGCCGTAGGTGCCTCCGTTGGCGATTTGAAGCCGCGGGGCGGAGTCATGGAAGCCATAGACCATGACTTCGTCGTCGAAGTGTCTGCCTTCGAGCACGTCCGGCAGCGTGATGTCGTAGTCGCACTCGATGAGCCGGCCCCGGCGGATGCAGAGCTTCGGACTTGTGCGGGCCATAAACGCCTTCTCGCAGCCGGGGACGTGCTGGCGGAACAGCTCGACCGCTTTGGCCATCCGCCTGCGAATCTCCAGTTCGGCCTTGGCCACTTCATCCCGATGGGTCGGACTGACCGGCAGCTTGAGGTTGCACTTGATGAACATCAGGTAATTATCGTGGACGGTCGTGGTGATCAGAGCCATGCCGATTTCCCTCGCCCCCTGGGCCAATCCCGGCACATCGATCCACTCCGCGCCGGCGCGGACGATCTGGTCGGGCCGGCCGCTACGATACCCTTTCGCCAATTGCCCCTTGGCTCTGTTGGCTTTGATGAACTCGTGATATTTGTCGATATCCACATTGCCGATGCCCACGCTGTTGCAGACGGGGTAATCGTTGGGCTCGGTGAATCTGGCTCCCGCGAAAGCGGCCAGGTCGCCGTAGGCGGTGCAATCGACAAAGGATTTCGCGTAGAACGCCTCCCGGCCGGAGCGGCTCTCGACAATCACGCCGCGAACCCGCGGGCCGTCCATGATCGCGCCCGTCAGCATCGTATTCACGAAGACCTGGACGCCCGACTCGACGAGCATCTCAAATGTGACCAGCTTGTACAATTCCGTATCGATCGCGGTGCAGACGGAATCGTAGTTGTAACCTTCGAACATCTCCGCATGGCCGGAACAGCCGCCGACCTTCATGAGCCGGTCGATGATCTCTTGGGGAATTCCTTTGACTACCTGCGTCTTCTTGACGCCAGGGAACGCCTTCCAGAGGTTGTAAAAGCTGTGTAGTGCGGTCCCGCCCTCGGTGACCGTCCCGCCGGGATAGCCCTTGACCTCGATGATCGCGGTCTTCGACCCCTGCCGTGCCGCAGCAATCGCGGCCACGACGCCGCCCGTTCCCGCCCCCGCCACGATCACGTCGAATTTACGGACGGGCAATCTCTTGGGGGGGTCTTCATAGAATTCCCCGCCAGGACCAGACCCCGCCGCGAGGGTTTCCGTTGCCGCCCTGGTTCCCATTCCCATCCCCATCAACAGCGCACTTTTTGAAAACTCACGTCGATTCATGGCGTTTCCCTTTCTTTCGTCTTGCGGTCATCGACTGTCCTGACGATTCCCCCCGTCCAAGGACCTGTTTGACGGTCATGTGCGCCTTTTCCATCGCATCGCAGCGACACAAATCCGTTTTCAAAACAGAGCGAGATTT
>JAGPGT010000074.1 GCA_018055905.1 Phycisphaerae bacterium
ATCTCCGGAGAGGCCAACAGGAGATAGTCCTCCATCTTCATGTGAATGGCCCGATCGTGAGTACCCGCCTGAAAGAGGATATGGTCGTCGTTCTGGAGGGTCGTATCCATGATTGTTCGCAGACCATACAGGCCGCCGAACGGGGGTTCAGCTCCTTCCTCGCAATCGGGAAACAGAGGTCGAACCTCCTCCTCATCGGCCAGCGAAACGTCTTTCGTCCCCAGATATCGACCAAGCTTGTCATAGGCCACTTTATAAGGTGCCGCCAGTACACACATGATGAATTTGCCCTGGGACTTGACGATCACAGGCTTGGCGACATAGCGACCCCGTTCATGTTCCTCCGCCGCCATCACTTGGGCGGAGAATACCGGTCGATGTTCGCTTACTGAATACGAAGTGTTCGACGCATCGAGATAATCAAAAATCTTCATAGCGACCTCCTTCGGATAATTTCCCGTCCCGATATCGCCTGAATTCCTATTATAAAACGGTCTGACGCTGCGACAGGAGTCGCGAGGGTGAGCATATGCCTTAATCCTTCTTCTGTTATTCCCGATTGACATCTCAGAAAAAAATCACTTCTCCGCCGCCTCCGAGCGAAAAAAAATGTGCAAAAACCGGTGTCCGATCCCGACGGTTATCGGGGTTAAGCCGGGCAAGTTGTCGAAGTTTGCCAAAAACACCGGCGGGGCCACCGCGTAAGCACAGGCAGGCTGGGAGCCGCCGGTGAAGCCCCTCCGCAAGGCCGTTTCTATCCCCCTGGTCAAAGCCCCATCGCAGCCCTGTCGAGCCGCGAAGAATCGCTCAAGAATCACGAAAGAGTCTGCCGAAAGGTAAAATGTACATGGGGTCAACGAAAAAGATATCACCGCAATACCGATAAACCCAAGATGACAATGTGGAGGTGCTGAGAGCCAAAAAAAGAACGAATTTGGACGCTCGCCCCTGACCGAGCAGCAAGCGGGTATTTCAAACACACGTGCACACTGGCTTACGGAAATGTCCTCGCTTCAGCTCTCCAGGGGCTCTTTTTTTGCGCACATCCCCCTGGCCTTTTCGGTTTGCGCCGACGTTTCGAGAGGCTATAGTACGGCTACCAGCGGACGCATCGATCCGCCACGTGACCGTGCAACGCATCCGAATTACGGGAGACAACCGATGACGAGCCGAATGCACCTCAGCGGAAAAGCGATGACTCTGGTCCTGGCCCTCCTTCTGACAATCGTCACGACGATGGGAACAACGATGGTTTCGGCGCCCGCCGTCGCCCAGCAGAACGTCAGGACCGACCCCGACGAACTCCGCGCCGGAAGAAACTACATCGAAACCAAGGTCTACACCGAGCAACAGGACCAGGAGATCCTGGCGTTGTTCGAGGGACTCCGCGTCGCGGACGTCTCCGACGGCATGGACAAAGTCGGGCTGGCCAACGTGGGCCTGATGTCGCCCGAGATCCACCCGGTGTGGAAGGACACGAAGGAATACAAGCACCGCTTCATCGGGATCGCGGTGACCGCTCGCTATGTCCCGACGAACAGGGGCTTTGCCCCCGCGATGGAGACCGCAGCGTTCGACAAATGGGTCGGCAAGACCTACAACGAAGTGACGCCGGAACCGTTCACGCCGCTGATTCGCAAAGGCACCGCGCTGGTGATCGACGACGCGCCCCACTCCGACGTCGGAACCATCGGCTCGAACAACATCATGGGCTGGAAGCTGCGAGGCTGCGTGGGTGTGGTGACCAACTCCGGCGGTCGCGACACCGATGAAGTCGCCACCCAACAGATGCCGCTGTACCTGCGCCACGTGACGCGGGGCATCCGTCCCGGCCGCAACGAAATCGAGTCGGTCAACCGCCCCATCGAGTGCGGCGGCGTCCTCGTCCGTCCGGGCGACGTGATCGTCGCCGACGGCGACGGCGTCATCGTCGTCCCGCGCGAGAAGGCCAGAGAAGTCGCCGAATACGCCAGACACATCCTCGAAGGCGACAAGGCAGGCCGCCGCAACCTCTACAAGCAACTCGGCCTGCCCGAGGACGCATCGGTCAGGTAGGTGGAGACACTCACATCAAGAACATGGGGAGCGGCTTGAATTCTCGCAGGATCGGGTCTAGAATCATTCCTAAAGCCTCGATCGTCGTGGCGCCCCGAAGGAACACGCCTTCGTCGCCGAAAACGACCGGCGCGGCTCTGATCTTGTCCAGATATTCGAAGTAGGCATTGCCGATGGCTCTCTTGATCACTTCGCCGTTGGCCAGAATGAACTCCTGCGACGACGTGGGTTTGATGCCCATGAACCCATCATACAGGGTACACTTCACGCTTTGTAGCAGAATTCACGGCCGATCGGCACCCTTGGCGATCGCCTCCTCTCGCGTGGGGATCAGCGGACTGTTGTAGCGGCAGCGGTCGCAGTGGATACAGTCGAGGCGGTCGCGGCCGTTGAGGCCGAACTCGCAACGGCCGAACTTCTTGGCCGGCAGGAACCGCCCGAGCCAGCCCGCGAGGTTGAACAGCGACAGAAACGCCCCCGTCGGACACAAGTACCGACACCAACCCCGCGTGACCAGCGGCGCCACGAGCAAAACCAGGATCGCCAGGATCAACCCAGGCGACGACAACAGCCCCTCGGACCACAACTGCCGGCTGAACACCAGCGTCAGGGGGTCCAGGTCCAGAAGTCTCCTGCTCCCTGTGAGAAAGAAGACCGCAACGAGCGAAAACAGCACGCCGTACTTGATGAACCTGGCGGCGGTCATCGTCGAGAGCCGAGGACGGGCCTTGAATCGCTTGGGAAGAAGGAAACCGAGCAGTTCCTGGACGGCGCCGAACGGGCACAAGTATCCGCAGTAGATGTTCCCCAGCAACAGGACGACCAGGGGGATGCCCAACAGAAGGCAGGCGTTCGCCCAGGGATTGCTCAGGAGCCCCTGGCCATGGAGCAGGCGGACCACGTGGTCGGTGGAGTACTGACGATTCAGCCAGATGCCGCCGACAGCGGCGGTGAAGACCAGCACCGCGATGCGTCCCCACAGGGTACCGAGGTGGATCGCCGCCAAAGCCAGAACGATCCCCCCAATCCAGTAGACGACCAGCCAGTCCACCTTTTGGAGCCAATCCCCCTGGGCGGAATCGACCTCCTCCTGGCCGGCCCGGACGGAGGCGTCGAACCGGCTGCCGGAGTTACGCAATAGGCGGAGAATCGCGTCGCAACTCTTGGTCGCCCCGCTGACGGCGTTGACTCCCTGCATCGGGGCGGGATCGAGGACTTTGTGTCCCTTGAGCGACTCCATCCAGCTTCGGATGCGGGTGATATATCGGGGCGTCTCGTAGGACCGCGTGATGCGAAAATCCACCAGCGTGCCGGCGGGGTCGGCGAACATGACCAGAGCCATCGGGCCGCCGTATCCATAGACCGTGCCGGAGAAGTCCTCCGAGCGGAAAATGTAACCCTTCAGTTGCGATCCTTCCCATACCTCGTGGTATGTCGCCCCTTTGGCGGAGTCTGCAGAGGGGACCGTCTTGGCCGAGAGCTTGCGGCCCTGGACCCAGTCCTGGATGGCGACCGTCGCCTGCGCGCTCACGCGAGAGCGATCCTCATAGGCGAGGATGTGCGAGCAGACGATGAGGGACAGCGCCAGAGCAAACAGACCGTATCCGATCGGCGTGAGCCACCGATGGGCAATCACACGGACGCCGGGACGCATCGACCACCGTGGAACCCCCGAAGCCAGAGCCGCAACCGCAAATGTCCCGAGCGACACGACCCACAGCGATGTCCCGAATCCCATCAGAGGGACCAGGCCCAGACTGGCCAGGCAACCGCAGGCGGCGCCCAGACAAACGTCGCGAACCAGCCCGATCCAGGACGAACCGGCCTCGCTCGTACAGCCATCGAGAACCTTGGCCGCCAGAATCACAACCGCACCACATGAAAAACCCAGCGTCGCGACCAGCGCCGCCAGCGGCGGCCACGCGGTTGAATATTCGACGACAAAACCCGCGACCAGCACAATGACTCCCTGGACGCTCACAATCGCAGCCAGAGCCCACGTGACGGGCCGCAGACGCGAAACGCCCTGGGAACGCAGGGATGAGACCGCCCATCTCGCGCACACAGCGCCCCAAGCCAGGCCGAACGCATACAGCGACAGCACGTATCCGACGTGTTCGGGCACGACCTGGCGATTCGCCAGCCAGGCCTGCGTCAGAACGATCAGACCCGCCAGACTCACGCCGCTCGAGCAGCCGCTGACGAACCGCACGTCGGATGGTAGAGCCGCACCCGGCGCCAGGCTCTGCGCGGTCTTGACGCCAGGGGCGGTCCGGACGACATACGCCAGACGGACCGCCGCCAGCAACAGAATCGGGACGATCACCAGAAGCAGGCCGCCACGCGAGAAAGCCTGGACGGGCTTGTCCAACGACACTCCCGAGCGGCTTGCCGCCTGCAGGAGCCCGCAGAGACGATGGCTCGGCCTGCCGTCATGACTGATCAACCGCTCCTTGGGAATGTTGACCGCGTCATATGACTCCGCCCTCTTGACCGACAGATCGGGTCGATACACCTGCTCCAGCAATTCGACCGGGAAGATCTCGCCGGCGTTCTCGACAAGGCCAAATCGCGTCTGCAGGACGACGGGGAACACCTGCAGACACGCCTCCGCCGCCGAGACGAAGAAGGTCCGCGGCCCGTCGGGCACCAGGATCGTCTGGGCAAACACGGCCTCCAGGGCGCTCTCGACGCATGCGCCCTGGTGTCCCGGTTCTCCATCCGACGGGTCCCGATCACCCACGATCCCTACCACCGCCACGCCGAGGGGACGCAGAGACTTTTGGGCCGATTCGAAGAATTCGACGGATGTGAGTTCTTCGAGTCTGCCTTCGACGATGCGAGGCAGATTGACCACGACCACATCGTACGCCCCCTGCCTCTCGGCCAGCGCGGCCCGGACTGCCCCAGCCAGACAGTGGAGACGCGGATCGGAAACGCCAAACCGCTCGGGCACGTGGGCGAGCAACTCCTGGATGTACTGCGGATCCGGATCGATCCAGTCCACCGCCTCCACGCTCGGGGTCCTGAGAAATCGTTCGCAGACGGCCAGTCCCCGTCCAATCACCAGAATGCGTTTGGCCGCGAAGTTCTGCGACAAAGCGATGGCTGCGATCCTCCCCGCCTCGGTGCGATCGCCCAGAACCTCATGAACGCCACCCCCTCGCGCAACAACCCAGCGGTCGCCGTCCATCCCATAGAGATACTCTGCCTGCGCCGTCCGGAAACTGCCTGCGAGAGTCCCGCCGGGCGCTGCCCGGTGCCATCGCCATTGCTGGACAACTCGCGAGATGGGGACGTCCGCACGCAGGATCAGGGCCGCCGACACAGCCACCAGACAGATCGCTTCGAGCCATCCGCGTTTTCTCGCGCCCGTCCAGGCGGACCACGCGGCGCCGCTGCACGCGACAAGAGCCGCCGACAGAAAGACCGCGGACACGCTCGTTCCGACGCCAAGCATGACAGCGGCTCCCGCTCCTCCGACGACCCCGCCGACCGCTATCCAGAGATATCGGCCGAGGATGGGCCGACCGAGAGCGGACACAAGCAGGCCGGCGATCGCTCCCCCCGGCCCGGCAATCAGCAGCGAACGACCGAGAATCTCGTGCAAAGGCAGAATCAAACCCGCGTCTCGGCCCGATCCTGCAAAAAGAAGAATCGCCAGATACTGCAGCAGGAATACAGGAATGAAGGCCAGGCAGAGGGTTTCCCGCGAGGGCGTCCGGCGAAGGCTGCGAGCGAAAGACGCCCCGGCGGCCGCCGCGAGAGACCAGGTTCCCAGGAGGGAAACGATCCAAATCTCGCCGGCGGAGAATATCGTCAGACACTCCCTCAGAAGCAGTGTCTGGGCGACGATCCCGAACAGACCGCAACAAAATGCCAGGAACGCATGAGGCTGCATCGCGTCTTGCCCACCACCGCAAGTAGAAATGTTCGGATGCATCACGAATGATCCGAATCCATATCACACAGATAGTGGACGAATCCCGGCACAGGTGACAAACATTCTTTGCAGAAAGCCTCCGCTTCTGTACTCCGATGGGAACAGATCTTTCGATCCCAGACGTGAACTCGCCGCACCGGCGGCGGTCAGAACTGCTTGAGGAACCGCAGGTCGTTCTCGAAGAGCCAGCGGATGTCGGAGATCTCGTACTTACGCATGGCGAGGCGCTCGATGCCGAAGCCGAAGGCCCAGCCGGTGTACTTTTCGCTGTCGATGCCGACGGCGTCGAAGACGTTGGGGTCCACCATGCCGCAGCCGCCCATCTCGACCCACCGCTCTTGGCCGCTCTTGTCGGTCAACAGCAGGTCGATCTCGGCGCTGGGCTCGGTGAATGGGAAGAAGCTCGGCCGGAACCGCCACTTCGTGTCGGGGCCGAAGAAAACATGAATGAACTGCTCGATCGTGGTCTTGAGGTCCACCATCGTCACACCCTCGTCAACGACGAGCGCTTCGAGCTGGTGGAACATGTACATGTGCGTCGCGTCGACAGTGTCAGGCCGATAGACCCGCCCCGGCGCCACCACGCGAATCGGAGGCTGGGTGTTCTCCATGACGCGGATCTGGATCGTCGAAGTCTGACTGCGGAGCAGGATGTTGTCCTCGACATAGAAGTTGTCCAGGGGGTCGCGGGCCGGATGCTCGGGCGGGATGTTCAGAGCGATGAAGTTGTGCCACTCGTCCTCGACCTCGGGGCCGTAGGCGACGCCGAACCCCATCCGGCCGAAAATGTCCAGCAACTCGTCAATCGTCTGCATGATCACGTGACGGCAGCCGATTTGCACCGGAACGCCGGGCAGAGTGACATCGATCAGTTCCCGTTGGCTCTTCTCTTGTTCTTCCAGAGCCTTCTTTTTTTCCTCGAACGCGGCTATCACGTCGTTCTTGGTCTTGTTGGCGAGCTGACCGCCTCGGGGTTTCTCTTCGCGTGGGAGCTTGCCGACCTGGCTGAGCAGATCCATGATCAGCCCCCTGCGGCTGAGGTACTTGATGCGGAAGTCTTCCAGGGCCTTGAGGTCCCGAACCTTCAACAGTTCCGCAAGAGCCTCTTTCCCAACCTGTTCGAATTGCTCCAACATGACCGAGCCTCCAACCCGCCCAAGAACAATCCCCCGGCATCGGATCGCATCTTCGGGTCCGGCCGACGCCTTCGGGGGATCGAACCCGCTTGCGAATGAATCAGGCGAGGGCCGCTTTGGCCTGCTGCAGGATCGCGTCGAAGCCCTGCGGATCGGCGATGGCGATCTCGCTGAGCATCTTGCGGTTGATGGCGATCTGGGCCTTCTTGCAGCCGTTGATGAACTCGCTGTAGCGCACCCCCCGCTCGCGGCAGGCGGCGTTCAGACGGATGATCCACAAGGCTCGGAAGTCGCGTTTCTTGGCCCTGCGGTCGCGGCGGGCGTACACTTCGGCGCGCCGAAGGGCCTCGGTGGCCAAGCGCCAAGTGTGCCCTGCCATTGCGCGATGGCCGCGCACCCGTTTCAGTTCTCGCTTCTTGGCCTTGCGAACGGCATGACCTTTTGTTGATCGTGGCATGTCAGCTTTCTCCTAACTTCAAAATCCCGCTTGCTACGGCAGCTGAGACGCCGGGAAGCAAGCCCTTCGTTCCTCTTGACTGCACGGAGCGGACGCTCAACTGTGCAGCACTGCGATCATCTTGGCCGCATAGGCCGGCAGCGACACCGTGGACGGACGACGAATGCGCCGCCGACGCTTGGCGCTCTTGACGCTCATAAGGTGGCCCCGGCCGGGCTTACGGTGTTTCACCTTGCCGTTGGCGGACACTTTCACCCGCTTGGCCAATCCCTTGTGCGTTTTCTGTTTCTGCTTGGGCATACAGTTCCTCAAACACCATGGAAAGGTTGCGTACTCATAGGTAAAAGCGTTAGTGTACCGCCTCGGCCAAATGCGGTCAAGAAGGTATTGAGAAAAAAAGCACAGCCCCCCAACTTTGGCGACCGGTCCCTGCTTTGGCTCCCGACCGGGGCTCCCGCCAACACCCCTTACTTGGGGACCAGCAGCAGCGTCATTCGTCGTCCGGTCAATGCCGAAGGACGTTCGACCTTGGCGACGTCTTCCAGGTTGTTCATAATCTCATTCAGCAGCTCGTAGCCTTGGTCCTTGTGCAACATCTGGCGGCCGCGGAACATCAGCGAGAGCTGGACTCTGTGCCCCTTCTCGAGGAACTCCCGCGCGTGTCGTACCTTGATCTCCAGATCGTGCTTGTCGGTCTCAGGCCGAAGTCGGATCTCCTTGAGAGTGGCCACCGGATGCGCCGTCTTCTTGTGGGCTTCCCGCACCCGTCGTTTTTGCTGGTAGAGCCACTTGCCATAGTCCATGATCCGACACACCGGCGGCTCGCTGTTCGGGGCTACTTCCACAAGGTCCAGACCCGCTTCCTGGGCCCGACTGAGGGCCTCTTCCTTGGAAACGATCCCCACCTGATTGTTTTCCTCATCGACGAGCCGAATCTTCTCGGCCCGGATCCCCCCGTTGATGCGAAGACCTCGTTTCACTGTTCTCGACCACCTTGCCTTTCTCAAAAGAATGAATGCGCCGACCTGCGCAGGCCGATCGTCATGTTGCTTAACTGCACAATGTATCACATTTTGCGTGTTTGCGGCACATCAAAATGTCGGATCTGTCGCTTTGTCGGCGATTTTCTTGCGGGCCACGGCCAGGAACGGCTCAATTGCCACCGTCCGGCTGCCCTGGCTGCCGCGGATTCGCACGTTGACCTGACCGGCTTGCGCCTCCTTGGGACCGACGACAAGCATGTAGGGAATCTTTTCGCCGTGCGCCTTGGCAATCTTGGCGCCGATCTTTTCATCCGAAAGGTCGACCCCGCACCGAAGGTTCGCTTGGGATAGCGTCTCCTGAACCTTCGCGGCGTACTCGTTGCTCTTCTCGCTGATCGTCATGACGCGGGCCTGTTCCGGTGCCAGCCACAGGGGCATCGCCCCGGCGTACTGCTCGATCAGGATGCCCATGAACCGCTCCAGCGAGCCCAGGACGGCGCGATGAATCATCACCGGGGTCTTCTCGGTATTGTCCTCGTCCACGTAACTGAGCTCGAACCGCTGGGGCATCGAGAAGTCAAGCTGAATCGTGCCGACCTGCCAGGAACGCCCGATGCAATCCTTGACATGAAAATCGATCTTGGGACCATAGAATGCGCCGTCGCCCTCATTGATGCGAAACGCGATGTTCTTGTGGACCAGGGCGGCCTTCAAGGCATTCGTTGCAGTTTCCCAGATCTCGTCGGAGCCGATGTGCTTTTCGGGTTGGGTCGACAACTCGATCGCAAAGTCCTCAAACCCAAAGGCCTTGTAGGTCTCGAAGATCAGGTTGATGACGCCGATGATCTCGGATTCGATCTGGGCCGGCGTACAATAGATGTGCGCATCGTCCTGGGTAAACTGACGGACCCGGAACAGACCGTGGAGGACACCGCTGGCCTCATGCCGGTGAACCATGCCGAACTCCGCCATCCGAAGCGGAAGCTCCCGGTACGAGTGCTGGGTGGTCTTGAACAACAGGCAGCCGCCGGGACAATTCATCGGCTTGACCGCATAGTCGACCTGGTCGATCTGGGTGAAGTACATGTTTTGTTTGTAGTTGTCCCAGTGGCCGCTGCGATGCCAGAGCTCCTCATTGAGGATAATCGGGGTCCGAACCTCCTTGTATCCGTACTTGCGGTTCATCTGCCGCATGAAGTCGAGCATCTCATTCCAGATGATCATGCCCTTGGGGTGCATAAATGCGAAACCCGGACCCATCTCGCTGAAACTGAACAGTTCCAACTGCTTGCCCAGGACGCGGTGATCGCGTTTCTTGGCCTCTTCCAGGCGGTGGAGGTAGTCGTCGAGATCCTTTTGGCTCGGCCAAGCGGTTCCGTAGACCCTCTGGAGCATCTTCTGGGTGGCGTCACCATGCCAGTAGGCCCCCGCCACCGACATGATCTTGAAGGCGCCGATTTTGCCGGTGCTGGGGACGTGCGGCCCCCGGCACAGATCCTCGAACCCGTTGTCGCCGTGTGAATAGAAGCTGATGACCGGGCTGTCAACCCGCTCGATGTTGTCGGTTTTATACTGATCGCCTCGCAGCTTTTCCAAAGCCTCCTGCCGGGACATCTCCTTGCGGATGAAAGGCCGATTCGCTTTGACGATCTCCTGCATCTTGGCTTCGATGCGGGCAAAATCATCCGGACGAATCGGTTCCTCCAGGTCGATGTCGTAATAGAAACCGTCCGAAACGGTCGGGCCGTAGACGAGCTTGGTCGCCGGCCAGAGGCTGCAAATGGCCTCGGCCATCACATGCGCACAACTGTGACGCATCAATTCGAGGCCTTCTTTGTCCTGAGACGTAACGATCTGGACGCGCGGCGTGCCCGTGAGGGGCGTATTGAGATCCACCAGTTTTCCATCGATCTTCGCGGCCACCGCGGCCTTGGCCAAGGCCGCACCGATCTTTTCGGCAACCTGTTGTGCAGTGGTGCCGTCGGCCACCTCCTGGGTGCTGCCGTCTGGTAATGTAATTGTTGCCATACATCCTTCCAAATTCGCGCGTCTCTTGTGCTTTTCCCGAATATACTGGCCTCACCCGCAAAGTCAAGTATCGTCCGAATCCGTCGTCGATGCGACAATCGGCGGGGTCGCCGGCTCGAGCCAACCGATCTTAGCAACCCTAGGATCTGACATAAATCAATTTTCCGAAAGAACTTACAATAAGCTCGCCGCGCCAAGGACTTGACGGGTCGGCTTTTCTGCGATTAGTGGTTGTTATAGGACGGATCACCTGATATGATAAGGGTGTTGGAGCGCATGTGCATAGTCCGCATGTAAGGGACGCCGATGAACGCGAACCTGGTGCTTCTCAGCCAGAACGGGGCTCACAAGACCTTTGCCCTGCCCAAGCAGGTGACGGTCTTGGGACGAAGACACGACTGTGACCTGCGAATTCCGTTGCCGGTTGTGTCGCGAAAACACTGTCAGTTGTCCGCCAATGCCGAGACGATGAAACTGCGGGATCTTGGCTCTCGGGGCGGAACCTTTGTCAACGGCAAAAAGATCGAACCCAATACGGAGATCCCCTTGAAGCCGGGGGATTATATTCGAATCGGCCCCCTGACGTTCGTTTGCCAGATCGACGGCAAACCTGCGAAGATCACTCCCCCGCCGAAAAAATCAGTAACCCAACCGCCCAAAGCCAAACCCAAGCCCCCAAAGCCTTCAGGCCCTCGGCCCGAGGACGAGTTGGACGCGGAGCTCGAAAAGGAGTTCAGCGGCAGAGTTGCCGTCCCCCCCCAGGAAAAAGTCGGGGATGAACTGGACGATCTGGACGTGTCGGACAGCTTCATCAATCTGGACGAACTGGACGCCGATCTGGAAGACCTCAAAGACACTTGATCTTGCCCACGCGGCAGTATCAGGACCGCCGTGTTTTCCCCTCCTCGTGGGTGGGTGGAGCCGCATCCCGACGTCTTAAGCGTAACCCCCTGCGAATCACCTTGGCAAACCTGCGGGTAGGCCATCTGTCGGTCCAGCGCCACAGGACATTCTCCATGAGGATTCTCAAACCCAGAAACTCCAGACCGATCAGGATCAGCCACGATCCCGGGGACAACGGCGTCAACAACGCGGCCAATCCCAAGAGGACCAGAATCACCCCCACGATTTTCCGCGTCACGGTTCTCATCCCGATTCTTTCCCCTGCGACCGATGCCTAATTTGAAGTTGCCTCCCATCTCTTGTCCTGTTACAATAATAACCAGATGTCTGTTCACACACGGACGCGTGTAAACAGCCAAAAGAAATCAGACGGATGCGGAACAATCAAGCGGATCGGTCAGGAGTGTTTCGTGGGATGCATGGCGTCGTGTCGTCCCCCTGTCTAACACCTGAAAAAGATCGCCTTCGATGGGTACTACGAACAGGGGGAACTCCCCCGACCCTTCGAGCGCAAGGGGTCGTTGTATGAGAACCCCGATCTCCGAATCGCCTGCCAATCACGCCATCGTCGTGACGGAAACCCTGTGCGAGGCGGTGCCCTTCTCGTCTCCCAGGATTGCCAACATCGACCGCCTGCGGATCCTGGCGGCGATCGGCATCGTCTGGTTTCACACCGACAACGCCCCCTATCGTCACATCGCCTACGCAGGTCTTCCTATTTTCCTCCTGATCTTCTGCTCTCTGTTGACCTCGCATGGCACAGATGTCTCCACCGGCGAATTCTTCAAGCGACGGTGGAATCGACTCATGCTGCCGTGGTTGTTCTGGTCGGCCGTCTATGGGTTGTGCCGGGTTGCGAAGGCCTTCTTCACCGGCCACGCGGAACCCATCGAGTCGATGTTTTCCGCCGAGACGCTCTTGGCCGGCACGAGCATCCACCTGTGGTACCTGCCCTATGCGTTCTTATGGGGCCTGATCATTCACGCGTTGAACCGACGCACGGCTGACCTTCACGCCGAGCCCATCATCGCTCTGAGCACCGTCGCAGGCATGGCCCTGCTGGCGATCCACGCCACGGGAATGTGGACGAACCTGCCACGTCCCCTGCCCCAGTGGGAGTTCGGCCTGGCGGCCCTCCCGCTGGGAGTCGCTCTGGGAAAATGTCATATGGTTCCCTCGCGAGACCGGCAGAGACTGCTCCTTGCGGGGATTGCCTTGATCGTGGCGATCGAATGCCAGGTTCTCCATGGGCTCGGATTCGGCACGTCGGTCGTACCGCACGGGATCGCCGTCCTATTGGTTTGTTTGGCCTATGGTTGGCCGATCCGGGGCGGAGGGATCGCCCTGTCGATGGCGCCCCTGGCGTTTGGAGTGTATCTGATTCATCCGTTGGTCGGCCATGCCCTGCGGGGAGTCCCGCAAATCAGCGGCTCTTACGGACTGGTGATCCTGCTGACCGTCAGCGTCGCGGCTTTGGTGACATGGATCCTCAGGAGGACGCCGCTGAAGCGGTTCGTGTAGCGAATCCCGGCGGCGATAGGGATCGTGCATCGCCGGCATCCCCCCCGTCGCGATCGTCGGCTTTCGTGACGACATCGAGGGATCAGGAGCCGCCGGAGGTCCCAATATCTCCTGCTCATCTCCCCTGGAAACCCCCTGACAGACCTGTCGCGTAGGTTCCGGTGAACGTTTCGAAGAATTCGTCGTCCTCGTGAAGAATTCCCACGCATCCCCGCTAAACCAGCCCCCCGCTTCCGTCGATACTTTCCCATGAACCGCCGTCAGGCCGGGACGGTCCCTGTCCGCCGGCGGGAGCCAGTGAACACCGAATGAATGAGCCCGGGTGGCTGGGGCCGAGAGGCTTGCAGTCGGGCGGGAGGAGCGTATCGTTTTCGACATCACTCTCAAAGACTACCTTAAGGAAATCGATGAGTCGTCCCTGCTGACCGCCCAGGAGGAGTACGAGTACGGGAAAAAAGTCAAGGACGAGAACGATCCCTGGGCCCGCGAGCAACTCGTGCGGAGCAACCTGCGTTTGGTCGTCAATATCGCCAAAAAATACGGGGGTCGCGGGATGAGCCTGGGGGATCTGATCGAGGAAGGGAATCTCGGCCTGATCAAAGCCGTGGACTATTTCGATCCCGACCGCGGCACGCGTTTCAGCACATACGCCGCCTGGTGGATCAAACAGAGCATCAAGCGGGCCCTGCTCGAGAACCTCCAACCCCTGCACGTCCCGACGTACATGGTGTCGCTGATCAACCAGTGGCGTCACGCAGCGGGCGAGGTCGAAAGCCGGGTCGGCCGCAAGCTGACGCTCGAAGAAATGGCCGACTTGATGCACCTGCCTCTTCGCAAAGCCAAGGTGATCCACCGGATCGTCGAAGTCCTGGGCAATCCCGGGGAAAGTTTCGGCGCCGACGAGCAGGACGACTCGGTCGCCTTGGAATCGACGCTGGAGGACGACACTGCGGGCCGGCCCGAAGACGGCTTGGTGCAAGATGAGGAGAAGGCCAAAGCGGTGCGTCTTCTCGACTCCCTGGACCCCCGCGAGGCGGAGGTGCTCCGTCTGCACTATGGCATCGGCCACAAACGCCCCCTGAGCCTCAAAGAAATCGGCAAAAAGATGGGCCTGACCCGAGAACGAATCCGCCAAATCCGCCGGGACGCGCTGACCAACCTGTACCGGCACATGGAAAGCGAATAGAATCCGCTCTTGACGCTTTGCGAATGGCCTTCTAGGATGTTGCAGGACGGCCGCAAGTCGTATTCCCTCGCCGAATGCGACCTCTGCGGCGGATGGAACAACGGGCAAATCGTGGATCGTTAATCGTAGATGCCAAAATGTCTACCGTACCGCTGGACCTGAAGAACTACATTCGCACCATTCCGGACTGGCCCAAAAAAGGGATTCTCTTCCGCGACATCACGCCGCTGCTGGCGGACCCGAAGGCCTTCCCCGCCACCGTCGATGCGCTGTCCGCGCCGTTCTTCGGCGTGGGGGTACAATACGTGGCGGCGGTCGAAGCCCGCGGATTCATTTTCGGTTCCGCCGTCGCCGAGCGACTTGGAGCCGGGTTCATTCCGATCCGCAAGAAGGGCAAACTTCCGGGGGCCATCGAATCCGCCACCTATGAACTCGAATACGGCGTCGACACGCTGGAGATGCACCGCGATGCGGTGGGCCGCGACGCGAAAGTCCTCGTGGTGGACGACCTGCTCGCCACCGGCGGCACGATGGGCGCAGCCTGCGACCTGATCGCCAAGGTCGGCGCCCAGGTCGTCGGCATCGCTTTCGTCATCGAACTGACCGATCTCGGAGGCCGCCGGAAGCTGGCCGCGTATAAGATCCACACGCTCATCTCGTACTGACCCTCCAACACGTGTGGATCCGGGAGACCTCTGCGCTGCTCGCCCCCGGCCAGCTCCTGACCGGACGAAAGCAACTCAGCCAGGAGACGGGGATCCCGGAGGGAACCGTCGAGAAGATCCTTCGCTACCTCGAAACGGAACAACAGATCGAGCCGCAAACCACCGCGAAATTCCGCGTTATCACCATCAAAAACTGGGGGCTCTACCCGGCGACGCCCGACGTGGAACAACAGAATAACAACAACGTAACAGCAGAGGAACAGCAGAGGAACAGCAGAGGAACACATACAAGAAGGATAAGAAAGAAAAGAATGAAAAGAAGGAGAAAACAGAGCTCCTCTGTGAGTTGCTTTCGCAATGGATTCGACGGAGCAAGAGCGATCCCTTCTGGTCCGCGAAGCGCTGTCGCAAGGGTGGGGTTGGACGGACGAACGGCGATTGTTCAAACGGATCTGCCGGTTCTTACGCCGGGGACCGGCCCTTGCGGGGTTGCGGGGCTGCGATGAATGTGGTATGGATGGGTCCCAGTACGGCTTGTTGCCCCCGTCGGCAAGACTTGCCGACGGACGGGGGCGCCGCAGGAACCGACACGATCGAAAGGAGATCCTCGTGAGCTTCGAACTGAAGAAAGATTGCCGATACGCCTTGCTCGTGCCGACCAGCATGGGCATCCGCCTGACACCCGACAACGGCCAGCCGTTCCATTGCAGCAAGCGGTTCACCATGCAGGCCACCAGCGCCGAGACCAACGTCGCCAGCGTCTCGTCGTATCTGGGCCTGCCGGTCAAGGTGCTCACGACGTTCGTCAAAGGCAGCCCGATCGCGAGGTTCATCAAGGATGAACTGGCGAGCCGGCATTTGGACGTCGAGGGCAAGGAAGTCCCGCAGGGCGGCCCCTGGGGCTACCGCCACCAGTTCAACCTGGCCGACAGCGGCTACGGCTCCCGCGGCCCTCGCGTGTCCAACGACCGCGCCGGCGAGGTCGGCCGGACGCTGAACGTCAAGGACTTCGACCTCGATCGGATCTTCGGCAAGGAAGGCGTGCAGATCGTGCACATGTCGGGCCTGATCGGGGCGCTGTCGCCGGAGACCGGGACGTTCTGCCTGGAGTTGGCGCGGGCGGCGAAGAAGTACGGGACGCGGATTGCGTTCGACCTGAACTACCGCGCGTCGTTCTGGAAGAATCGCGAGAAGGAGCTTCGGGCGATCTTCCACGAAATCGCGGGCATCGCGGACATCCTGGTCGGCAACGAAGAGGACTTCCAGCTCTCGCTGGGGATCGAGGGCCCCGAACCGGGCGGCAAGGGCCTGGCGGCCAAGATGGACAGCTTCAAGGGCATGATCGAGCGGGTGAAGAAGGCCTATCCCAACGCCTCGGTCTTCGCGACCACGCTGCGAGAGGTCGTCAGTTGCCAGTGCCACCGCTGGGGCGCCCTGATGGCCGAGGGGAGCCATTGGCACGTGGTCGAGCCGCGGGAGATCGTGGTCCTCGACCGCATCGGCGGCGGCGACGGCTTCGTCGGCGGCATGCTCTACGCCATCCTTCGCGGCTGGGAGCCCGCCAAGTGGGTCCAGTTCGGATGGGCGACCGGCGCCCTGGTCACGACGCTCTTGACCGACTACGCCCAGCCGGCGGACGAGGACGAGATCTGGAGCATCTGGGAAGGCAACGCCCGCGTGAAACGATAAGCGA
>JAGPGT010000290.1 GCA_018055905.1 Phycisphaerae bacterium
CCGCGACCTCGCCCCCTGCCCCAAAATCCTCTACCAACGCCGCCGATCATATAGCCTGGCGTCGGATACCCGGCGCAATAACCCACCCCTCGACCTGTCATCGGTCCCATCCCGACCGGACCTGTTCCATCTCCACCTGGCATAACGTATCTCCTTTCTCTGAAGGGATCAACCTCTTGTCATAGGGCTGCCGCACTGGGGACAGCTTTGCTGATTGCACGGCTGGCCCGCCACGTGGGATACCCTATGTCCACAACTCGGACAAACACAATACCCGCCGGGACCGGCGGAAAACGGACCACCCATCCGGCCGGCGCCTGTGCCGCGTCCCAAACCGCGTCCTGTTCCCGGCCCTTGTCCTGTAGGGCCTGTTCCATCTCCTCTGGGCATGATGCAACTCCTTGGATCACTGTACCACCATCACCAGCGACATCCGAAACGCCCTCGACCGCGTCCCCAGCCCCGGCCGGGACCGAACCTCCGCCCGAATGGAGCCCACCAGAATCCGCTACCCCACCAGGACCGACGGTACATGTCCGGCGCCGCCTGGCACAATCCGAGCGGCGGCACCGTCCCCATCAGGAGCGGATTGGCGTTCCCCCAACCGGGGTATACAACTGGGCGGCCGACCATCGGCCGAGAGATCATCGGCCCAACGCGATTCTGCAACGGCATGTCAACCACCTCCTTTCCTTCTAGAATCTCGACATCGACAGGTGTGCCCTGCACACCCGCGAAACCTTGCATATGGATCGGTTCATTGTTCGATTCCCGCAGGACGCAGTAGCCGCGGGCCCATCCCGTCATCGGACCTCTTCCCTGCGGGCCTGTTCCATCAAAGCCTGGCATCGGTCTGCTCCTTCCTGCCGCGAGGAACGACGCGGCCAGTTGTATGGCTCCTTCGTAGAATCATTTGTCCGATGTCGCAACCGAGGTCTGCCGCAAGCACCGGACACTTGGCCTTGAGGACAAAGAACATCTCCTTCTCGATCGCTTCCGGCAAAGCCACCGCATCAAGAGAATGGCAAATGCCGAAGTCTATAACATTGCCGGCAATCGCCAGGCGCACGGCTGTTTCGAGCGGAGTCGCCGAGCCCCGGATCTCATCTTTCAACTGCGGATACAGCCTCAAAGCGAGTCGATTCGAGCTTTGTTTCTTCTTTCGGTAAGGGTCAGGATTTCCCGTCGCCTGTCGGATCAGACGGTGAATCTGCTGTCCGATCGCCGGCGGGGTTTGACGCGCATCCGTACAACGCAGCAGTCCGAGCACCTGGTCCACAACGTGGGCGTGAATCGCCTCGTCATCGGTCACGAATCGTGCCGCAGCCAGCGTCTGTCGCAGAAAGCATGGAAAACAGTCAAGATACACGTGCATGAGAATCTGTCCGTAAGAGCACCGCCGAACAGGCGACGCCCCCAAACTTGTAAGATCACCTATGCCCAGTGGCCTTCCACGTTGGCCTGTTGTATGTCCTGGAGCCGGCCTTCCTTGAACGCGGCTACTGCCTGTTCCACCGTCTGTTGAGCGGCCAGAAAGACCTTGATGTTGGCCGCATTGAGCACTCGAAAGGCATTGGGCCCGACATTGCCCGTAATCACGGCCTCAACCCCGAGATTGGCAATGTTCTGCGCCGTCTGTATGCCCGCCCCCTGGGGCGCATTCAAGTGCACGGTGTTGTCATGCGCCTGATACTCTCCGGTCTCGGTGTCCACAACGAGAATCCACCTGGCCCGACCGAACCTCGGATCGATCATGCTGGAGAACCCCTGCCCTTGTGCCGTGATCGCTACTTTCATCAGATTTCCTTTCAGGCTCCTTCTGTGCCGGCCATACCCGGCCGATTCGTGTTCCGACCTTCTGATACCCTTCGTCGCCGACATCGCTGACGGCACCGCCGGCCAAATCCTCTTCGTGCCCCCGGCCACCAGCCCGGCAGCCTGAACTGCGGCAGGTCCAGTTGTCCCGTTTGGTATGCCTTCAGGACGTCATCTACCTTGCCGGTCACGTACGGCAGCAACCGGATGCCACTGCTTGTGAAGGCTGCGGCCAACGGTTGTGAGACAGCCCCGCAGATCAGAACGTCAATGTCGAGTTCCCGCATTTTGGCCAGCCTCGCAAGAGCACCTTGCTCCAAAAGGACGATCTGGACGGGGCCCATTTCACCCCTATCGTTCAACTCCACGACGAATAGTCGCTGCGAGAAGTCCAGCACACTCGAAACACAGTCTTCCCAAACGGTTATGGCCACTTTCATAGGGTCACCTCAAGACCTCAAATGCAAGAATCGTGCCATGGGAACCTCCAGGAAGCGAGAGTCACTACTAAACCACGGCTATGGCAGGGTTTACAGAGAAATGCGGAAGGCGATGGATTGACGAGATCGACCGAAAGGTATTGTAAAATGCAATGCTGTCTCGACCATAAGCATTGCGTTATGCAACGATTTACAGGTTTAGTCCCAAAGTCTTGAGCTTGCGGAATAGAGTGCTGGGGTCAATGTCGAGCTCTCGGGCTGCGGCGGCCCGATTGCCGTCGTGGCGTCGCAGGGCCTGCTCGATCATCATCGCTTCCATCTGCTTGAGCGTCCGGAGCTCCCCGCTCTTTCCACCGTTCGCGGTTCCGCCTGTTCGGAACATTTCGGGCAGGTCCTTCTTCTCGATTACTCGGCCCTGACAGAGCACGAAGCTGTGCTCGATCACATTCTCTAGTTCACGGATGTTGCCAGGAAAGGCGTAGTTCATCAGGACCGCCATCACTTCGTTGCTGACGCAGCAGATGTTCTTGCCGTATCGCGAATTGAATCGCTGGATGAAATGGTCCACCAACAGCGGGATGTCCTCTCTCCGCTCCCGAAGCGGCGGCAGATGAAATCGGACCACGTTGATGCGGTAAAACAGGTCTTTTCGAAAGATCCCCTTATCCACCAGTTCCTGGAGGTTTTTATTCGTGGCCGTGATCACGCGGGCATCCGTCTTCACACTGGCGACGCCTCCAACAGGCTCATAGGTCTTCTCCTGCAGGACCCGCAGCAGGCGAACCTGTACCGCCGGAGAGACATCGCCGATCTCATCCAGAAAGATAGTCCCACCCTGGGCCAGCGCGAAACGGCCGGGCTTGTCCTTCTTGGCATCCGTAAACGCACCGGCCTTGTAACCGAACAACTCCGATTCCAGCAGGGTATCCGGCAGAGCGCCGCAGTTGACCGCGATGAAAGGCTTGTTCTTTCGCCGGCCCAGACTGTGCACCGCGCGGGCGAACAATTCCTTGCCCGTGCCGGTCTCCCCCTCGATCAGGACGGTGCAGTCGCTCTCGGCCACCCGGGGCAGCACATCGAAGAGCTGTTGGACCTTCGGGCTTCGGCTGATGATATCCTCACAGCAATACTGCTTCAGGACCTGCTTACGCAGTTCCTCCACGATCGTCATATCGCGGAAGGTCTCGACCCCGCCCACGATCTGCCCCTTCTCATCCCTGAGTAAGGCAGTAGAGATGGTGATGGGTTTGCGCCGGCCGTGGGCGTCGATGATATCGACGGGCTTGCTGATGATGGTATGCCCCGTCTCCATCGTTTCGCGAAGCGCACAGCCGCCCTCGCAGACATCTGCCTTGAGAACCTCTCTGCAGGGCCGGCCGATCGCATCCTTCCGGGTTACCCCGGTGATCTGCTCCGCCGCACGATTGAACGACGTAATCCGCCA
>JAGPGT010000075.1 GCA_018055905.1 Phycisphaerae bacterium
TTCTGTTCGGAAAGAAGCCTGTATGTGTGTGAACACAAGAGCCAATCCCTTGCCGGGAAAGGGCTTACAGAACGCAAGGAGAGACCATGGACTTACGCCGGATCAACTTCGGAATCGAGATCGAGACGGTCAAACGGACGCGCGAGCGGATCGCCCGGGCGATCCAGTCGGTGGTGGGCGGCCAGGTCCGCCACATCGGTAGCCCGGGGAGCTTCGATCCCTGGGAAGTCACCGACACCCATGGACGGGTCTGGAAGGTGGTGTCCGACGGCTCGCTCATCAATGTGCCGGTCCACCTGCGGGCCGAGGTGGTGAGCCCCGTCCTGTCTTACGAGGACATCCCCGTCCTCCAGGAAGTCGTCCGGGCGCTGCGGGCCTGCGGGGCCAAGGTGGACGACCGTTGCGGCATCCACGTCCACGTCGACGCCACAGCCTTTGACGGCCGGACCCTCGCGAATCTCGCCAAGATCGTCTACAAACAGGAATCGCTCATCCTCACCGCCCTGGGCGTGAACGAGACCCGCCGCCGGAGCTACAGCAAGCCGGTGAGCGACGACCTCATCGCTCAGATCGAACGCCGTCGTCCCAGGACCAGGGACCAGCTCAACCACATTTGGTACGGCTACCACAACCGACAGCCCCAGCACTACGACAGCACGCGCTACCACGGGGTGAACCTGCACAACGTCTGGTACCGGGGCACGGTCGAGTTCCGCTGGTTCGAAGGGACGCTCCACGCGGGCAAGGTGAAAGCCTACATTCAACTGGTCCTGGCCGTGGCTGCCAAAGCGCTGAACGGCCGGGCTGCATCGAGCCGCAAGCGGTCCTTCGATCCGCAGAGCGCCCGGTACGACTTCCGTGTCTTCCTGCTCCACCTGGGCCTCATCGGCGACGAGTTCAAGACTGCGCGCAAGCATCTGATCGCCGCCCTGCCGGGGGACTCGGCCTTCAAACGGGGCAGAGTGAAACCAGACGAACAACCCGCCCCAAAGGCGGAACCCCTCACGGAGGCCGGGCCCGAATCTCGGCCTCCGGCGTTTTCAGGGGACCAGACCGGCGGGACGCAAGGAGGCGCGTCATGAGAGTACTGATCCGAAACACCGCCCTCGACGGGCGGCCGCTGGAAGGCGACGGCGAGGTCTTCACCGGGGAGACGGTGACCGACGTGGTCCACGCCATGAAAGGGGCCACGCTCTTTTCGGACCAGCGGGACCTCGAGGACTACATCGACATGGTCCTGCGCAACGCCAAGATGCTGTCCGGTGTCGAGCTGGCGGTCCGGGGCGACACGCCCGAGGAAAAGGCCGCATCATTCCTCGATGCCCTGATTAAACACGGCCTTGCCGAGGTGCAAGACGACAAACCGGCACGGATACCGATCTCTGCCCTGGTCTGGCAGGGCATCGACGCGGTCCGCCTCTCCGGGCTGACAAACATGCTCGACCGGCCGGTCGTCGCCCGGCTGGCCGGAGAACTCGGCTATCCAGACGCCGCGCGCTGGATTGAGGAGTACCCGAAGGAGTATGCCGAGGGCGTCTTCCGTGGTTTTGTTGTCGACCCGAAGGGAGGGAAACCCTGATGTGCGGGCTCGCGGGCGTCATCTTCGGAAAAAAGCGGCGGCGCGCCGAGGAACGGGACCACCTCGCCTGGCTCTTCACCCGCCTGCTGCTGCTGAGCGAGGAGCGTGGTCCCCATGCCACTGGCGCGGCCTGGCTTGATGTCGACGGCGGCCACCGGCTCTTCAAACGTCCGGTGACGGCCGAGCGGTTCGTCACGGACAAGGCCTTCGCCGAACTCCTTGCCTCCATGGACAACCGCGCCGCGCTCCTGCTCGGGCACACCCGTTGGCGCACCCGTGGGGACGAACAGGTCAACAGCAACAACCACCCCATTCGCGCCGGGGAGGTGATCGGCACCCACAACGGCACCATCTACAACGCCGATTACCTCTTCCGCCGCTGGAAGATGCGGCGCTTCGCCGAGGTGGACAGCGAGATTCTGTTCCGCCTGGCCGCGAACGCCGCGCGGGACGGTGCCATGGATATCGAGCGGTTCAAGGCGCGCCTCCGGCGCTGCCGCGGGCAGATAACCGCCGTTATCGCCTGCCGGACCGATCCGGAAACCGTCATCGTGCTCAAGGGGAACCGGCCGTTGGAAATGCGGTGGCATCCCCGCCGCAAGGCCGTCCTCTACGCTTCGGACCCCGCGTATCTGGACGCCGTGCTGGCGGAGGAAAAGGGTTGGAGGGAGCTTCCGGTCCCGCCCATGAGCCTGGTGGTGCTCCGGTGCGAGGACCTGGCCGGGTACTCGGTGGAACCGTTCGAGTTCGTCGCCCAAGAGAGAAAGGGGGTGGGGTGATTGCGGATTTGGGATTGGGGATTGCGGATTACTTGCGGGAGCGGGCGGTTTTTATGGAAGCAACGACCATGGAAAGTATTTCGTTTGCTTCGTTTTTCAGTTCGATCAGACGCTTTTCATCCATCAAGCCGGCTTCGACGATTAATTCCATCCAGTATATGGATTCATCGCATTCCTCTTCGACGATGGCCATCTTGGCGACAAAGTCGGCGGGAGATTTCGCGCGGCAGGCGGCGCGATAGTTCGCACCTACCGAGGTGCCGCTTCGGAGCAACTGGTTTCCAATTACCTTCGCGGTCTGGTTTTGCGGCAACGCTTCCACCAACCGAATTACCCTGATCGCGAAGGCTTTGGTTCTGTTTTTGAATTCATCTGCATTCATAGAGACAGCATATGACATCCTCATTCAATCCACAATCCGAAACCCCCAATCCGCAATTGTTGCGGCTCTTCGTCTACGGCACCTTGAAGCGCGGTTTCTGGAACCACGACCGTTATTGCCGGGGCGTCCTGACGGTGGAGGACGCCTTGGTCCGCGGCCGCCTCTTCGAGATGCCCTCCGGAATCCCGATCCTGCAGGTCCCGGAAGAGGACATCCTCGCCGTCGGGACCACCAATCCACTCGCCGACGTGGCCACACAAGCCCACGTGACGGCCTGCATGTCCAATCCCAAGCCAGCAGCCCCCGACCGGTTCCCGAAGAACGTCACTGGTGCGCCCTGGGGTCCCGTGTATGGGGAGCTTCTCACCTTCGATGACCCTGAGACCCGCCTTCCAGCCATCGACCGCCTGGAGGGGTTCCACCCCGGCGGTCCCTGCCTCTACCGCCGGGTCCTGGTCCCTGTCCAGGTCAACGGAGCCGATCTTCCCGCTTGGCTCTATGTGGGGGAGGACCCGATCTCGGGCTGGCTTACCCCTCTCGGTGGGCCCCGCTGGCACCGGAAGCCTTGACTCGGTTACACTCGGTCAAATAGCGAAAATAACCGGACAAACCGCTTGACATTGGACATCAGTATGATATATTGTAACCCTGTTTGTCCTGGTTTATTGGGACGTAAACGCCGAAGGCTGGAACGTGGAACACCGATCAACCAAACGAAAGAGGCTGTTGCGAGGCAACCGATGAAGCCAACAGTGAGTGGAGTCGCATGATGGAAGACCGATGGCTCTCCGTAGATGAGATTGCGGACCATCTCGGCATCAAGCGGGATACGGTCTACAAGTGGATCAGTGAACGGCAGATGCCGGGCCACAAGATCGGTCGGCTTTGGAAGTTCGACAGGAAAGAAGTGGACGCGTGGGTGAAGTCCGGCGCAGCGAGTGAGGCGGGTGACCCGTCAGCCATGGAAAAGAAAACTGATGACTAAGCCACTTAACAGAACAAAACTGGCTCAGAGAGCTGCGGGGAAGATCGAGGATGCCCCTCGAAGAAAGGGGACGATCACCCCACCGCCTTACAGCAGCAAGATTATCAAGGCGGGGGCTCTTCTTCCGGATACGAAAGCCCTTTTGTCTGCGTGGAACCCAGGGCTGTCCGTCAGTGAGAACCTCCAGCGTGTGCGTCGCCAGAACCTCCTGGGCAAGACGTCGCGGTCCCGGGCAGAGGATATTCTTGCGATTTTTCGGCAACGGTATCTGGTTGAAGAGACCGTTGCACTGGCTTTGGCCAGCATCGTGAAACACCAGTCCAACGGCAACACCCTTGACCGAATTCTCTACTTTCACTCAGTGCGCGCCGACTTGCTCCTGCGCGATGTGGTGATAGAGCTTCTGGTGCCACATTGGTCACGGGGCGTCATGGAGATTGATGTCCGGGAGATTGAATCGGCGCTACGAAAATGGGTTGAAGAGGGAAAAACTTCAGGTCCCTGGGGGGATTCCACTGTACGACGCGTCACGCAAGGCGTGCTCTCAACACTCCGTGATTTTGGCGTCCTTCAGGGAGCGGTCAACAAACGCATTGCCCCAGCCTACTTGTCCTTGCAAGCCTTCGCGTACATCGCGTTTTACCTGAAGCAGCACCAACCATCGGGGACCAAACTGCTTGATCTTGTTGATTGGAAGTTGTTCTTCCTGTCCCGCGAGGGAGTGGAGCGGTTTCTTCTGGAAGCCCATCAGCATGGGCTGCTTGAATACCACGTCGCGGGCAGTGTCATTCGCTTGACCTTTCCCGTAGAAACCCTTGAGGAGTATGCGAATGTCCTCACTCAATAATCGAATTGAGCTCCTCGAGAACGACCTGAAGGCTAATCCTCCTCGGATCAGCGTCTACCATGATCTGCCATTCGCCATTTTCCGGTATGACCCAGAGGAAGAGTGGACGCTTCGGCGGGAAGCACGATTGCTGGCAACGCGGCTGGGAGAGACTGGCAAAAAAACATGCATCGTCCACATGTCTGACCTTCTGTGGAAGGCAATTCAAGAGAGCGAAGGAATCGATGCAGTGGTCGAACTCGAGAATGACCGCGGCTTTCTTGCAGCCCAGGAACAGGTGACCACGTACTTGTCCGACCGTGATTGGCGACCTTTGGCCGGTCTTCTAACAGAGCATCTTCAATCGCTGGATGCCTCTACGGAAGTTGTCTTTCTTATGCGAGCGGCGGCCATGGCCCCCGGTATCTATCACATGTCAAAGTTGCTCGACCAGATGCAGGGCAAGACATCCTACACGACAATCCTTTTCTATCCTGGCTCTATCGAAGGGACAACCGGCCTGAGGTTCATGGCCCTTAAGGATCGTGATGCGTTGGGAAATTACCGGGTCAAAATATATGGATAGAACTCAAGGAGAGCACATGAAAACGATTGGCAACCTCCTGTCGCGGGATTTGAGTCGGAAGATCGAAGAGATCATCCAGGTCGATCAAACCGACGAGCAGTCCGTGTATTCGGAAATCACCGAGTACATTGCCACGGACAGCATCCGCGATCAGTACGCGGCTCTCCTGAAAGCCGTTGCAGAGGCCCCGACGGAACCCCATGAAAGCGTCGGCGTCTGGGTTTCCGGTTTTTTCGGCTCAGGCAAGAGCTCATTCGCAAAGAATTTCGGGTACGCGTTGGAGAACAGAAGGGTCCTTGGACAGGATTTCTCGGCCCTGTTCAAACAGCAGATCCGTGATGAGCAGGTCCACAATCTGCTCGACCTTATCAATACCCGCTTTCCCACCGAGGTCATCCTCTTCGACATCGCCAAGGAACAGGACACTCGTCGCGTCACACAACGCATCGCCGAGTTTATCTACACCGCCCTGCTCAGAGAGCTCGACTATGCTGAAGATTTCGACATCGCGGAACTTGAGATCGAACTCGAAGCGGAAGCAAAGCTGGAACAGTTCATTAGCAAGTGCAAACAAATCCACAATCAGGAGTGGCGTATCGTCCGCAAAGGCGCTCAACGGCTATCGCGGGCAAGTGCGGTCCTTCACGCCCTTGATCCAGTGACCTATCCAGCCGCCGATTCGTGGGCGCATACCCAACGCAGTCGTGATGCGGCAATCAGCGTGAGCAAGGTTGTACACCGCACGTTCGAGCTCTTTGGCCGCAGACGTCCTGGAAAGGCGCTGGTTCTGGTTATCGATGAGGTCGGCCAGCATGTTGCCCGCAGCGGCGACAAGATCGAAGATCTGCGGGCCACCATCGAGGAATTCGGGAAAGTCGGAAGGAATCTTCTGAAAGCAAGAAAGATACCGGCACCGTGCTGGATTGTCGTAACCTCCCAGGAGAAACTCGACGAGGTGGTGGCCGCCATTGACTCCAAGCGGGTTGAACTGGCGAAGCTTCAGGACCGATTCCGTCATCGAGTTGATCTCGCGCCATCGGACATTCGCGAGGTGGCCACGCGGCGCGTCCTGGCCAAAAAAGACGACGCCCTGCCGATTCTCCGGGAGCTCTATCGTGCGAACCAGGGAGCACTGAACGCCGCATTGCGACTTGAACGGACCTCACGTCGAACGGCTGTCAGTGAAGATGATTTCGTCCAGTTCTATCCGTACCCACCGCATTACATCGATATCGGCATCAGCATCATGTCGGGAATTCGGCTTCAGCCTGGAGCGCCCAGGCACTTCGGAGGAAGCAACCGGACGATCATCAAGCAGGCTTACGAGATGCTTGTATCCAATCGGACGAGGCTCGCCGATTGTCCGATTGGCACCCTGGTGACGTTGGATCGCGTGTACGAGCTTGTTGAAGGCAACCTGTCGAACGAGCGCCGCACCGACATTCACGAAATCAGCGAGCGATTCAAGGGCGACCCGGACAAACAATGGACGCTTCGGGTTGCCAAGGCGATTTGTCTTCTGGAATTCGTACGCGACCTGCCTCGAACGGAGGCGAACATTGCCGCCTTCCTCATCGATAAGGTCGGCGACCCGACACCGGTCGCCCAGGTCGAGGCAGCCATCAAGAAACTCTACGATGCGCAGTTTATCCGCAACACCGAGGATGGCTGGAAGCTCCAGACCGCCCAGGAAAAGAACTGGGAGACCGAGAAGAAGTCCCTCGATCCCAAGCCCCGTGATCGGAATGAAATCGTCCGAAACGCTCTGCGCTTGATCTTTGGCGAACCTGCCCTCCGGACATACCGGCACAAGGATTACCGCACCTTCCGAACCGGGATCAGCGTGGACGGCACGACTGTTGGGGATGAAGGCGATATCAAGGTATCCTTGGCCGTAGCTGAGGACGACAGCGATCTGTCCAATCGGATCAACGAGATTCGGGATGAAAGCCGGCAGAAGAACCACGAAAGCGATCTCTACTGGGTCTTCTCCCTTGCGCCGGAGATTGACGAACTGGTCGCCCAGCTCTTTGCGTCCAGGAAGATGGTTGAAAAATACGACCAGCTTCGAGCCCAGAGCAAAATCACCCCGGACGAGGCCACCTGCCTCCAGGACGAGAAAAACTTCGTCCTGAACTACGAATCACGGCTTAAGGACAAGGTCGCGGAAGCGATTGAGCGTGGAACCGGCATGTTTCGCGGGGTGGCGAGGGATGCATCGTCGCTCGGCAAGAACCTGGGTGAGATCATCAAGAAATTCTTGGAGCAGATCGTTCCCGACCTCTATCCCAAATTGGAGATGGGTTCGCGCCCGCTGCGCGGGGATGAACCGGATGTTTTCCTGAAGGCCGCTGATCTCAAGGCCCTTCCTCAAGTGTTTTACGTCGGCGAACGCGGCCTGGGCCTGGTTACCAAGGAAGGTTCGAAGTACGTACCGAACCCGAGCGCCGATGTGGCCAAAGAGGTCCGTGATTATCTCGTAAGCCAGCACGAGTATGGCAACCGGGACGCCTGCCTTGGCAAGGCGCTCGAGAACCGATTCAACGGCCCTCCCTACGGATGGGAACGCGACGTGCTGCGACTGGTCCTCGCTGTTCTTTTCCGTGCAGGCGTCATCGAGGTTTCCTTCGGCGGCCAGAAGTTCGATTCCTACGCGGAACCGCGAAGCCGGGAACCCTTCGTCAATAACACGAAGTTCAAGTCGGCGATCTTCACCCCGATCAAACCGGTCGATCTCAAGACCCTTACGCAGGCGGTTCAGAGCTATGAGGGCTTGACCGGCAAGACCGTGGATGTGGAGAAAAACGCCATCGCCGCGGCCGCAAAGCAGTATGCCGAGGCAGAGGCCAAGGAGGTCGTTCCCATCATCGCGGAGGCCAAAGCCCGTTATTTACCAGTGCTGGCCATCGTCGAGGAGTATCGGGAAGCGCTGGCGAATATCGAAAACGGCTCCGCCGACGACTGCGTGAACCTTCTGGCCGGCGGTGCCGCCTCGCTCAAGGAGGGCCGTGATCGTATCCGCAAGATCGCCGAGTGTCTGAACGAAAAGGGGCTGGCGACCCTGCAGAGAGCGCGGCTGGCCGCCAACGAAATGTCTCGCGTCTTTGAAGCGCGGGGCCAGGACGAGATCGCCCAGAAGGGCAAGGAGCTTCGTGAGCTATTGCAGTCCGAGACCTTCTTTGAGTCCATGACGCAGATCGAGAAGAACGCACAGGAAATCCTGGCCGCGTATCGCGAACTCTATGAAAAGACCCATGCCGAGCGCGCGGCTCAGTATCGCGATGCGGTCGAAAAGATCAAGGGACGCAAGGAATGGGAGCAGGTGCCTGACTCCATGCGGGAACCGGTGCTCTCCCCGCTGGCATCACGCGGTTGCGCCGAGAACGATTTTCCGGAGACGAATCTCGCCTGCAACGCCTGCCGCGCCGGTGTGAGCCAGATGGAATCGGATATCGAGGCCCTTGGCGGTCTCTTTGCCAAGGTCGTTTCCGAAATCCAACGCCTGACGACGCCTCCCGAGGTGAAAATCGAACGCGTCCGAGTGTCCGAGTACTTCTCCGGATCATTTGAATCGGCGGACCAGGTCAAGAAGGCCGTAGCCCGCCTGCAGGACCATCTCCTGAAACTGCTCGATGAGGGCGTAAAGATCGTGGTGGAGTAGGCAGTAGGCAGTAGGCAGTAGGCAGTAGGCAGTGGGCAGTGGGCAGTGGGAAGAACAGTGATATGGCAAGTAAGAACTACAGAGATCTGATCGCATGGCAGAAGGCGATGGAACTTGTCGAATTGGTTTATTCGGAGACAAAGAAATTCCCTCGTGAGGAAGTTTATGCCCTGACAAGTCAGCTTCGTCGTGCGGCTGTTTCGGTTCCCTCAAACATTGCCGAAGGTCAGGGGCGAACATCAAGCAGGGAGTTTCTGAATTTCTTATCCATGGCCTACGGATCATTGCGGGAAATTGAGACTCAGATCATCATTGCAGAGCGCCTGGGATATATGAGTGAAGGTAAAGCGCGATCTATCCTCGAGCTGTCAGGCGAGGTCGGTCGCCTAATCAATGGATTGAGCAGTTCCCTTAAACGAAGGACAGATACATGATTCTTCACTGCCTACTGTCTACTGCCTACTGCCGACTGGAGTAACCATGAATCAGACACTACGAAATACATTGCGAGAAACCGTCCTCGCCGCCCGATCCCTCTTGGAGAATGCCATCCGGGAGGAATTACAGGGACGCTTTGGCATTTACACTGCCAACACAAAGGGGCGTGGAACACCCGATCTCGAGGTCGAGGACGAGGCGCGCATGGACCATCTGGAAGCCGAGGAGCGGGAAACAAGAAGGCTGTTGCTCGATCATCTGGATGTCCTCCAAACCGGCGGGCTGGCAGCCACGGCGGCCCTGGATGCCTTTGTTCGTGAAGCCGCTTTTACCTGGCTTAACCGTTTCGTGGCCTTCAAGATGCTGGAAGCGCGAGGCCTTGTACGGGAAACGGTGAGCCGTTTGGAAAACTCCAATGGCTTCAAGATGTGGCTCACCGAGCCGGGAAACGAAACGCACCTTTCGGATTATGAAAAGGGCGACCTGCCCCAAAACGGCCGCGGCGAAGGCCCGCGGCAAAGGGCCTACCGGGCGTTTCTATTGGCCCAGTGCCGCAAGCTTTCCGAGGAAGTCCGGGCGCTGTTTGACCCCGATGCCCTGGTGAGCCGGCTTCTCCCGCAGCCCAAGGTTCTGAAAGAACTTGCGAACCTGCTCAATGCGCAGGACCTGGCCCCCGCCTGGCAGCCGGGCAACGAGGAGACCATCGGCTGGGTTTATCAGGGGTTCAACGAACAGGAAAAAAAGGATATTTTCTTTCGGCTGTATAAGCAGAAAGAAAAAGCTCAAACAAAAGACATTCCTGCGGCCACACAGATCTTCACTCCACGATGGATCGTCCGTTTTTTGGTGGAAAACACCCTCGGCCGTCTCTGGCTCGAACTGCATCCTGACTCCCAACTGGCATCTTCCTTGGAATACCTAGTCCCTCTGCCCACTGCCGACCGCCCGCTGCCCACGATCAAAAGCGTCAAAGAGATTACGTTCCTCGATCCTGCTTGCGGCACCATGCACTTCGGCCTGGTGGCCTTCGACCTGTTTGTCGCCATGTATCGAGAAGAGATGCAAAACGCCGGCAGACCCGGCTGGCCCGCAAAACCGCCGGTGGCCTCCGAAGAGGAAATCCCAAACGCCATCATCGCCCACAACCTCCACGGCATTGATATTGACCCGCGGGCCGTCCAGCTTTCGGCCCTTACCCTTTATCTCAAGGCCAAAACCCTGAACCCCAAAACCCGCTTGAGCGAAAGCCGCCTGGCCTGCGCCAATGTCCACATGCTGGGCGGCGACAACCTTAAAGACTTCGTGGAGCAGATGAAGCTTGGGCCCATTTACCGGCGCATCCTGACCGCTCTGCAGGCCCGACTGAAGGACTCGGAGCAACTCGGTTCCCTTCTCCGGCTGGAAGAAGAGATCCGGGAACTCGTGGCCGAAGAGCGCAAACGCTATGAGCGTGAAGGCAAGCAGCTCCTCATCCCTGGGTTCGCCGAGCAACAGTTCGAAACCGAAGCGGGCCAGCGCGAGTTCTGGGAAATTCTTGAAGTCCAGATTGGCCAGGCGCTCGATGCCTTTGCACGGGAGCATCTGGGCGGGGTGGAGCAAACTTATTTTGCCGGGGAGACCGCCAAGGGACTGCGTCTGCTGGAGATCATGGCCCAGCGGTACGATGTGGTGGTGACCAATCCGCCGTATATGACCAGCAGAAACATGAATCCGACGCTTAAGAGACTTCTTCAAAGGCAATATCCCATTGCCAAAGGAGACCTTTACACCTCTTTCATTCAGAGGTGCAACGAATGGGTTGCCAACAATGGACGCCTAGGCATGATTGCACAGCAGTCATTCATGTTCATTTCTTCCTACGAAAGGCTAAGGGAACACCTGCGATCAACCATTGCCATCGAGACTGTATCCCATGTTGGACCACGAGCATTTGAGGAGGTAACTGGAGAAAAAGTAAATACGGTTCTTTTTGTTTTCCGCCGGGAGAACGATCCCGAAGCCCGGCAAAATGCCGTGGGCACCTATTTCCGGCTGGTGAAGGAACCGGACAGCGAGGCCAAACGGCGGCGATTTGAAGAAGCAGTAGGCAGTATGCAGAAGGCAGTAGGCAGTGGTGATGAGAAAAAAACCGCCTACTGCCTACTGCCTACTAACAACTGCGTATACCGCTACCGCCAGGGCGACTTCGACGCCATCCCCGGCAGCCCGTGGGTGTATTGGATCACCCCGGGGCTGAGGAAGGTGTTCGAAACCTTTCCCAAGCTGGGGGAGATTGCGCAACCTCGCCAAGGTCTCGCCACAGCCGACAACTTCCGCTTCTTGCGTTACTGGTGGGAACCGGGGCCATCCCGGATCGGGTTTGGGAGTAAGAACGCGACCGAAGCGCAAGCCACTGGCAAGCGTTGGTTCCCTTACATGAAAGGCGGAGGTTTCCGCCGGTGGTACGGAAACCAGGAATATGTGGTGAACTGGGCGTACAATGGATCGGAAATGAAGGATTATATCGTCAGTCGCTATCCTTACCTCAACGGCAAATGGGAGTGGGTTGCCAAGAACACCGACTACTACTTCCGCTGCGGGGTGACATATTCCTACCTTACAAGCGGTAATTTTAGCGCCCGCATTTCGCCTGGCGGCTTTATTTTCGATGTCGCTGGATCATCTCTCTTCCCCGATGACATATCGCTAATTCTTGCAGTACTGAATTCTCGTTTTGCCCTTTACGCCCTTCGACTTATAAATCCAACTGTCAATTTTCAGGTTGGTGACTTGGCCCGCCTGCCGGTGCCCAGGGCTTCCAGTGATTCGCTGCGAAATCTGGTAGAACAGGCCATTGCCCTGGCCAAGGCGGACAGCGAGGACGACGAGACCACCTGGGACTTTATCGCCCCGCCGGGCTGGCCCGACGGCATCTCCAAGGTCGCTGAGCGTCACACGCAACTAGCCGAGATCGAGCGGCAGATCGACGAAGAGGTCTACCGCCTCTATGGGGTTTCCCAAGAGGACCGCCGGGCGATTGAGGAGGAATTGGCCGTCGGCGGCTCTGGGGCCGAAAACGAGGGCGATGAAGAGCCAGGGGATAGCGATTCGGAAGAGTCAGAAGAGCATACAACAGTTGAATGCTTCTGGTCTGAACAAGCCCTCGCCAAGGCGTGGATCAGCTACGCCGTCGGCGTCGTGATGGGGCAATTCGAGCCTGGCGCAGAAAAGGGCCTTGGCCGGGGGCGGTTTGACACGGGGACAGTTAATCATTTGCAGGCGCTCAAGGATAGAGACGGTCTGCTGGTGGTGGACCCGGGCCATCCGGACGACCTGGCCGCCAAGGTATTGGCCGCCTTGGAGGTGATCTTCGGCGAGGCTGATGCCGAATCCCTGATCCGCCATGCCCTGGGCAATACCGGCGAACCGTTGGCGACGCTGCGCGACTACCTGACCGGCACGTTTTTCAAAGAACATATCCAGAAGTACCGCAAGCGTCCCATCTACTGGTACCTGCACTCGGCCAGGGGCAACTACGGGCTCTGGCTTTACTATCATCGTCTGGACAAGGACATCCTCTTCAAGGCGCTGCTCAATTATGTGGAGCCCAAGATTCGTCTGGAGGATGACCGCCTCAAGACCTTGCGGGGCCGGAAAGAAGCAGCGGGAAGCGCCGGTCGCGAGGCCAAACAACTTGAAAAAGAGATAGACCGCCAGGAGCAGTTCGTCTCGGAGCTCAAGGATTTCGAAGAAAGGCTGCGCCGTGCCGCCAACCTGCGCCTCGATTTCGACCTCAACGACGGGGTTGTCCTGAATATGGCCCCGCTATGGGAACTGGTGCCCTGGAATGAGCCCAAGAAATACTGGGAAGACCTTCAGGAAGGAAAATACGATTGGTCCCACATTGCCTACCAGCTCTGGCCGGAACGGGTGCAGGAAGCCTGCAGAAAGGATCGTTCCATCGCCATCGCCCATGGGCGGGAAGACCTTTGTGAGGTTCAACAAGCGAGTACAGGGAAAAGGAAGCGGACACGGAAATGAGCCACGGCATCGTAACGGATCATCTCATCAGCCTAATTGACAAGCAGGTCAACGATAACGGCCTCGTGGTCTGGTATGACCCGGATGGCGCGTATGCGGCTGCTCTGCCGGCGCTGGACCACCTACCCGATACCGATGTGCTTCGCTACAAAGGCAGTTTTATCCAGTTGCGCTGGGAAATCGACCAGAAGCATCTCATGGACGGCGAAGAGGCGCCGCGCCTGGTGGTTTATGTGCCGATGGCTCAGGACCAGACCCATCATGCCCTCATCGAGCTCGAGGCAGCGGGTGTGGTCATGCAGCCCGGGCAGCAGCCGCCGGCGCGAAACACCCGACTGGCCGTTGTGGCCCGTAACGCACTGAAAGGCGTTCTGGCTGAAGAGACTCTTGCCCACGTGGAAAAGCAGACCGAAGCAGGAAAATTGACTCTGGCCGACCTCGACGCCCTGGCCGAAAAAGGCGGCGAGATTTCCAAGGGGGTGATTTCCCTCATCTTTGGCACCGGCAATCCACAGGAAGTCGCCCTCTCTTTTCTCGACAATGATCGTCTTGACGAGAGCATTACTAAAAAGGACGCGAAGGGCGAACTCGCGGAACTTCTACGGCATGACCTCGGTTTCGACGCCCCTGATGGCGAGGAGTTGGACGACCTCCGCCAACGGCTGGCCCGGCACGTCTTGATGACCGATCTCATTTCAGGACTTGGTAAGACTGTTCCGTCCAGTCTGGCCTCGGTTCCGGTCGCCACAACGCCCGCTACCGCTGCCGCATGCGTTGAGCTGGCCCGGGCGTGGCGTTTGCGCCGCGACCGGCGTGAAAGCTACGTGGTTGCAGCGCTCCGGGTGGAACAGGAGTTCAACCTCGCCGCCTTGACGTTCGAGCCCAAGGCGATGACGAATGTCGAAACCTTCCCGGCTATTGAGAGGGCGCTGTTGAGACATGCCGAGAACCGGCTTCTGGAGGAAACAGACGGCGATATGTTGGTCCTGGCCGAGTCCCGCAAGGCTGGCTTTTGGTGCGATGCGGAACCGAAACTTCAGGCTCGGTGGGCGCTCGTTGCTGCCGCTGCCGAGGTACTGCTGGAGGCTGAGCGTGTGGAGAAGGCGCTGAAAAAAGCGCCGCAGTCGGTCACCGGGATGATCAAGGAATATGCCGAAGGTGCGGAGCCCTGGTGTCTGCTGGATACTCAACATCGTCACATGGAGAGCCGCTGGTACAACTTCGAGCCCCATGGCGACGACCACGACAGCATCGAGAAACTGGTGGTCCAGGCCCGACGACGTTACGTGGCGGTAGGCTCCGAGGTTGCCCGGCAATTCCTGACGCAACTTCAGAAAAACGCTCCGGACAAGAGCATTGTACGCCAGCGTGAGGTTTTCGAGAACCACGTCAAGCCGTTCCTCGCCGAGAAGAAGACCGCCTATGTGTGGGTGGATGCGCTTCGGTTCGAAATGGGCCGGGAGCTGGCCCGCTTGCTCAGGGAAGATTTCGAGGTGGACCTCCATCCGGCCCTCGCGGCCGTGCCCACCGTGACCGAGATCGGCATGGCGGCGCTGCTGCCCGGCGCTCAGGGCGATGCAAAGGTCGTGACGGCAGGCAGCGGCAAACTGGCGCTGGAGATCAACGGGACTGTCATCAAGGATCGCAAGGACCGGTTGACGCTTCTAAAGAAGCATGCGGGCGTGGATGTCTTTGACGCCAAGTTGGACAATCTCCTGCCCAGGCCCTCCAAGAAGGTTCGCGAGGGCATCGAAAACGCGCAGTTGATTCTTGTGACATCGCAAGAGATCGATGAACTTTGCGAGCAGGACAACATCACCCAGGCGCGCAGACAGATGGACGGCGTCCTGAATGACCTGCGGCGAGGCGTTCGAATGCTCGTTGACATGGGTATTGAGCGCATCGTCCTGGCGGCTGACCATGGACATCTCTTCGCCGATGAACTGAGCGAAGACATGAAGGTGGAATCGCCGGGCGGCGAGACCGCGGACCTCCATCGCCGGGTTTGGGTGGGGCATGGGGGCAATGCGGACGATGCATTCCTGCGTGCACCTCTCAGCGCGCTCGGCATGCAGGGCGACTTCGACTTGGCCACGCCCTGGACCTTTGCCTGCTTTAAGTGCAAGGGGGGTGCGAAGGCCTATTTCCATGGCGGGCTTTCGCCACAGGAATTGCTGGTGCCGGTCATGGTTCTAAGTCCGTCATCCAAACCATCCGCTGGTCCGCCGGTAGGTATCACCTGGACGCTCGTTCCGGGTAGTCAAAAACTTACGACCCGGTTCTTCTCTGTGCAACTAACAGGTGTGAACTCAGGACTGTTCGACATCGCACCGCCGAAAGTCCGTGTTGAACTGCGAGCGAAGGGAAAGATCATGTCGCGGGCCGTGAGTGCGTCCTACGGTTTCGAAGAGGCCACAGGCGATGTGGCATTGCGCAACGATGCGAGCGATTCCAAGAGGATAGCACCCAATACGATCACTCTTATGATCACCGAGGAGCCGGACCAGAAGAGTGTTGGATTGTACTTGCTTGATGCCGCGACAGGAGCTGAATTGGCACGGCTGGAGAAAATCGAAGTGTCTATCGCAATGTAAGGGATGAACGATGCCAGAACTTGATCGCAAATCAACCGGAGTTTTTGCCGGGAAGGTGGTTCGCAAGGACCTCGTCCGAAAGGTGAAGGTCGGGGCAAACGTGCCGGTCTTTGTCCTTGAGTATCTTCTTGGCAAGTACTGCGCCACCGATGACGCGGCGGCCATCGAGGCGGGGCTTCGCGTCGTGAACACCACGATCAGTTCCAACTTCGTCCGACCCGATGAGGCCAACAAGGCGCAGTCGATGGTCAAGGACAAGGGCAAGCACACGCTCATCGATAAGGTGAAGGTCCGCTATCTTTCGGACGACGATAAGTATTGGGCAGAGCTGCTTAACTTCGGCCACAAGTTCGTCCATGTGCCGGAGCACTTCTTGCGCGAATACGACCGGCTTCTCATGGGCGGCATCTGGGCCCAGATCGATATCCGGCACCAATACGACGAGGA
>JAGPGT010000291.1 GCA_018055905.1 Phycisphaerae bacterium
CCTGCTCGTCCTCGCCGGCGGTCTTCTCCTCCGCCAAGAGCTTGCGCGATTCGAGATACTCCATCAAGACCAGGATCTGCTCCTCGACGTCCTGCGACAGGTCGATCACCAGGGCGATCAGGTCGCCCGAACAGATCGCCGGCAGACTCGTGAACTGCCCGCCGCCGGAGTTGGAGAACCTCTCGATCAGCCATATGACGATCTACCGCTGGATCTGGAGCGATCCCGAGCGGGTCCGGGAGTTCCGTCCCTTGCTGCGGATCGCCCGAAGACCCCGCCGAAAGCCCTACGGCAAGCCTTCCCGCCAGGGCCAGATCCTCGGCAAACGCTCCATCGACGAACGTCCCGAGGTGATCGACGAGCGGACCCGCCTGGGCGATTGGGAAGGCGACACCGTGGTCGGAAAAGGCCACAAGGGAGTTGTCCTCACCTGCGTGGATCGCACCAGCCGCTACCTGGTCGCACGAAAGGTCCACGCCTGCGCCACCGAGCCGGTCACCCGCCAGCTTCAACAGAGCCTTCGACGACTGCCCGCCGAAAAACGCCAAAGCTTGACCTTGGACAACGGTCGGGAGTTCGCCCGTCCGATCGAACTGGAAAAGAAGCTCCAGATGCCGATCTACTTCGCCCATCCATACCATTCCTGGGAGCGGGGAACCAACGAAAATACCAACGGCCTCTTGCGCCAGTACCTACCCAAGGGCACCGACCTGACGCCCGTCACGCCCCAGCAGCTTCGCGCCCATGTCCGCCAGCTCAACCATCGACCTCGCAAATGTCTGAACTTCCAGAGCCCCTTCGAGGTCTTCCACGCCCAGCCGCCGGGATAGTTCTTGCGGCCGACTCCCCTGTTCGGATACACTCAATCCGCCGTGGCGGAGGATAGGGCTCTGTTGGGAAACAACCCGAGCGCCGCCGCGGCCCAGGGGCAGGGACGACGTTGTGGGTACCCGGCGTCGCCTTCCCTTCACCCTGTTCCTGGTCCAAAGCGATAAATCCCAGGGGTCTGGGGACAGAGTCCCCAGTCTGTCGAATGTTACTGTGCTATCGGATCGCTCGTGGATGCTCCGAATGGTCGTGTTGCGCTTCGCGTGTTAATGCGCCCCACAGCCTGCCAGGAGCGTAAGCAGAGGACTTGGCGATGATCGATGACCTGATCTACGACGTCGGCATGAACAACGGAGACGACACGGCCTATTATCTGCATCGGGGCTACCGCGTGGTCGCCATCGACGCCGACCCGCAGGCCTGCGACAAAGCCCGACTGCGATTCCAGGACCAGGTGAGCCGCGGCCGGCTGACCATCCTGAACGTCGGCATCGCCGCCGAGCCGGGAACCTTGGATTTCTGGATCTGCGAACCCCACTCCGAGTGGAGTTCTTTCGACCGACGGATCGCGTCCCGCGACGGTTCGCCCCACCACTGCATCCAGGTTCCGTGTCGCACATTGGATTCCATCCTCTCCGACCATGGCATCCCCTACTATCTCAAGGTGGACATCGAGGGACACGACTTGCAGTGCGTGGACGCACTGCGGACGGTGAGCAACCGGCCCAAGTACGTTTCGATCGAGATCGACGATATCGACGCATCGCTGCGCGCGATGACCGACCTGGGCTATACGTCGTTCAAGTGCATCAGCCAGTTCACCTTCGTGCCCTTGCAGTTGCCTCCCACCGCGGCCCAGGAACGCGCGGAGTTCTGGCGCCGCATCCTCGTGCAACGGTCCCTTCCCCTGCGGGCGATCCGCAAGGCGATCGGCCGTCGGGGGCGAAGATGGCTCGAAAGACGGTACACGCGCACTCGATGTCACGAAGGCTGGGTCTTCAACAACGGCAGTTCGGGCCCCTTCGGAGAGGACACCCTCGGGACCTGGCTCACCGCAGAACAGGTCCGCGACGCATACCGCCACTACAGCCGACTGCGGGATCAGGGCAAGCCCTGCATCTTCTGGAACGCCGACGGCTACTCCTTCTGGGCGGACCTGCACGCCCGCCGGGATGGCGACAACCTCCCCTCGGCAGGCTAATCAGTCCCTCCGATCCCCTGCCGAGAAACGGACACCGCTCGTCCACTCGCCGACGCGGAGTCGGGCCGATTCCTTCATCAGGGGCGAGCCCAGGATCGAGACGTTTTCGAATGTCACGTCCCGCACGTCGTGCTCCGCGTCGGCGCCTTGGATCTGGACGAGATACTCACCGGGCGAGCCGTCGAGCGTCACGTTGCGGAAGCGCACGTCGCGGATGAAGCCGGGCACCTTGTTCCGCATGTACTGGTTGACCACCGGACGCAGGCGGACGAGCTCCCGCTGGCCTTCGCCATGGATGCGGATATCCTCGATCGTGACAGCCTCCAGACGCATGTCCTCGCCGGGCTCCAGCAGGAACGGCGTCATCGTGAAATGGATGATGTCGAGGTTTCGCAGCGTGATGTTCCGCATGAAGGCCGCGCGGCTCTCGTGGCCGAGGAGGAAGATCCTCGCGCGGTCGCACCAGAGGATCGAGTTCTCGACCGTGATGTTCTCGACGTTGCTGTTGTCGCCTCGGAAATCGAGACCCTTGAGGGCCACGCAGTCGTCGTCGCTGCGGATGAAGCAGTCGGTGATCAGCACGTTCTGCGAGTTGCACGGATTGATCCCGTCGTCGTTCTGGACGCGGGAGTTGCACAGCTTGACGTTGCGAATCGTCACGTTGCGGCTGGCGCTGGGCACGATCGTCCAGTGCGACGACCCGCGGAGCGTGATCCCGGCCACCTCAACGTTGGCGCTGTTGCGGATGGCGATCAGGTTGCCGACCGGGCCTTTGCGCCACTCCCAGTCGGAGCCGTCGAGGATGCCGCGTCCGCAGATCCGGATGTTCTGGCCCTGCACGAACACTTCCGCCTTCACGACCGCTCCGCCGGCAAGGTACAGGGTTTGGCCGCTCCCCAGCGAGATCTTCTCCGCCTTGTGCAGACCCGGCCCGAAGTAGACGACGTTCGGATCGCTCTCCTTGGGCGCGTTGGTCTCCAAGGGATTGGCGAAAAGCAATAGCGGCCCCTCGCGGCCGTCCGGCTCGATGCTGAGTTTGCATGGCTTGTCCAGCGTCAGATCGAGCGTGTGGGCGTCCACGACGGTCATCCGCACGCCCGCCGACTGCGGCCGGATCACCGTGTTGCGAAGCGACCGCTCGGACGTGACGCGTACCACAACCGGACCGGCCATATCGAAGTTGGCGAACGAGTAGTCCCCGCCGTAGTCGTACTCCTGGCCCGCAAACGGCGGATCGAGCACGCGGGCCTTGTACACGTCCACTCTCTGTCCGCCCGCCTGCACTCCGTACTCGTTCGACACGAAGTCCCCCGCGGGAGCGGGATATGTCACGACCTTTCCCGAGAGCTCGGCTCCGCGGCCTGTCGAGCCTGAAACCAAAAGGACAGCGATCGCGATTTTCCAAACGGCTTCTCTTGTCATTCTCCGATCTCCTAACGAATTGTCGCCGGCAACGCCTGTCTCATCCGAAGTGCAGCTCGACGATGTCCTTGTCGTGCAGGACGTGGGTGAGGTGGACGCTCTGGCCGTCGTAGACGCCGGTGCCCCAGATGCGGGCGCTCTTGAGCTTCTCCGCCAGCTCGCGGTGAATCACACGGGCCAGATCTTGAACGGTCGAGCCGGCC
>JAGPGT010000076.1 GCA_018055905.1 Phycisphaerae bacterium
GACGATCGCCGCGACGTTCCCCTGGTCGTCCGTGTACTCCTTGCGGCCGGCCGTCGGTTGCGGAAGACCCGCGGCGGTTTCGGCCGCGACCGTCTTGGCGTTGTGCGTCCCCCGGGCGTGCAACGCCATCGAGTCTCCGGCCGTGTTGCGTCCCAGGTCCGGCACCACCTGGCCCAGACGCCGGACCATCTCTGCGAACATCTCCCGCAGGTGGGAGCGATGGGGCTCCCGTCCCAACCCCTCCAGAAACCGCGAGACGTTCCAGGCCTTGGGGACCTCCTTCTCCGAGGAGATCCCGATCAACGCGGCCAGTCCGGCGTTGCGTCGCAACTCCGCCAGCACCGCCTCGAAGCTGACATGCCGCAGGAGAATCCGCAGCAGCACCACGCCCCACAGGACCGAGACCGGATAGTCGTCCCGGCCCCGACCGCGAAACTCCCGCAGCCCTTGCAGGAGCCGTCCGTCGGGCAGCGAAGCGAGCAGTTGCTTGATCGTGTGGAGACTGGGACTGTCTTCCAGGCTGTCCCAGGCAAACAAGGGTTTGGTGATCGCGATCCGCATGGAAAGCCTCCTTTCTTTCGGAGACCCCATCATACACCGCAACGCATCCCCGCGTCAATCCTCTTCGGGTCGAAAAATCCGAAAATATCTTCGGTCCCATGGAAATCTCGGTCGAAATCGGCCCTGCCTGCGGGGAAGTCGTTTCCGCCGTCCGTCCCAACCCTCTGCATTTCAGCAACTTCCACACATCGCAAGCGGCTCCCATCGGGTATTTTTCCGATCATTTCCCCTTCCCGAATGGTATAATGGATTGTGGGAATATTCTCGTATCGGTCATTCGTCTCTACGTTGGACGACAGGCTTGCTCGGAGGCCAGGGCGCATTCATCGAATTACGCCGCGTAAGGTCACACCCGCAGGTGGTTTGTTGGAGGACCAGGATGAAGGGTCTGTATTGGGTTTCCGTGTTCGTGGCGGTGCTGGGGGTTGGAATATCGGACGTGAGGTCCGAGCAGGTCGTGTTCAGCGAGATCATGTATCATCCCCCGGGCGATCTGCCTGAGTACCTCGAGGTGTACAACAACACCGCGACCCCGTTCGACATCGCCGACTGGCAACTCTGCGACGGCGTGGAATACACATTTCCCTCGTTCGCTCTGGACGCGGTGGATCGGACCTTCCTCAAACCCTTCGAGCGAATTCTGCTCTGCGGGGTGGATGAGGCGACGCTCAGGGCCGCTTACGGTCTATCGCCTTCGGTCCGCGTGTACGGTCCCTGGACCGGCAACCTCAAGAACAGCGGCGAACGGATCACTCTGAGAGACAAAAACGGGGTCCTCGTTTGCACGGTGGAGTACAAAGACAAGGGCCGGTGGTCTCCTGCCGCCGACGGGGCGGGTCATACCCTGGTTCTCAAGAATCCCGACCGCAAGATCGATGATTGGCGCAACTGGACGGTCAGCAGCCGCCTGGGCGGCACGCCGGGGACGGAGGAGCCCAAGTCCGCAGAAACCCCTGTCGCCAGTCCCGAGGTGAACCTGATCACCGGAATTCCCTACGTAAATTATGGAGATGTCTGGAAATACAACGACAAGAACGTGGATCTGGGGACCACCTGGCGATCGCCGGCCTTCGACGACAGTGCGTGGCCGGAGGGCCCCGGCCTGTTCGGCTTTGAGACGGCCAGTCTGCCTTCGCCAGGCATTCGCACTTCCTTCGCTAATTCCCGGCAGTTAACATACTATCTTCGCACCAAGTTCCTCTACACCGGCTCCACCAAGGGCGTGACGATCACGATCGATCAGATTCTCGACGACGGCGCGGTCTATTACCTCAACGGTCAGGAACTGGGCCGGTCGGGCATGGCTGCGGGCGCGATCACGTTCACCACCGCAGCCAACCGGACCACGGGCGACGCGGTCGAAGAGCTGGCGGTGATCACGACCGATGGGTCGGCGCTCGTCAACGGCATGAACGTCCTGGCGGTCGAGGTGCATCAGGTGAACACGACCAGTTCCGACGTGGTGTTCGGGATGCGTCTGAACATCTCGGCCCCAAGCCAGGCGAGTCTCTTGATCAACGAGGTTCTGCCTGGAGCCGCTGGGATCGGGTTCGTCGAGATCCACAATCCAGGGACCGCCCCCATCAATCTCCGCGACCACTACCTGACGGACAATCCGACCAATCTCCGAAAGTACCGGTTCAGCGGCGACATTGTGATTCCCGCCGGGGGGCTCGCCACCGTCGGTTTCACGGAAGCGGGTTTGGCTGTGACCAGCCCATTGAGATTGTGCCTGGTCGCCCCGGACGGTTCGACGATTGTCAATCTCATCAGTTGCGAGATGCCGCTGGATGGGCGGTCTCTGGGCCGAAAGCCCACCGGCGGCGACTCGTGGTTCCTTTTCACCGAGCCCACGCCAGGCATGCCGAACGTCAGCCAAAGCGCGATCGCGCTGCAGATCCACCTCAATGAAGTCCATTTCGTCGGCACGCGGACCGTGGATTGGGTGGAACTGTACAACAGCAGCGACGAGACGATTTCCCTGGACGGCCTTTTCCTGGCGTCCAAGGCGGATCTGTCGAACAAGGTGCCGCTGAGCGGTTTCATCGCGGCTCGTGGTCGCGTCAGCCGGGACGTGGCCTTTTCGGTCTCCGATGGGCAGATCGCACTATTCCTGGCCAATTCGGCTGGCGGCGTGCTGTCGGCGAGGGTCCTCGAACGGCCTCTGTTGGGGGACAGTCTCCAGGTATTCCCCGAAGGGTCGAACGAGTGGTATGCTTCGGCCCAGAGCACTCGCGACGCGGCCAACGACCCGGTCAGGAACACGGACGTCGTGATCAACGAGATCATGTACCATACACCGTCCGATGAGCCCTCGGGTGAATACGTGGAACTCTATAACCGCGGCGCCTCGGCGGTCGACGTGTCGGGTTGGCGTTTCGTCGATGGGATCAAGTTCACGATTCCCGAAGGTACGATCATCCCGTCGAAAGGCTACCTGGTGGTGGCAGCCGACGCGGCCTGGATTCGGGCCACCTACGGACCCGTCCCGGTCGTGGGCGACTTCGACGGTCGTCTGAGCAACCGCGGCGAGGTCCTTCGTCTGGTGGATCAGTGGGGCAACTTGGCCGACGAGGTCGATTATCTTACTGGCGGTAACTGGCCCGTCTTGGCCGACGGCGGCGGCTCCAGTCTGGAACTGTGCAACCCCTGGATGGACAACAGTCGATCCTCCGCCTGGCGGGCCAGCGACGAATCGGGCAAGACGTCCTTCGAGCGGTACCGGTACTCCGATGTCTTTCGCCAACTGAATACGCTGGGCTCGCCGACCGACTACAAGGAACTCCATCTGCACCTGGTGGGTGACAGTCACGTCATTCTGAAGAACATTCAGGTCCGGCTCAACGGCGCCGGACCCAACCTGATCGTCAACGGAAACCGGATGTCCACCGACGGTCGCAGCGACAGCGGCTGGCTCGCCCAGGGTACCCACTACGCGAGCTACCTGTCCGGCGACGAACTTCACCTGATCTCCGACGGCCACGGCGACAACCGGCCCAACCGCGTCGAGATCGACGTCACCGCGATGCAATCGGGCCAGACGTACGAGATCAGCTTCGACGCTCGTTGGGTCTCGGGCCTGTCCCGCGTGATCGCCCAGACCTGGGACCACAGCATCGCCACGAGCATTTCCTTGCCGGTGCCGTCGAATATCGGGACTCCAGGGGCTCCGAATTCCTGCTACGTGCCCGAGCCGGCTCCCCAGGTGGACGATCTCCGGCACGACCCGGTGGTTCCCGCTCGCGGACAGGCGGTGCGGGTGACCGCCCGCATTTATTCCGGCGGTCTTTCGCCGCAAGTCTTGCTGTGTCACCGTCTGGACAACAGCTCCGGCAACGCCCCATGGGCCACCAAGCCCATGTACGACGACGGCGTCTCCGGCGGCGACGAAAAAGCCGGCGACGGCGTCTACACCGCGCAACTGACGGAGTACGGCCAACAGGGACAGATCGTGCAATTCTACGTCCAGGCGGTGCTGCCGAATGGGTTGACGTGCCTGCAACCCAGAGACGGCGCCGCCCGTCCGGCCATGTACGTCGTCGATACGACCACCAACCCGAGCGATCTGCGTCGGATGCGATTTATCGTTTCGACAGCGGATCTGCAGGACATCTCCGGCGGCGACGGCATGTCTTCCCTCTACGGCTATGCCTTCCCGCGTCTGTCCAACCACTACTTCAACGCGACGATCGTCGTCAACGAGACGGACGTCATCTACGGTTGCGAGATTCGACCGGCCGGCAGTCCCTGGACTCGAGGTGGTGGCCTCGACCGAGCCAAGTTCAAGTTCCCCGACGACAATTCTTTCCGCGGCAAAGGCACCCTCCTGTACCGCAATTACGACGTGGGCTGGTGGAGCCACGACCGGATCGTCCGATACTGGCTGTACCTGCTCGGCAATCCGACGCCCGAGAACGAGTTCATCCTCGTGAAAGTCAACAGCGGCAACAGCTCGGTTCGCGAAGAGGTCGAGGTCGTCGGCAACGACTTCCTCAACCGTTCTTACGAGAACGGCAGCGACGGCGAACTCTACAAGATCGACGACGAGTGGTGGTTCCAGGACAATTGGAACCGACAGAATCGCAATGCCGACTGGAGCTACAAGGGCACGGACAACCCCGGTCGCTACCACAGCGAGTGGATGAAGCGCACTCGCGAGAATGAGTACGACTACAGCGCCCTGATCAGTTTCTTCAAGAAGGTCTACGGCGGCAACTATACACAGGCGGAGATCGAACGGCTGGTCGATCCCGTGGCCCTCATGAAGGCCTGCGCGGTGGCCGGCTACATCCACGCCTGGGATTTCTTCTCGCTGGACCGCGGCAAGAACTGCTATTTCTATCGTCGGCCCACCGATGGGCGGTTCATGTTCTTCCCGTGGGACATGAAGCGGTCGTTCGACAACCCGAACGCATCATTCTACAACGGCATGCCGGGATTCCGACCCTATCTTGAGAAGCCCTACAACATGCGGCTGTTCAAGCATTACCTGGTCAGGCTTCTGGAGAACTACACGCTCAACGCCGGGAGGATCTACGCCTGGCTCCAAATGGAGGAAAACGCCAGCACCCAGTTCCCGTTCAATTACTCGTACGCCAACTGGTTCGCCAATCGCCAAGGCCCGGCGTTCAACCTGCTCGGCGCCAATCGCAATGCCTCGTTCGGAGTCGTCCTGGGCGGCCGATCGGTTCTCGTGACCACTACCGGTACGATCGATCTGGTCGGGACCGCTCCCTTGCGGGTCTTCCAGGTCCAGGTGGACGGACATCCCGAGGGTCGGTTCGCCTGGCTCGATGAAAGCAACTGGTCTCTGACGGGCATCGCGGTCCGTAGCGGGCTCAACGAGCTGATGGTCAACGGCGTGGACGAGTTCGGCGCGATCCTCCACCAGTTCCCGGTTTCCGTGCGGAGGATGGGCGAGAGCAAGCCTGAGATGGCGATCCAAGCCGATCCGCCGTCCTGGCAGGTTCCTGTGCTCGAGCCGCTCACGATGGATGTCTCCGAAAGCAATTCTCCCGACGGAACGCCTGTGACGTACTCCTGGTCGGTGACGCCGACGGATGCGGCGATGGAGACGATCGGCGAGACCGCGGCGGTCGCGGTCTTCCCGCGTCCGGGTCTTTACAAGATCGCGGTGGTCGGCGTGGACGCCGCCGGGGCTTCGGCCACGATCGAACGGCAAGCCGTGGTTTACGGCCCCCAAGGTCTCAGTACGTTTGATTCCTCGCGACTGGATCCATTCTGGAACCTGGAGAACGTGATCCTTCGTCCGAACTACACCACCGGTCCTTACTATTCGCTTTCGGAAATCCCCGGCAGCCTGATTCTGCAGGTGTGGTCGGATCGCGCGTTCCCACCGTCGTCGTCGCCTGCGTATCCTTTGATCTGGCGCGAGGTCCCGTCCACGACGGACTGGGCGTTTCTGTCCAGGGTGGTCTTGAAAGGGCAAGTGTTCGGCGACTACACGACCGGCGTGCTGGCCGAGACGCTCGAGTCCAACGCTCCTGTGCGGTATTTCTTCGGGATCGAGGACGGCACGTCGCTGACGGTTCGTCGGGTCGCCGCCTCCGGAGCTGCGAGCCTGCTGAAGACCACGCCTTGGAACGTGTCGGATGCGGAGATTCGCATTCGGCGCACAGGCGATGCGTTGTTCTTCGAACAGCGGGTCGACGACGTGTGGGTGTCCAGGCACTCGGTGGCCCTGCCCGTCCGCTGCAAGGCGACGAAGGCAGGATTGGTCGTGGCCACGGATACGCCGCAATCGGTCAAGGTCGGTTTCGATTACGCGATCCTTGTCGATCCTGTTGGAGGGTTGTGAAGGAGCGTCGTCGGCGAGACGTCAGGCAGTGCGGAAATGAAACAGGCCCGCGTTCGGGGCGACCGGACGAGGGCCTGTTTATGCCTGGGCGTGGGGACGAGGCCTTAGACCATGTCCTTGAGGTTCTTGAGGGGGCGGATCTTGACGACGTTCCGGGCCGGTTTGGCCTTGAACATGGTCTCTTGGCCGGTGAAGGGGTTGATGCCCTTGTGAGCCTTCACGGCGGGCTTGCGCACGACGATCAGCTTCATGAGGCCGGGGACCGTGTAGGCGCCGGGGCCACGGCTGCTGAGGCTCTTGCCAATCTGGCTGGCCATGGCTTCGAACACCGAGTTGACCTGCTTCTTGGTCAGACCCGTCGCCTCGGCGATTCCCGCCACGACCTCGCTCTTGCTCATCGGTTTGCTTGCTTTGTCTGCCTTTTTCTGCGCCATACCCCATGGCCTCCTTGCTGTGACAACACCATGAAAATGATTTTGAAAAACGATGGGTATCGGCTACTTTGATGCCGAAATCCAGCCTTTCCATAAGGTTTTCCAAGGCCCTTGTCAAGCAAGAATACGAAAATATCGGGAAAACCCGATGTTTTTCAGCGACCCGAGCGATTTTCCCGCAGTTTTACCGCACCAGATGTCGGTACTTGATGCGATGGGGCGCGTCGGCCTCCTTGCCCAGACGGCGTTTGCGGTCGGCTTCGTAGTCGGAGTAGTTGCCCTCGAACCAACGGACCTGACTGTCGCCTTCGAACGCCAGGATATGCGTGGCGATACGGTCGAGGAACCATCGATCGTGGCTGATCACCACGGCGCAGCCACCGAACCGCTCGAGGGCTTCTTCCAACGCCCGCATCGTGTTGACGTCCAGGTCGTTGGTCGGCTCGTCCAGCAGCAGGACATTGGCCCCCTCCTTCAGGAGGCAGGCCAGGTGGACGCGGTTGCGCTCGCCCCCGGAGAGATTCGCCACGCTCTTTTGCTGGTCCGTGCCGCTGAAATTGAACCTCGCGACGTAGGCCCGCGAGTTGACTTCGAGCTTGCCCAGGCGGATCGTGTCCCGACCGCCGGAGATCACTTCCCAGATGGTCTTTTTCGGGTCCAGACTGGCACGGTCCTGGTCCACGTACGCCAGGCGAACGGTGTCGCCGAGGGTGAGGGAGCCGCAGTCGGGTTTCTCTTGGCCGGTGATGAGGCGGAACAGCGTGGTCTTGCCGGCGCCGTTGGGACCGATGACGCCCACGATGCCGCCGGCCGGCAGGTCGAACGACAGGTTTTCGAAGAGGACGCGGTCGCCGTAGGTCTTGGTGAGGTTCTGGGCTTTGATGACCAGATTGCCCAATCGTGGCCCCGGCGGAATGTAGATTTCCAGGTCTTTATCCTGTTTTTCCACCTCTTCGTTGAGCAGGGCTTCATAGGCGTTGATGCGGGCTTTGCCCTTGGCTTGACGCCCCTTGGGCGACATGTGAATCCACTCCAACTCGCGTTGCAGCGTCTTCTGACGCTCGGTTTGGGCCTTGGCTTCCTGTTGCAGGCGCAATTGCTTCTGGGCCAGCCAGGACGAATAGTTGCCTTTCCAGGGGATGCCGTGTCCGCGGTCGAGCTCCAGGATCCAGCCGGCGACGTTGTCGAGGAAGTAGCGGTCGTGCGTGACCGCGATCACCGTGCCGGCGTACTGTTGGAGATGCCGTTCGAGCCAGGCGATGGTCTCGGCGTCGAGGTGGTTCGTCGGCTCGTCCAGCAACAGGATGTCGGGTTTCTGGAGCAGGAGCCGGCACAGGGCCACCCGGCGTTTCTCGCCGCCGGAGAGGACGCGGATCGGCGTCTCGCCCGGCGGGCAACGCAGCGCGTCCATCGCCATCTCCAGACGCGAGTCGATGTCCCAGGCGTCCAAGTGGTCGATCTGTTCCTGCAACTGACCTTGTCGCTCCAGAAGCTGGTTCATCTGCTCGTCGGACATCGGCTCGGAGAACTTGTCGCTGATCTGGTTGTACTCCTTGACCAGACTCACGATGGCATGCAGACCCTCTTCCACGACCGCTCTAACCGTCTGGTTCGGATCGAGCTGGGGTTCCTGTTCGAGGTAACCCAGGCTGTATCCCGGCGAGAGGACCGCCTCGCCGTTGAACTCCTTGTCCACGCCGGCCATGATACGAAGCAGAGTGCTTTTTCCCGAGCCGTTGAGGCCCAGCACGCCGATCTTGGCGCCGTAGAAGTACGAAAGCGAGATGTCTTTGAGCACGACTTTGTTGTTGCCGTAGGCCTTGCTGACACGCATCATCGAGTAGATGATCTTTTCTGCACCATTGCTCATTCAGAGTAACCCTTTTGATGAAGTGGATCGCGCAAACATGAATCCGCTACTATACCAGCATAGATCGCTTCCGACAAGACGCCGTGCGAGGGGACAGCCGATTTGGGGTCGGGTTTGCCCGGCGGGGCGTTCTGCGATATGATGCTGGAGAACCCGAGTCGGGCTCGGGTCCCTGATCACGAGAATCCAGGAGGTAGATGAGGAGTCAATCTATGGATCATTCGATGAATCGGCGTGATTGTCTGAGGGTGCTTGGTCTTTCGGGATTGGCGACGGGTTTGACTGCGTCGCGGTCGCGGGCCCAGAGCGTGGGCGAATCCTCCGGGTTCCAGAGTTCCGTCATCGCGAGCCACAAGGTCGAGTCCGGCCGGGTGAATGCCTCCTTCGCGGACGGCAAGGTAATCGAGCCGCGGCGCGAGCTGGCGATCCTGGACACGACCGATGTTCTCGTGGTCGGAGGCGGCCCGGCGGGTGTCGTGGCGGCCATTGCGGCCAAACGCGCCGGCGCCAAGGTCACGCTCGTGGAACGCTATGGCCACTTGGGCGGTCTCTGGACGGGAGGATTGGTTCTGCTGGTGCTCGGGCACATCGTCCAAGGGGGAAAGCAGGTCTGCCAGGGGATCGGCGAGGAGATCCTGCAACGGCTGGACAAGCTCGACGGCGCGATCATCGACCGCAAGCCCGGCGTCAACCCCACGGTCGATGCCGAGGCGGTCAAGTACGTCATGGTCGAGATGATCGAGGAGGCGGGCGTCAATATCTTCCTGCACTGCTGGGGAGTCGAAGCGATCGTCAACGGCGATGCAGTGCAGGGCGTGGTGTTCGAGAGCAAGTCGGGCCGGCAGGCCATCTTGGCCAAAGTGGTCGTCGACGCCACCGGCGACGGCGACATCTTCGCCTCCGCGGGCGCCGAGTTCGAGCATCGCTCGCACAACGTCGGGCTGGTCTACCGCGTCGGGAACCTCGACCGGGTCGATTCGAGCAAGGCAGGCGATTCTCCGGCGCCCAAGCGGATCGGAGCGCCCACGCCGGTGCCGGGGGTGAACTGGGTGAATCTCCGCGGGCCGGAGGCGGACGGATTGGACGTGGCGACGCTGACGCGGATGGAGCTGAATCACCGCAAGTACATCTGGTCGCATATCCAGAAGACCCGCCGAATGCCGGGCTATGAGAAGGTGTACCTGATGGAGACTGCACCGCAGCTTGGCGTGCGGATCACGCGGGTCCTCCACGGGCTCGCAGCCGTGAAGTTCGACGACCTCAAGGCCGAAACGAAGTTCCCCGATGTCGTCGGGGTCGGCGGTTCCGAGAACGGCGATCACGGCCCGTGGCAGATTCCCTACGGCGCCCTGGTGCCGACGAAGATCGACAACGTCCTGGCCGCGGGACGGTGCATCTGCGCCGAGATCCGCATGGCGGACCTGGTCCGTCTGATCCCGAATTGCTTCGTGACCGGCCATGCCGCCGGAGCAGCGGCCGCGATGGCCGTGCAGGAGGGTCGCCGGCCTCGCGACGTGGACGTCGCCAAGGTTCAGAAGATCCTCATGGAGCAGGGGGCCTATCTGGGTTGATGGAGCACAGAGTGTCCGAGATTCTGCCCGGCCTGAAGCGAAACCACGTTCGGTTGTCGGTTCGCATTCTCTGCCTTCTGGCGGCCGTAGCGACGCTGTGGTTTCTTGTGTCCCCCTGGGTTTTGTCGCTCAGTCCCTTCGTCGCGATCTGTTCGGTAATCGCCACAAGGAGCTTCCCCACACTGGCGTGGCTTGGCGTCCTGGTTGGTATCGTAGCGATGGCGAAGCATCGGATTTTCTGCCGGTGGGTCTGCCCGATGGGATTGTGCTTGGAATGCGCAAGCGGGGTGGGACACCGTTTGAAACGCAGGCTCAGTCGCTGGCCTTCGCTGGGGCGATGGATCGTCCTGTTGACCCTGGGAGGCGCGTGCCTGGGGTATCCGCTGATGCTGTGGCTGGACCCCTTGGCGCTCTTTGCCGGCGGCGGATTCCTCGTGGTTGTCGCCCTGACGGTCGTTTGGCCCGACGCCTGGTGCCGACGCGTGTGCCCACTGGGTGCGTCTGGGGATCTGCTGCACGCAGCCTTCACATCGGTTCGTTCCTGGGTTGGTCGCCAACACGACGTCAATAGCAACGCCGGTCTTTCCAGACGTGTCGTCCTGGGCGCGGCAGTCGGTGCGGGATCGGCGAGGGTCCTCGGTCTGGTTCCCAAGAGTGATCCGCAGCCGCTTCGCCCGCCGAATGCTCGAACGGGAACGCAGTTTTCAGGCCTGTGCACCCGATGCGGCAACTGCGTGCGGGCCTGCCCGACCGGAATCATCGAGCGAGATCGAGGAGGCCACGGCTTGGCGAGTTTGTTGACGCCCGTCCTGAGTTTCAAAAAAGGCTACTGCCGGGAGGATTGCACGCGATGTACCGAGGTCTGTCCCAGCGGGGCGATCCTGCCTCTGCGTATCGAGAACAAGTGGGAGGCGAGGATCGGCCGACCGCGGGTGGATGCGGAACTGTGCCTGCTGAGCGACGATCGGGAATGCTCGGCGTGCGCCCGTTGGTGCCCCTACGGCGCGATCCGGTACGTGTTCTCGGAGACGACATACTCGCTCCAAGTGCGGATCGATCCCCAGAAATGCAACGGCTGCGGCGCGTGCGAGGCAGCCTGTCCGACAAGACCCCACAAGGCCATCGTCGTTCAACCGGTCTGATCGAGATCCCTTTTTTCGCAATTCTGGGGGTGGGATGGAGCGTCTTGCTACGAGAACGAAAACCTGTCGGTCGGGATGCCTGACTGTGCTGGAAGTGTGGATCGTGATGAGAATGTTGCTGATTGCGGCTTTGGTTGTTCTGGCGGCCCCAGGGGCGATTGCCCTGACTGCGTTCGAAGGCCTCGAGGCCCCCATGCCACGAAACCGGATCGATGACCTGGTTTTCGGCAGGCTGGAACAGTTGGGCATTCAGCCGGCCAATCCTTGTTCGGACGCGGTATTCGTCCGCCGGGTGTACCTCGATGCAATCGGCACGCTGCCCACCGCCCAGGAGGCGCGATCGTTTCTCGAGGATCGCAGTCCAAACAAACGTCAGATCCTGATCGACCGGGTGTTGGAGCGGGGGGAGTTCGCCGACTACTGGGCGATGAAGTGGAGCGACATCCTGCGGGTCAAATCGGAATTTCCGATCAACCTGTGGCCCAACGCGGTCCAGGGGTATCACCGTTGGATCCGGACATCCATTTGCGAGAACAAACCCTACGACCGGTTCGTCCGCGAGATGTTGACCGCCAGCGGAAGCAACTTCCGTGTGCCGCAGGTCAACTTCTACCGTGCGGTCCAGAGCAAGGAGCCCAGGGCCCTGGCCCAGGCGGTGGCGTTGACATTCATGGGCGTGCGGGCGGAAAGTTGGTCGGACGAACAGTGGACGCAGATGGCGGTCTTCTTCTCACGGATCGGCTACAAACCGACGGGTGAATGGAAAGAGGAGATTGTGTTGTTCGATCCGAACAGGCCTGTGACGGAGACTGCGGTCCTCCCGGACGGAACCTCGGTGCGACTGACCTTGGACCGCGACCCGCGTGAGGTTTTCGCCGACTGGTTGCTCGACGCCAACAACCCGTGGTTTGCCCGCAACGCGGTCAATCGTCTCTGGTCCTGGCTGCTGGGCCGGGGGATCATCCACGAGCCCGACGATGTCCGCCCGGACAATCCACCGAGCAATCCGCAACTCCTGGCCTTTCTCGAGAGGGAACTGATCGAAGCCCACTACGACCTCAAGCACCTGTATCGGCTGATTCTGAACTCGCAGACGTACCAGCTCTCCTGCATTCGCCGGACGGATCGTCCCGACGCGGAAGCGAACTTCGCAGCTTATCCCTTGCGCCGGCTTGAGGCGGAGGTACTGATCGACGCGCTGAACCAGATCACGGGCACGACGGAGAGATACTCCAGCGCCATTCCCGAGCCGTTCACGTTCATTCCCGAGGGTCATCGGTCGGTTTGCCTGGCCGACGGCAGCATCACGAGTTCCTTCCTGGAAATGTTCGGCCGTTCGCCACGGGACACCGGTCTGGAGTCGGAGCGGAACAATCGTCCGACAGCGGACCAGCGGTTGCACCTGCTGAACTCCAGCCATATCCAGCGGAAGATTGAGCAGGGGCCCGCGATGCAGAATCTGCTGCGTTCCAGGGCCAAGCCACGGGAGGTCGTCGATACTCTGTACTTGACGATCCTCTCGCGTTTTCCGACGGAGGAAGAGTTGAAGATCGTGGCCGCGTACCCCAAGACCGATACAGGAGGAAACCGCGAGGCGACGATCGATCTGGCCTGGGCCTTGATCAACAGTCCCGAGTTCTTGTATCGACATTGAAAGTGGATCCGCCCATGAACATCTCGCTTTCCCGACGTGACGCGATGCGTCTCGGGCTTGTCGGCGTCGCCGGCCTGATGGTGGGAGGACGCTGCGGCCGCGGCGCGCCGGTGACCCGCAAGCCCGCCCGGGCCAAGGCCGTCATCCAGATCTGGATGTGGGGCGGGCCGGCCCACCTGGATACGTTCGATCCCAAGCCCGAGGCGGGCAACGACTACACCGGCCCGCTGAACAAGCCCATCCCCACGAACGTGGAAGGCATCGTCATCGGCGAACTGCTGCCCCTGCTGGCCAAGCAGGCGGACAAGTACGCGATTATTCGCAGCATGACGCACGGGGTGAACGCCCATGAAACCGCCTCCTACAGGGTCCAGACCGGCCGGATGCCGGGCGACGGCCAAGTCTACCCTTGCGTCGGGGCCGTGGTCTCGCTGTTCAAAGGGTATGACGGGGGGTACAGCGGTCTGATTCCGCCGTACATTGTGCTGACCGATTTGCAGGGACGCTTCTCCGAGGCGGGATTTCTAGGCTCACGCTACAAACCTTTCGCCACCGGCGGCGACCCTGCGAGGACCCCCTTTGTCGTGGAAGGCATCGTCGCGCAAGGGATTTCCCAGCAGAGACAGCGGAACCGTCGGGAGTTGCTGAACCGGTTGAACACGTTGGGTCGCGCGATGGGGAACGATCCACAACTGGCGGCCCACGAACGCTGCGAGGACCAGGCCTACGATCTTATCCTCGGCGAAGGGGCCAAGGTCTTCGATCTGGCGGAGGAAAAGGACGAACTGCGGGAGCAATATGGCCGCAACACGTTCGGGCAATCCTGTCTGATGGCGCGAAGACTGGTCGAGCGAGGCGTTCCCTACGTCACGATCAACTACAAGGGCTGGGACACACACAAGCAGCATTTCCAGATCATGCGACGCAAACTTCCGGAAATGGACCGCGGCATGGCAACCTTGCTGCAAGACCTCTCGGACCGCGGTCTGCTGGATAGCACGATCGTCTGGTGGAGCGGCGAGTTCGGCCGGACCCCTCGGGTCCAGTGGGAACCGCCCTGGAACGGTGGCCGAAACCACTTCGGCAAGGTCTTCTCGGTCGTCGTCGCCGGTGGCGGATTCAAAGGCGGCCGTGTGGTCGGGGCCACGGATGCCAAGGGCGAGGAGGTGAAGGACCGGCCCGTGCATCCGGTGGACCTGATTGCCGGCATATACGAGCTGCTCGGCATTGATCCGGCCGCCAAACTGCCTCACCCGCAGGGCCTGGCGATTCCCGTATTGCCTCCGGGAAGCGGACGACTGACGGAAATCCTATAGAGAGGGCGTTTCATGGATTCGTGCAAGCGAGTAGTCGTTGCACAGTGGATTGTGGGCCTGGCGGTTACGTCCGTCTCCGTCGCACAGAACAGTCCTCGCATCGGCTATGTCTGTCCCGCCGGAGGCCGAGCGGGTGATACGTTTCAGGTCGTTGTCGGCGGGCAATACCTCGATGCCGCCGGCCGGGCGTTCTTTTCCGGCCACGGCGTTCAAGCCGTGACGGTCGGGCACGTCAAACCGCTCACGCAGAAGGAGTTTAACGCGCTGCGGGAACAGGCCGGCCAGTTGCAGGAGAGGAAAGCCGCCGCGACCAAAGGCGCTCAGGGCGACGCGTCCCAGTTCCCGCCGTGGACGGCCGAGGACGAGCGAATGCTGGCGGAGATCCGAAAGACGCTGGCCGAACGTGCCCCCAACCGGCAAGCCAATCCGACCATTTCCGAGACGGTCACGCTCTCGATCACTCTGTCGCCGGAGGCCCAGCCGGGCGTACGCGAAATGAGGTTCATGACGGCTGCCGGCCTATCAAGTCCTCTTGCTTTCCATGTGGGCCGGTTGCCGGAGGTGGTTGAAAGCGAACCGAAGGACGAAGCGGCAAGCATGGACCGAAGCGGGTTAAGGAGAGGAAGAATCATCCAGACGGAGATGCGGGTCTCGCTGCCGGCGGTTCTCAACGGCCAGATCCTGCCAGGCGACGTGGATCGATATCGTTTTGCGGCCAGAAAGGGACAGAAACTCGTCGTTGCCGCCTGCGCCCGCCAGTTGATTCCCTATCTGGCGGACGCGGTTCCTGGCTGGTTTCAAGCGGTTCTGACGTTGTACGACGCCCAGGGCAGAGAAGTTGCGTATGCGGACGATTACCGATTCAGCCCGGACCCGGTTCTGCTCTACGAGGTCCCCGCCGAGGGCGAGTACGTGGTCGAGATTCGGGACTCCATCTATCGCGGCCGGGAGGATTTCGTCTACCGCATCACGATAGGCGAGTTGCCGTTCGTGACGAGCGTCTTCCCGTTGGGGGGGACCGCCGGACAACGAGTGACAGTCGACTTGGAAGGCTGGAACCTTCCGACGGGAACGAGGGTGAAAGAGTGCGAGAAAAGGGACGGAGGAGGCGGGATCGCCGACCTGATGGACCACGCATCGTCCGTCGTCAATTCACCTTGCTTCGCGGTGGATACGCTGGCCGAATGTCTGGAGCGGGAGTCGAACGATTCGCCGGCCACGGCGCAGAAACTTGTGCCGGGCGTGATCGTCAACGGACGCATCCAGCAAAGCGGCGACCGCGACGTGTTCTGCTTCGAAGGCCGGGCCGGCAGCGAGATCGTCGCGGAGGTTCTGGCCCGCCGATTGGGTTCGCCGCTGGATTCTGTCCTCCGATTGACCGATGTCGCGGGTCGGCAACTGGCGTTCAACGACGATCGGGAGGACAAGGGAGATGGCTTGGCGACACATCATGCGGATTCTCTCGTGCATCGGGTGTTGCCTGTGGACGGAATGTACTATCTCCATCTGGGCGACGCACAAAACAAAGGGGGGGCCGAGTATGGGTATCGCCTCCGCGTGAGCCCGCCCCGGCCGGACTTCGAGCTGCGCATCGTTCCATCCAGCGTCAATCTCCGTGGTGGAACCACCGTCCCGTTGACCGTGTACGCTCTTCGTAAGGATGGTTTTCAGGGTGATATCTCGCTGGTTTTGAGAGACGCGCCGAGCGGGTTCTCGCTCAGTGGTTGGGTCCCCGCGGGCCCGGACAGGGTACAGGTGACGCTGACCGCGCCGGCAACCCCCACTTCGGAACCGATCTGCTTGTCTTTGGAGGGCCGCGCCACCATCGAGGGTCGGGAGGTCGTTCGACCGGTCGTGCCCGCCGACGACAGGATGCAGGCCTTCTTCTATCG
>JAGPGT010000293.1 GCA_018055905.1 Phycisphaerae bacterium
GCCCGGCAGATCATGATCTTTGGCCGCAAGGACCTCCGCGAGATGATCAAGAAACTGATCGTGGAGATCGACGTTCCGCCGGGCCAGTTCGAAACCCGGCACTTCCAGCTTCAATATGCAGACCCCGACCAGATCAAGCGAAACATCGACGAACTGTTCGGAGACGGCGCGATTGCCAGTCGGACCGTATCCTATTCTTCCTATCGTCCGTCGGGGATTCGCGGTGGTTTGTCCCCCGATACCGTCAAGACGATTGCCCATGTCTCCCTCAAACAGGTGACGGTCATCGCTTCCCCCGAAAACATAAAGAAGATCAGCGAACAGATTGCCCTGTGGGACGTCGCGGTCAACGTCAACGAGGTCAAGCCGCGGATCATCGAATTGCGAAATTCGCAGCCGTCCCAGATGGCCAGGTTGCTCAACACGTTATTCAGCCAGAGCACAAACAGCCGGTATTCGATTCTCGACTACTTGCTCGGCAGCAGCGGTTTGGACAAACGGCGGATCATCGGCCCTCTTTATGGGCAATTGACGTTCGAAGAGGTGACCGGCTCCAAAAAGCTGATTGTCATCAGCAATATCCCCGGCGCGTATGACGTTGTGGAGGAGTTGATTCGCGAGCTGGACAGCCGCGAGGCAGCGGAAATCCCCAAGGTGGTCCGGCTCAACTACGCCAACCCCGAGACCCTCTCGGAGCGGCTCAACGCCATGTTCAACGAGCCAGGCACTTCCGCCACCATTCGTTTGAGCGATCACGGCCTGAGCACCTATTCCATGGATGACGGTTCTCGCAGCAACACCGGGACAGGGAACAACGCCAACCGAAGCCTTGGCAGCACCCGCAGCGAAACTTCCGGAGGCGAATACCGGCCCTGGTGGACCACCGGACGGCGCGCCGCGGACGAGTTACCGATCAGCAATATCATTGGCCGGGTGAGGTTCATCCCGGAAGGCCACAGCCGATCCATTCTGGTCCTGTCGCCGCCGGAGTTCATGGACAGCATCGAAGCGATGATCGCAGACCTCGACGTGCCCGGCAAGCAGGTCATGCTCAAGGCCGTCATCATGCAGGTCGACCATCAGAACATGACCTCGCTGGGTGTCCAGTTGAGCTCCGATTCAAGCCGGTGGCAGACGCTGGACAACGAAAACGCTTTGGTGGCCAAGAATATGCTGACTCGGCTCGAACAGCACGGATCATTGGTGATCAGCCCCCAGACGGGCATCGCCTCCGGGGACGGTTCGGCGATTCAAATCAACGCCAGCATCAACGTGCTGATCGATTTTTTGGTCCGCAACCTGGACGCCAAGATCCTCAACCAGCAGACGCTCTGGACAAAGGACAACGAAGAAGCCCAGTTCTTCAAGGGGCAGCGCGTGGGTTTTCAGACCCGCGTGTCGATCTCCGACACCGGCGGCCGGGCAACATCGGACTTCGAATATGAAAAGGTCGGCATGACACTGAGGGCTCGTCCCAGCATCACCCCCGAACGAAACGTGGATATGATCATCAATGTGATTCTCTCGCAATTGACTTCCGAAGTGATCAACAGCCAGCGGGTGCGGACTGAATTGGATACGACAACGAACATGGTCGTCCAGGACGGCCAGACCATTTTGCTTGGCGGCATGCTGTTTCAGGAAGACAGCCGGGTCAAGCGAAAAATCCCGCTGTTGGGTGATCTACCGTTGGTGGGGGGACTCTTCCAACACAATCAGCGTTCGGCGGGCAACAGCGAGTTGCTGATTTTCATCACACCTCAGGTGATCGACACGCCGACGGACATGCGTCCGGCGGTTCACCAGGAACTCAACGACGCCCGGCGGAAACTGAAGAATGTTCGAGAGCACCTGGGGCCCCCGGCCGATCCCAACCACCTGTAGGGTTCGTCGAACGATATCGAGCCGTCCGACACGACAGGCAGGGAGGATGACGCCTTGGTCTTCCGGTCGCTCCAATTCCCCGGTATTCTACTCTGTCCGCGAAAGGCATCGCAGAGGCAAAGGCACTTCCCGTCGGTCGGGATGCTTGGACCTCAGCGGTCGCTGGGGGTTTGTGGTACCTTTTCGTAGTGATACATCATCGTCGCCAGGGCCGCCACAGTGTCGACCTGCATCTTCTCCAGGATATGCGTGCGATGGACCTGCACGGTCTTCTGGCTGATACCGAGGGTTTTGGCGATCACGCTGGTGGGTTTGCCGACTCGGAGTAGTTGCAGGACTTCATGTTCCCGCGGCGTGAGTAGATCCAGCTTCTGCTTGAGGGCAGTGACTTCGACACGGGACTCCCGTCTCCGCTTGTCTTCGGCCAGGGCTGCATTGATGCGGTCCAAAAGGACCTGGTCTCCGACGGGCTTTTCCAAAAAGTCGTAGGCGCCCTTCTTCATGGCCTCGACGGCCATGGGCAAATCGCCATGCCCTGAGATAAAGATAATCGGCAGGACCGCGCCGCGAGAGATCAGCTCGTCCTGGAGACGCAGTCCGCTCATGCCCGGCAGCCTCACGTCCAAGACGAGACAACCGGGTTGCGCAGGGTCGTATACGTCCAGAAACTCCTGGGCGCTGGAGAACGTCTGCGTTCTCAGTTTCACGGTGCTCGTCAACTCCGCCAATCCGTCACGCACCGCCTTGTCGTCGTCCACGATGAAAACCGTCGATTCCAGGTCAGACATGACTGCCATCTCCCATTGTCGGTTCAATCAGAAGTCTGGAGACAATTCTTTCTCAACGGGATCCTACGGTCGATTCGACGGGGTCGTCAGCCTCCACAGGCCGCGACGCAGGCAGCGTAAACGTGAACTCACATCCGTGGTTGGGTTCTGAGGTCACCGAAAGATGTCCACGATGTGACTCGACGATCGATCGGCTGATGGACAAGCCGATGCCCAGCCCGTTGTTTTTTGTCGTATAGAATGGTTCGAACGCGCGCGACATCGTCTGGGCGTCCATGCCGGGACCGGTGTCCGACACGGTCGCCGCGACAAGGTCCTCAGACGGCCTGAAGGTGCGTACAGTGAGGCGTCGCTGCGGCGGATCGACTTCCTGCATGGCCTCGATGGCGTTGCGTATCAGGTTGACCAACACCTGCTCCAATTGAACGGGATCGGCGAAGACCGTAGGCAGGTCGTCCGACAGATCCTGAACCGTCGTGACGCCGGCATAGTGAAGACTCGACTGGAGCAGGTCTAACACCTCTCGGATACACTCGTTGAGGTTGACGGCCTGCAACTGAGGCGGGCGACGCTGTGCGAAGGTCCGGATCCGCCGAATGATGTCTCCGGCACGATTGGACTGGGCCACGATTCGCTCCAGATTCGTCGCGAGTTTTTCCGAATCGAAAGGACTCCGCTGGACCGATCGCAAACAGGCGCTGGCGAAACTCATGATCGCCGAAAGGGGCTGGTTAAGCTCATGGGCGAAACCGGACGCCATTTCCCCTAGCGTGCTAAGCCGAGACATATGAAGCAGTTCCGCCTGGCGCTGGTCCGCCCGCTGCTGGGCGAGCTTCTGTTCGGTGATATCGTGGAAGACAACCACGAATTGGCCTCGCCGGGGACAATATGCCCGAACATCGAAATAACGATTCAGAGTTTGCGCAAAACCCTCAAATCGCGTCGGTTCGCCGGTTGTCGCAACCTG
>JAGPGT010000292.1 GCA_018055905.1 Phycisphaerae bacterium
CCGTCGATATCGATCTGATCTTCGCCCCCGACGACAACCCGACGAAGGCCCATTTCTATCGCCAGATGGACCGCATGGCCGCCAATCTGCAATGGCTGAAGGATCAGGGAATTCCCGTGATCTACACGCCTTTCGTAGAGAGCGACGACCGAAACAAGTGGCACGCCAAAGGCGGACCCGAGAACGCCATCAGGCTCTACCGCCTCGTCCACGATGTCTTCACGAAGCAAAAAGGGCTCGACAACATCCTCTGGGCCTATCACACCACGCAGAATCACGGCGCCTTGGAGAAGTACTATCCAGGCGACGCCTACGTGGACATCCTGGGCAAATCCGCCTACGGGACCGGCCTGCCCTTCTCGGAGTACGAATGGGCCGTGCAGAAAAAGAAGACCGCAGGCAAGATCCTCTGGTGGTCCGAACTGGGAATCCGCGGCCAGTCCGATCCCCCGCGTGATTGCATGGACGTCCTGAAGAAGCTCGAAACCAGCTATCCCGAACTGGCGGGCTTCGTCTTCTGGAGCGACAGCGGCTTCTACAACATCCTCGGCAACCACAACGGCCCCCAACTAATGGCCTCGCCCAAAACCATCGTCCTGGAATAGGAGCCTGCCTAAACCACAGGGACCGCAGACCCATAAGGCGACCAATTACCGATATCGGTCGCCAGATTTCCGGCGGCTGGCTGAATCCGAGCCCGAGGCGGGTGGGAGAGGGAGTGTCCGATTGTGAAATGTGTAGGTCTGACACTATTCCCTCGGGATCTGTGCGACGGCGCGAACACAGGTGCTTGCCAGGAGGAGTATCCCGAACGTCAGACCCCGCAACCAAGCCCGGTGGAGCAGGGCAGCCTCCTTTTCAGTCATGGGCTGACCGCATCCGGTCAGCGAATTGACCGGCCGATACAATCGGCTGTCTTGCTGCCATTCTCCGGCTCGCCCCTGTGCGATGCAAGCACTTTTCCAGGCGCCCGCCTCTGCGGGGTTTACAGAATACGCCCCCATCCAGTACTCTGTGCGCAGTTCCATGGTCTTTTCGACACGTGACTCGTATAGGAGGCAGCCATGCCAGGTATCAAGGGACAATTGCCCGACATCGTGAGAATCGCGGCCTTGTGGGTGTGCGCCGGTCTGATCGGGGGCGCCAGTTCCGCACGTGCGGCGGCGGACCGGACGGTGATCGGGTACGATCGGACGATCCCGCAGGCGGCCTTCGCGGCGTCGGAGATCCAGCGGGCGATCGTGGCCAGAGGAGGCGCGGCCGTCGAACTGGACCTCGATATGGCGGTGAAAGCGGACAGCGCGGTGCGAATCCTGTTGGTGGCCAGTCCGCACGGCCGGGCTGAGACCTTGGGTCTGACGCCGGCGAAATCCACAGTCTGGCAGGCCTATTCGATTCGATGCAGAAATGAAGAGGGGCGTGCGACGTACGGCGTGCTCGCGGCGACACCCGACGGCCTGATGTACGGCGGGCTGGATCTGGCGGAGGCGGTTCGACTGGGCACGCTGGCCGACCTGAAAGACTCCGACCACGCCCCCCACATTGAGCGGCGCGGCATCAAGTTCAACATCCCGCTGGACCTGCGAACTCCCAGCTACTCCGACAGCAGCGACGCCTTCCAGCAGAACATCCCTGAGATGTGGAGCATGGACTTCTGGCGGGAGTTCCTCGACGAGATGGCGCGTCACCGGTACAACGTCCTGAGCCTGTGGAGCCTGCACCCGTTCCCGTCGATCGTCAAGGTGCCGGAATTTCCGGAAGTCGCACTCGACGACGTCTGGCGGACCACGATGAAGCTCGACAGCAACTTCAGCCACAGCGCCTCGGACATGGTCAAGCCCGAGATGCTCAAGAGCTATGAGGTCGTCCGCAAGATCACCATCGACGAGAAGATCCAGTTCTGGCGGGACGTCATGCGGCATGCCCGCGACCGGGGCATCGAGACGTACTGGTTCACGTGGAATACGTTTGTCTGGGGCGCCCAGGACGCCAGGTACGGAATCACCACCGCCCTGGATAACCCCACGACCATCGACTACTTCCGCGCCAGCGTGCGCGAGACGGTCCTGACGTACCCCCTGCTGGCGGGCATGGGCATCACCGCGGGCGAGAACATGAAGAAGCCGACGCCCGATTTCTCGAAGGAGAAATGGCTCTGGCAAACCTATGGCGAAGGCATCCGGGACGCCCTGAAGCTCCAGCCCGACAGGCAGTTCCGGCTGATCCACCGCTTCCACATGACAGGTCTGGACGAGGTCCTCGACGAGTGGAAGCAGTACCCCGGCCCGTTCGATTTCAGCTTTAAGTACGCGATCGCGCACATGTACTCGACGCCGAATCCGCCTTTCATCAAGGAGGCCCTGCCGTACCTGTCGCCCAAGCTCCGCACCTGGCTGACCGTGCGGAACGACGACATCTACAGCTTCCGCTGGGGCGATCCCGAATTCGCCCGGGCGTTCGTCCGCAACATGCCCGGGCCGGACAAGATGGCGGGTTTCTACATGGGCCCCGACGGCTACTGCTGGGGTCGCGAGTTCCTGAGCACCGAGCCCGAGACGCCCCGCCAACTGGTCATGAAGAAACAGTGGTACAGCTTCATGCTCTGGGGCCGGCTGAGCTTCGATCCCAACCTGCCCGATGCGCTGTTCCAGCGGACCCTCGCGACGCGGTTCCCCGAAGTCCCCGCCGATCGGCTCCTCACGGCCTGGGCGACGGCGTCGAAGATCTTCCCCCAGATCACACGCTTCCATTGGGGTGACATCGACATCCGCTGGTTCCCCGAAGCCTGCAAGCAGAACCCGGACGATCGCGGCTTCTACACAGTCCGCCAGTTCATCGAAGGCCAGACCATGCCCGGCAGCGGCATCCTCAACATCCGCCAGTATCGCCAGCGAATCCTGAACGACCAGCCCACGCCGGAAGTGACGCCGGTCCAGGTGGCCGAGGCTCTGCGGGACTACGCGGCCGGCACGCTCACCATGACGGCGGACCTCCGGCCTCTTCAGGGCGACAACAAGGAACTGCGCCTGACCCTGGGCGACCTGGAGGCGATGGCCCACTTGGGCAACTACTACAGCGAGAAGATCCTCGGGGCCGTGGACCTGGCCCTGTTCGACGTCACCGGCAAGGCGGAGCAGAAGGCCTCCGCGGTCCAGCATCTGGAAACGGCCCTGGAGCATTGGAGACAGTATTCCCGAGCCTACGTGCGACAGAATCGCCAGCCGGTCCTCTACAACCGCGTGGGCTGGGTGGACATCCCGAAACTCACCGCGAAGGTCCAAGAGGATATCGAGATGGCCCAAGCCTGGCAGGCGGGTACAATCAAGGGACAGACGGACCACGGCGCGGATACGCCCTTCCGCAAGTGACCGCCTGACGATCCAGCAAAGGGCCATCTACTACCGATTCATCGCAAAGGAATCGATATGAAGACATGGAGACTGACAGTTGTGGTGCTTATGGCACTCTTTCCCGTGCTGGCCTGGGGCAAGGACAACCCTTCTTCCGCGAAAGAGCTGCGTACCTATTTGCAGGGCCTGGGCAACGGGTCCTACCTCTTCGGCCAGATGGCCACCTGGGTCCACAACGAGAACCCCGACATGGACCATCCGTCCAACTGGCTCAAGAAGGTGTACGATC
>JAGPGT010000077.1 GCA_018055905.1 Phycisphaerae bacterium
GCTCCGATACCCCGGCTCATCGCCAGGGGGAGCATGCCCAGAACCGCTGCCAGAGTAATCATAATCACGGGTCGGAACTGTTCGCAAGAGGCTGTGATCATCGCCTTGTGGCGAGGAATCCCCTCGCGGACATGCGTGTTGAACCCGTCCACGATCAGGATCGCGTTGTTCACGACGATACCGATCATCATCACCATGCCCATGAGCACGAAGATCGACATGCTTTGGCCGGTCAGCGCCAGGGCCCACATCACGCCGATCAGAGCCAGCGGAACCGTCACGAGGATCAGCCAGGGTTGCTTGTACGATTCGAGGATCGCGGCCAGGCTCAGGATCACCAGGATGACCGCCATCAGACCCGCCTCGCCGAAGGCGGCGACCGCCTCGGACATTCGCTCGTACATACCCGAGAACCAATATTCGTAGCCCGGCGGGAACCGCACTTCGGAATCGATCGTCTCGGTGATTTTCTTGACCGCGTTACCCAGAGCCAACTCGGGCTTGAGGTTGGCGAAGACTTTGGTTACGCGTCGTTTGTCCTGTCGGGTGATCTGGACGGGCGCGATGCGTTGTTCCACGTCGGCCAGGTTTGAAAGGAGGATTGGCCGACCCGGCGCGCCGGGGAAGAGAAAATGCTCGACCTGATCCCGTCCCGGCTCATCCTCTAGTTCGACGACGATGTCGTAGTTGCGGTCGCCTCGTTTGAAGGTGCCGGCCTCGATGCCTTCGAGGTTGGCTCGTAGGGTCAGGCCGAGACTGATTGCCGCAATGTCCAGGTCCGCCAGGGTGGCTCGCTTGGGCAGGATGGCCATCTCGGGTTTGCCTGCGCGGACGGTTGTGTCGATGTCCTTGATCCCCTGGATCTGGCCGGCGCGGGTTTGTGTGTCGAGCGCGAGGCGATTGAGGGTCGCCAGCTCATCCCCGGCGATCAACAGTTCGATGTCTTGATTCTGACCGCCGATCATCGCAGGCTGAGTGACGGTGATGATGCACTCCGGATACCCGGCCAGACGCTTGCGGACTTCGGTCTGGAGGTCCTCGATCGAGAGGGTCCGTTCGTCTCGCTCGGAGAAGGTCAACAGCAACTGAGCGAGATAGACGCCTTGCGTGGATTGTCCGATCACGCCTTCGACCTTGCCGATGGAGCTGAGCACGTGTCGGAGCTCGGGCACGTCTTTGAGCCGCTCTTCGACAAGTCGAACCCGCTCAATCGCCCGGTCGAGACTATACCACGTGGGGTATTCTAGTTTGACGAAAATCCGACCCTGGTCCGTGTTGGCGACGAAGCCGAACCCAACTTTGCCGCCCAAGGACATCGCGTGGATGAGCATCGCGACGGTCACGATGAGGATGACCACCGCCACCGGCCGGTGCTTCTCATTGAAGGAAAGTATCCAACGGTACCCGGCGATCACCTTGTCCAGCATGCGGTTGAAACCCGTCTCCATCCGGTGCAAGAGGCCCTTCTGCCGGTTGGGGGAGGGCTTGAGCAGGATCGAGCACAGGATCGGCGTCAATGTAAACGAGATGAACAGCGACACCGCGGTCATGATGAGCATGGTCCAGGCCAAAGGCCTCATGAACTGGCCGACGATGCTGCCCATCATCGCGATGGGAAACAGCACGACGATGTTCGTGCCCGCGCTGGCCAGGACCGCAACCGCGACTTCCTTGGCCCCCAGCCGCGCGGCTTCCTTCGGGTTGCCCGTTTCCTTGAGACGCGAGACGATGGCCTCCAGGACCACGATGGAGTTGGTCACGAGGATGCCGATCGACAGGCCGATCGAGATCAACGTCGAGGTGTTGAGCGTGTAGCCGGCCAGTTGCATGAAGAACAGGCTGATGACGACCGTCAGTGGCATCGTGATCGCGACCACAAGGGTCGCCCGGAGGTTGTACAGGAAGAAGAACAGAATCGCCGCGGTCAAGAGGATGCCCTGCCCGATGTTGCTCCAGGCACTTCGGACGGTGGCTTCGATGAATCGTCCGTCGTCGGTGATCCAAATCAGTTTCATGCCGCCTGGAAGTTGCCGATTGAGGGTCTCCACCGCGTTTCTGACGTTGTGCACCACCTTCACTGCGTTGGCTTCGGCCTTCTTGACGACTTTGATGTACACGCAGGGTCGGCCGTCGACTGCGGCTTTCTGGCGAAGTTCTGCAGTCGTCATCACCACCCGGCCGACGTCACGGATGTAGCATCGTTGACCGTTCTTCCCCGCCACCTGGAGCGTGGCGATTTCCGGGACGTCCTTGTATTCGGCGTCGAACTTCACGGAGAATTCGCGCCCGTGGTCTGTCACGCGACCGCTCGGGATGGTCCGCACCGCCTGCTGGACGGCCTGAACGACGTTCATGCTGGACAGCCCCCGGGCCGCGAGCTTCTCGCGGTCGAGCAGGACGTGCACTTCGCGTTTGGCCCCGCCGATGAGATCGACATTCGCGACACCGGCCAGGACGGTGAGCCGGTCTCGCAGCGTGTTGTCGGCGTAATCGTACAACTCGTCGAGCGGGACGTCCCCCGTCAGGGCCATGTGAATGATCGGCTGTGCGTTGATGTCGAATTTGAGGATCTTGGGGTCTTCCACATCCGCGGGGAAATCGTCGCGGATCAGGTCGAGCTTCTCGCGAACGTCGGTGGCCGCAATGTCCACATTCACGTTCAGGTTGAATTCCAACAAGGTCTGGCAGACGTTCTCCATGCAGGCGGAACTGACGTGTTTGAGTCCGTCGATGGTGACGACCTGGTCCTCGATCCGCTTGGCGACATCGGTTTCGATTTGCTCGGGACTGGCGCCGGGATAGACGGTTGTGATGGTGATGTATGGCACGTCCATCTTGGGCATCAGTTCCAGGCCCAGCTTGCGGTAGGCGTTTAAACCCAGCAGAGTCAGGCCGATGATCAGGCTGGTCATCGCCACCGGCCGGCGGATGGATGAATCGGACAAAAACATTACTTATCCTCCTGCTGGACCTCGACCCCCGCGCCGTCATTGAGCATATTCTGACCGACGGTGACGATCTGTTCCTTGTCTTTCACTTCGGTTGGGACAATCTCGGTCCAGCCGTCGGTCTCCAGGACCGGAGTGACGGATACCTGGACCGCCGCACCGTTGCGAACGACGAAAACGACCGGTTTGCCCGAGCGTTCGATGATCGACGACGAGGGAACACCTAGGCCCTGGTGACTCTCGAACACAATCGTAAGGTTGGCCATTGCGCCGGGCACGATCCCTTCCGGCGGGTCCTTCACCAGGCACTTGACTTCAAACGTCCGCAGCTTGGGGTCGACGGTGGGACTTCGATAACTGACCACGAGGTCCTTGAGCTCAATCGTGCCTACCCTGACGTTTATCGCGGTCCGACCGACCGCCACCTGCGGATAGTATTGCACCGGCAGGAACGCAGCGATCTCTACGACGGAGAGATCATCGATTCGCAGGATGGGATTGCCGGGATTGGCCATTTCGCCGGGTTCGTGGAACCGCTCGCTAACGGTGCCGCTGATCGGGGCCACGATCAACGCATCGGCCAGGTTTTTTCTGGCGATCTCCAGCGAGACCTCGGCCTGACGCTCCTGGGACCGGGACAACTCCACGAGCGTCCGGGCATGTTTTGTCGCCGCCAGCAATTGCTGATATCGCGACTGCTGCTGCTCGAAGGCGTCGACGGTGACCGCCTCATTCTCGCGCAGACGGGTGAATCGCTCATAATCCAGCGAGGCCTTGTGGAAGTCCACCTCGACCCGTTCGAGGCTCGCCTCTTTTTCCTTCGTGGATGAGCGAGCGACGTCGAGCGCATGCTCGGCAATCCGCACCGCCCGTTCGAGATTCGCCTGATCAATGGCGAAGAGCTTTGTCTGACCCGCGATTACCGTGTCGCCTTTTTCGACAAAGACGGCTTCGATCGTCCCTCCAACCCGCGGCGAGACCACAGCCCACGCCTTCGCTTCGACGTTGCCTTGCACAGCGAGGCTTCTGTGGAATGTCCGTATCGCAGCCGGTACGACGACCACAGGCATCCGTCTAGCGTCGGTTGGGGTACTCGCCTCGGTCTTCGTTTGGGCGGTCGCGCGCGCGTACAGGCCCCGGCTCACCACCGCCAGAAGGCCGATCAAGGTCAGCGCTGCGATATAGGTTGCTGTTCGTCCCAGCCGGCTCTTACCGGCGGTGCCTTCACGATTGATTGTCATGTGCCTTTACCTCGACATCTGTTTCGGTCTTTCCTATCACGTTCAGCAGCGTAGCTGTGGCAACCTGGTGCTGGAATCGAGCCGCCAAGACCTGCATTTGCGCTTTTGTCTGCTCCGCGGCTTCCTGAAGCAGCTCCGCCGGCCCGATCAATCCTTCTTTGCGTTTCTGGATCGCCTCGGCGTTCCGTCGGGATGCGACGATCCTCGCCCGTTCGGCCAGGTCCAATTGATCCTGTGCGGTGTCCAGGTTCTGGCGGGCTCGAATGACTTCGAGCATCAACGTCAGCGTCGTTTGTTCCCGTGCGATGAACGCCTTTTCCCGTTTCTGGCGAGCGGCCTTGTACTCGTTGATATTTGCGAAGCCGTTGAAGAGCGTCATCGTACCCGCTAGGCCGTAGATCCACTGGTTCGAAGGAGCCAGCGACGAATCGATCGAGTCCGGATGGTAGGCGAACGCGCCCAGCACAGGTAGGAAATTCGAAATCGCCAGTTTGACTTTTTCTTTTTCGATGGCGATTCGGCGGTCCGCGATATGCAGCGACGGGTGGTTCAACAGGGCCTCCAGGATCAGTTCCTCCACCGATCCTTCGGGCGGGGTCAGAGGCGTCTGCTCCGTTAGGGAAATCTCGGTCAGAGGGGAAAGCCCCATGGTTGCCAGCAGAGCCGACATCGTCTGTTCCCGTCTCCGGCGGGTCCTCGCCAACTCGGCCTTTCGGGCTCTGGCGTAGACATCCGCCTGGTCTGCCTGCCAGCCGCTGACGAGGCCTTCCTTTGCCAATGCGGCGACTTCCGCATGGAGGGCCTCCGCAGCCTCTGCATCGGCCGCGATCGACCGCTGGGCCTGTTCCAGCGTCAGACACTGGAAATACAGCATCGTCACCTGCAGTGCGGTCATCTGTTTGGTGTAAAGGGTGACCTGATCGGCGATCTCTTCGCCTCGGGCGTGCATGCCGTAGAGAAACCAAGTCGCCGGGTTGAAGACCGCGACACTGGCGTTCCAGAGCAAGGCTTTGGCGTTGTCAATCCGCAGGGTCTCATCGTCCGACAGCGGCAGAGAAATCGTCGGATCGAATTCATAATGCGAGTAGTTCAGGCTCAGCGCCGGAAGGAAATTCGCGAAGGCGATTCGCCGTTCGAGCTTGGCGATTCGCTTTTCGATCGCGGCGCTTTGCGCATCGAGATTGTTCTCCATCGCGATGGCGATGCAGTCTTCCAGGCTCAGGGCCTTTCGCTGCGAGAGAATCACAACGGTTTTCTCTCGAAGAGTCTGCGGATAACTGTCAGCATGCTCTCGACGGATTTGCGTCCCCTCGTAGGAGCGGCAACCCGCCAGAAGCATCAGGACCAGCAAGGGCAGCGAGAACCACCGCCGTACGTTATGCGTCACGTTCACCTCCTATGGTTTGATCAACCCTCTGAAAAACACGTCTTGGAGCTTTGCCAGATCGGCATTGACGTCGATAGCTTGTGACTCGTGGACTGCGGCCAGGATCAACGATTCCAGCGAGTTGGACAGGCATTTGGCTGCCATGACCGGGTCGACGTCGTTGAGGAGCCCTTTGGACACCCCGGCCGCGATCACCTTGCTCAGCTGCGAAACGATCCGTTCGTCGATTTCTTTTTTCTTGGCTTCCACGCGGGGCCCTGGCAGACATCGCCCCCTGCCCTCCAGAACGTACAACCGCAGGGCTTTGCGGTGCTCCCGAATGATCCGCTCTTGTTGACGGATAAAGCGGGAGAGCTTTTCTCGCTCGTCTTCGGATCCGTCCAGTACCGGAAGGATGATGCCCAAGCTTTTTTCCGCGGTGCTCACCAGTAATTCGAAGAACAAGTCCTCTTTGCTGGGGAAAAAATTGTACAGGGTTCCGGTGGCGAACTCCGCCGCGGTTGCGATCTCCTGCATGGAAACGTTGTGAAATCCTTTTTCTGCGAACAGTTCCAAGGCGGCAGAGAGGATCTCCTGGCGGTGTTGTTCACGTTCCCGTTCTTTTCTCGATGGTCCGGGTGTGGGCATCACAAATCTCCATGAACTTATATTCATTTTGAATATATATGTTCATATTATGAATATAAATTCATTTTGTGCAAGAGATTCTTTGCAGAAAGTCTGGATGGATGAAAAAAAGAAATACTTCTCTTCGTCGCAGGGGTGGATTGCAGGCAAACAAGATCTCAGTGGAAGCTCTGGTACGGGCATCAGACGATGCAACCGTCTTTGAGAACCGCCCAAGCGGTGTGAGGAGCGGTTGAAGCGGCCCCCTGGATCTCCACCATCGCGATTTCATACCCCTGAACCCCGGCTTTGGCGTGTTTCCAGGCTTCGTATAGATAGCCGAGATAGACGGAGTCTTCCTGGGCCTTCGCGATTTGGACTTTCGGAGATCGGTCGCCGTCGGCTTGGAGTTCGTCAAGGGCTCGCTTCTTGGCGGCCTCGACCTCTTCTGAGGTGGATTCCAGGCTGACGCCCAGTCTTGCGACGTGTTCGCGGACCCCTTTCATGTATACTTCTCGCAGCCGTTCGCGAATGGCCTCGCGGCCTGCCTGCGCCATGTCGTCCCACTTGAGTCGGGGCTCGTACACCCGACATTGAAAGAACAAGCCTATGACGGCATCGTCCGGCAACGACTGACGGACAACCTCTTCGGCCGAAACCCCGAATGTGCCCGCCAGCGCGGACAGGCCTTTCCACTGTTGCTCCGGAATGGTGAACGCGACGCGTTTGTTTCTGGTCATACTCCAATCCTTCCATGGACTCCGAGCCGGCATGTTACCGCGTCGCCCCGACCCAATGCAAGAACGATCTGCCTGCAGATCGAAGCCTCCCACCGAAGGAAGACGGTTCGTTGCAAACCTCGGGTGCCCGATTGCATGTCAGGGCAGGATATGGTATAAACCCCTTTTTACCTAAACTGTTATTTTTCGATTTGCTATTTGGCGGAAATAACCTTGGACACATCCGGTGCAAGGCGGGGTCTGGGAATCGTCAAAAGTAAATCGCAAAGAATCCTGAAAGGGTTGTGATGGAAGTTGCGGAACTCAAGACGATCATCGGCGAGCTTGAGGCCCGGGTCGAAAAGATCCGGGACTGGCTTTGACTTGCCGGGCAAGAAGGCGCAGTTGGAGGAATTGGGCAATAAGATGGCCACGCCCGGTTTCTGGGACAACCAGGAACGGGCCCAGGCGGTAGTCGGACAACTCAGCGCTCTCAAGGCGGTCGTCGAGCCTGTTGAGAATCTGCAGAAGGAGGTCAAGGATCTTGCGGAACTGTTCGAGTTGGCCGCAGAGGAAGGCGATGCAGACGAGATGGCTCAAGTCGAAGCAGACGCCAAGGCCGCCCAGAAGCGATGCCAACAGGTGGAACTTCAGGGACTCTTGTCGCGTCCGGAAGACATGCGGAATTGTTTCTTCGCGATTCACGCCGGGGCGGGCGGTACCGAGAGTTGCGACTGGGCCAGCATGTTGCTTCGTATGTACACGCGATACTTCGACGCGAACAAATACAAATACGAAGAACTGGACATCACACCGGGGGAAGAGGCCGGTATCCGCTCGATCCAGTTACGAGTAATGGGTCCGTTCGCGTACGGCAAGCTCTCATGCGAGTGTGGCGTGCATCGACTCGTGCGGATCAGCCCGTTCGATGCCAACGCCCGGCGGCACACGAGTTTCGTGGCGGTCGATGTGCTGCCTGAACTGCCTGAAACGGACTGCACTTTGAAGGAGGCTGATCTCGATATCGTCTACTTCCGCCGGTCGTCCGGTGCCGGCGGCCAGAATGTCAACAAAGTGTCCACAGCGGTCCGCATCCGCCACATTCCGACGGGCATCGTTGTCGAGTGTGTCAACGAGCGAAGCCAGGCACAGAACAAGCGAATGGGCTTAGCCATTTTGCAGGCGAAACTCGAACGGCTCGAGCAGGAAAAACGCGACCAGGAGATGAACAAGCTCTATGGCGACAAGGGCGAAATCGCTTGGGGCAGCCAGATCCGCAGCTACGTCCTTCAACCGTACCAATTGGTCAAGGATCATCGCACCGGTTACGAAACCGGAAATGTGCATGCCGTCCTCGACGGCGAGATCGAGCCGTTTATCGAGAGTTATCTGCACCACCGGGCCAAAGACAAGGCGAAGAAAAACTGAGGATTGACCCACAAACAACGGACCGTTCATGAAACAGATCATTGATGTCAATGTGACCACGCGACGGGTTGACCTCGTCAAATGCAAGACGGACATGCTGGTTGTCGGACGATTTTCCGACGCGGGCGACCCAGGACCGATCCTTCGAGCCCTCGACGACGAGCTTGGGGGGGATTTCGAACGACTGGCTAGGATCGGCGATTTCACCGGTAAATCCAAAACCTTCGCGATCGTCTATGGCAACGGCCGGATCGCGGCCGAACGGGTGCTTCTGCTGGGCCTGGGTGAGCGCAAGAAGGTCACACTTGACACCCTGCGAAAAGCGGCGGGTACCGCGGCCAGCCGGGCCGTGGAGATGAAGATCAATCGAATGTCGTTGGCCTTGCATCCGTCGTTTGCAGACCGCTTTGAGGCCCGGACCATGGGTCGAGTAATTGCCGAGGGCGTCTATTTCGGCGGCTATCGCTACGATGAATTCGTTACGGACAACGGCAACGGACGCCCAAGTTCGCTTATCGCTGAGATCATTGACTCCGACGCCTCACAGATCAGGAGCCTTTCGTCGGGGGTGACGACCGGTGCGATCGTCGGACGGGTCCAGAACGCCGCGAGGACTCTGGCCAACCGACCGGGAAACGTGATCGATCCACCCGCTCTGGCGAGAGCAGCGCAGGAAATGGTCCGTGGTCTTCGGACTGTCAAGTGCATGATCTTCGATGAAAAGAAGCTCCAGCAAAACAAAATGGGTGGAATCCTCGCGGTGGGCTCCGGCAGTGAAAACAAGCCCAGACTGATTGTGCTGAAGTACACGCCCCTCAAGAGGCCGGTAGCGGGGTTGCCGACGGTGGCCTTGGTCGGCAAAGGAATCACCTTCGATTCCGGAGGTATCAGCATCAAGCCCGCGCAGGACATGGACCAGATGAAACTTGACAAAAGCGGCGCGATTTCGGTGATGGCGACGGTGCGTGCAGTTGCCGAAATGGGTCTTCCGATCAATGTTTTCGGTGTGATCCCCTCTGCGGAGAACCTCCCCAGCGGTACGAGCTTTCGACCGGGCGACATCGTCACCACCTACAGCGGCAAGACCGTCGAGATCCTCAATACCGACGCCGAGGGCCGCATGATCCTGTGTGATGCGATCACTTATGCCGTCAAGCAAAAGTGTGATGTTGTGGTTGACATCGCGACATTGACCGGGGCGTGTATGGTCGCTCTCGGGACATACAAGGCGGGTCTCATGGGCAACGACGACGAGTTGATCGCCGAGATCCGGAAGGCCGCCGAAGACAGCGGTGAGAGCGTCTGGCCCCTGCCCTGCGACGACGAGTATGCCGACGAGATCAAGAGCAAGATCGCGGATCTCAAGAACAGCGGTTCTCGCTGGGGCGGCGCCTGCACCGCGGCGGCATTCCTCCGTCAGTTCGTCGGCCAAACGAAGTGGGCGCACCTGGACATCGCGGGTATGGATCTGTTCGTCAAGCCCACCGAATATGCCTCTCTGGGCAGTACCGGGTTCGGCGTCCGACTGCTGACCACCTACCTGATGAATCTGGTTGAGAAGAAACGCTGATGAGTGAAGTGAGAAAGACCATCGACACCGACCGAATCCGCAAAGCGGTGCAGGAGATCCTGTTGGCCGTCGGGGAAGACCTCGAACGCGAGGGGGTGAAAAAGACGCCGGAACGAGTCGCTCGGATGTACGGCGAGCTGCTCGGCGGCACGTTCGATGATCCCAACGTTCATATCGAGAGCGTGTTCACCGAACCGTGCGACGAAATCGTGTTGCTTCGCGATATCCCGTTCTACAGCATCTGCGAACACCACATGTTGCCGTTCATCGGCAAGGCCCACGTAGCTTATCTTCCCAGCGGCAAGGTTCTCGGCGTCAGTAAACTGGCGAGGATCGTGGACTGCTTCGCCCACCGGCTCCAGTGCCAGGAGCGTCTGACGGGCCAGATCGCCGACTTTCTCATGGACAAGCTCAAACCGCAGGGCGTGGCGGTCGTGCTCCACGCCTCGCACAGCTGCATGACGATCCGCGGCATCCGCAAGCCCGGCTCGATGATGGTTACCTCGGCCCTTCGCGGTATCTTCAAACGCGACGCCCGCAGTCGAAGCGAGGTCCTGAGCCTGATGCACAACGACAAGGCGTGAAGGTTGTGGAAGAGTTGAACCGCAGAGGATAGAACATCGATGGTTCGTTTGGGCAGGTTCGTGCGGTTCTCGATCAACCCGTTCCTCGACGAGGACAGTCCGGGGTGCAATTCGTACGCGTCCAAGCCCGCCGGGGAGGGGTTAAGCATATATCTCGAGCTTGCGGCCGAGCTGGTCGGCCCGATCCGGCCCGAGACCGGATTGCTGGTGAATGTCAGCGACATCGACCGCGTTGTTCGACAATCCGCCGTGCCGGTCTTCGCCCGTAGGATTCGCGAGCACTTGCGCCGTGGCGAGCATATCCCTCTCGTCGCCGCCTCCCAGATTCTATGGTCGGCCTGCGAGCATCTGGCCGACAAGTTCGACTCGGTTCAGGTGGACCGGCTCTGTTTGAAATTGAACCCCTTCAGGAAACTGGCGATGGACAGCAAGGACCCGGACACGATGTACTTCAGCGAGAAGTTCGAATTCGCCGCCACACACAAATTGTGGAACGACGCGTTCTCGCCCGAATGGAACTTCGAGGTCTTCGGTAAGTGCGCCAACCCCACCGGCCACGGACACAACTACGTCGTGGAAGTGACGGTCGCGATGCCCGCGGGGGGGCCTGCCCTGAAGATCGGGCAATTCGAGCGAACGGTCGATACGCACCTGATGCAACTGGTCGACCACAAGAACCTTAACGTCGACGTACCCGGATTTGAGAAACGAATCGCGACAGTGGAGAACCTCGCGATTTTTGCTTGGGAACGATTGGAAGGCCGCTTCGAATCCGGGAAGCTTCACTGCGTCACCGTCTGGGAGTCCGACCGGACGTATTGCTCGTACTATGGACCTGGCCGGCCAGATCGTGAGACATGATCCGGCGGTGAAGGTGGACTGTAAATCCGAATATCGGAACTCCAAATTCGAAACAAGTACGGATGACCAGAACCGGATTTGAGATCCTGTTCGAAAATACCGATTTGATCGCGGTGAACAAGCCCGAGGGACTTGCGGCGATTCCCGAACAGAACCCACAGGAACCTTCGCTATTCGAGCGACTGTGCGCCGAGCGGGGTGAGACACTGCTGATTGTCCACCGGATCGACAAAGACACCAGCGGCGTGATTCTCTTCGCCCGCCATGCCGAGGCCCATCGGCGCCTGAACATGGAGTTCGAGACCCACAGAGTTCGCAAAGCGTATCTGGCTCTCGTCCACGGTGTGATCGAGGACGACTGGGGCCACATCGACAAACCGCTGGCCCGTTTCGGTTCCGGCCGGGTCGGTGTCAACGCCCAGCATGGCAAGCCCTCCCTCACCAAGTACCAGGTCGTGCGGCGATTGCCCGCCCACACGCTCCTCGAAGCCTATCCCCACACCGGCCGGAGGCACCAGATCCGCGTACACCTCTACAGCATCGGTCATGCGATCGTAGGCGATCGCCTGTACGGGGACCGCGCCATCCAGCGTGCCTACCCTCGCATGATGTTGCACGCCAGGCATCTAACCGTTCGGCTGCCGTCGGAAGAGACGATTACCGTCGAAGCTCCCGTGCCCCAGTCGTTCCACGACGTCGTCGACGCCGTGGCGGAAGGATGAATCGGGAGCAATCTTCCGCGGTCAGCGGATCCATCTGACAAACACGGGATCCTCCAGCAATCTCCTGGCCCATAGGGCATAGCCTTCGCCGAGGGGGTGGCTGGCATCTACATAGTGCTCCGGCGGCAGCGGTCGCAGCAGGGAAAAGGGAATGTTGTTTTTCACGAGCCAATCGGCCGCTTGCGTCTTGATCGCCTCGTAGTCTGCTGCGTCGGCCTCGTTGAGCATGTGTTCGTTGAACGGGCCCACCAGGACGAAGACGCGGTTGCCCTGGTTTTGCAACAGATCGAGGGCTCGGCGAAAGAACTTCCACTGTAGCGACGTGTCGAATCTGACCCAGGTCACATCTTGCTTCTTGGCCCCTTTCTGAACCCACGTTTCACCCGCGGGTTCTGGCACGCCCACCGAATCGGGCAAGCCTCGCGTCAGCGGCTTCAGCGGGCACGCGTACGGATGTCGCAGCGTCCAGGTCTGGATGTCCGTGCTGTCGTAGTAGGTGGCCCGCAGGTGCGCGATCCAATTCGCGAAAGGGATCGTCCGCTTGATCGCGATTCTTGCCCGCTTGGCGAAAGGGGCTTTGTAGCAGGGGATCGGGACCATGAACTGCGAGACGAGGTCCGGGTGGTTGAAATGGAATTCCTTGTCGGTCTGGAGGTCGTGCTTGGGCGAGGTCATCCAGAGCGGATTGAAGTGTAGCAGGACCGCGTGTCCGCGGAGTTTGGGACTGTAGAAGCGGAGCAGGCCTTCGAGGGCCGCAGGGTGCGTGCCGTCCAGACCGAGATTGGCGAACTGCCACCGGCCGGTGAACTCGTTGAGGTAGTGCGAGAGCGTCTGGTTCGCAGGGACGTAATGGCCCCAGACGACCGAGTCTCCGATGACGAGCGTCTTTCGCTTGTCGCACGCTTGCCTGCTGTAGCGGCTGTAGAGCCAGTAGCTGCTGCTCAGTTCGTAGGGCATGCGGTAGTCGTCGCCGGGCTCGAAGCGTTCGCAACGCTGCCAGAGGATCGGCGCCAGGCCGAGGATTGCCAGCATCGCCACGCCCACGATGATCCAGTCGACAGCCGAGAGCCGCAGCGAGTGCGAGCAATCGAACGGTGTCACGTCACTTGTCTGATCTGTATTCATCTTCTCTAGAACTGCATGTAAATGAACGGCTGGCCCTCGGCCGGAACGGTCAGGACGAGGTACGTCAACAACAGAATCATCAGGACAATCCGCACGATGCGGATCTCCAGGATCGACCGCAGTCGCGATTCGAAGAGGTACTGATAGATCCAAACCGCCGCGATCAGGACGACGACCAGCACAGGGCACTTGGGGTCGGACAGGCCGGAGGTGAAGATCCGCGTCACGATCGTCCATGCGTCGCCGATGCTGGCGGCGCGGAAGAAGATCCAGGCGAACGTCACCATCGCAAGCACGAAGAGCTGCTTGACGATCGTCGGCAGCCTGCGGACGTAAAAGGGCGTTCGCTCCAACTCGCGCGTCGCGAAGTTGCCCAGGGCGTGGACTGCGCCCCAGAGGACGAACGTCCAGGCGGCGCCGTGCCAGAGGCCCGAGAGGACCATCGTGAGGAACAGGTTGCGGTACGTGGCGAACTTGCCCTTGCGATTGCCGCCCAGCGGGATATAGACGTAGTCGCGGAACCAGGATGACAGGCTGATGTGCCACCGCTTCCAGAAGTCGCCCATGCTGACGGCCAGATACGGATTGTCGAAGTTGAGCATCAGACCGATGCCCATCATCCGCGCGACGCCGCGGGCCATGTCGGTGTAGCCGCTGAAGTCGAAGTAGATCTGCCAGGCGAACAGAAACGTCGCCAGCAGCAGGGCAGGGGACTGCTGCTGCTGGGGTGAGCCGTAGACGCTTGCGACATAGATCGCCAGGTAGTCCGCCAGAGCCACTTTCTTGAAGTAGCCCACGACGAAGATGGACAGGCCGTCGGTGAAGTCTCGCAGGGTGACCCGGCCTGCGCCGTGCAGTTGGGGCAAGAGGTGGTTGGCCCGCTCGATCGGTCCGGCCAGCAGTCGCGGGAAGAACGACACGAAGGTTGCATAGGCGAGGAAACTCTTTTCCCGTTTTGTTGTGCCGCGATAAACGTCGATCGTGTAGCCGATCGATTGCAGGAGAAAGAAGGACAGGCCCGCCGGCAACAGGAGGCTCGGGACGGGAATCTCATACGGCGTGCGCATCGCCGACAGCAGGGCGTTCACGTTTTCCGCGAAGAAGCTCGCGTACTTGAAGTAGCCCAGCACCAGCAGGTTGTTCGCGATGCTCAGGGTCAGCCAGGCGCGCTTCCGCGAACCGGCCTCGATCCGTCCGGCTACGAAATAGTCGACGACGGTCGCGTAAGCCAGCGGGATCAGGTACAGGGGGCTTAACCACGCGTAGAAGACATAGGAACTGACCAGCAGCCAGGGCAGTCGCAGGCGCGTTCCTTTGATGAGCAGGTAAACGCTGTAGACGACCGCGAAGAAGATGAGGAATAGCGGGGTTTGAAAGAGCATTCGATTGTCAGTCCATCAAAACGCGAAGATGAGCCTCTACCGACGAGGCCAGACCGTCCAGGCCGTAGCCGCCTTCGAGGACCGAGACGAGCCGGCCATGGCAATTGCGTTCGGCGATCCCTTTGACGATCTGGGTGAGTTTGCCGAAACAGGCGGTAGTCACTCGCATGCCGCCCAGGGTGTCGTTCTCGTGGGCGTCGAAGCCCGCCGAGACGAAGACGAAGTCGGGACCGAACGAGTCGGCCGCAGGCGTGAGCTTCTTTTCGAACGCTTCGAGGAAGTCGTCGTCGTCGGAGCCGGCGGGCAACGGGACGTTGATCGTCGTTCCGACACCCGCGCCTTTTCCGGTCTCGGACTCGGTGCCTGAGCCGGGATAGAATGGGTACTGGTGCACGCTGAAGTACAGGACACTGGGGTCATCGAAGAACGTCGCCTGCGTGCCGTTGCCGTGATGAACGTCCCAATCGACGATCAGGACTTTGGCCAGGCCATACTGCTGTTGGACGTACCGGGCTCCGATCGCGACGTTGTTGAAGATGCAAAAGCCCATCGCCCGGTCGGCCAGCGCATGATGGCCCGGCGGGCGCACGGCGCAGAAGGCGTTCTCGACCTGGCCTTTCATCACGGCGTCCACCGCGGTCAGCACGCCTCCTGCGGCCATCACCGCGGCCTCGTACGACCGCGTCGAGATGGGGACGTCGCCGGTGTCGAGGTAGTCGTCGCCCTCAGCGCACGCCTTGCGGGCCCGTTCGATATAGCCGGCTGTATGCACGGTTTGAATCCATTTCTGGGACGCCGGTTCGGGCGTCAGTGCGGCCAGCTCGCTGTCGAGATGAACGGCTTTGAGATGCTCGACGATGGCGGTCAGCCGCCCGGGTGATTCGGGATGTCCCGGCGTGGTCTTGTGCTCCAAGTAGAGGTCGTGGTAGACGAACGCGGTCTTGGGTCTGGGATCGGACGGCATGATGGCGCCTCCCTCGCTCGCTGGCGATTCGGTCGGTCCTCTTCTGACGCATCGAAATCCGATCGCGTCGTTGGCCAGGCACGTGTCGTCGATGGCCGGGTCGCCGGCGCGATAGGTGGATTTGCAGGAGGCGGCATTGGAGTTCCACGCGCCGCCGCGGATGACCCGCTCCTGACCCTGGGCGGGTCCTCGCGGGTTTTCGGAGGGGCTGCGGGCGTAATAGTTCGGATCATAGCGATCGTTGCACCACTCGGCGACGTTGCCGTGCATGTCGTACAGGCCCCAGGGGTTGGGCCGTTTGCGACCCACGGGATGCGTGGTTCCGGCGGAATTGTCAACGTACCAGCCATAGAAGCCCAGTTGGGCGGGGCGGTCGCCGAAGCTGTACTTCGTGTCGGTTCCGGCCCGGCAGGCGTACTCCCACTCGGCCTCCGTGGGCAGGCGGTAACCGGTGGCGTCGAAGTTGCACTCCCACGTCTCCTCGTCGTAGCAGGGCTCGAATCCTTCCGCCAGGGACCGCTCGTTACAGTACAGGGCCGCGTCCGTCCAGTTGATCTGTTCCAGCGGTCGGTCGTCGCTCTTGAAGTGCGAGGGGTCGGAGATTCTGTGCTTTTTGAACTCCGCCTGCACGAC
>JAGPGT010000078.1:0-11988 GCA_018055905.1 Phycisphaerae bacterium
GATCGATGAATCCCGCGTGAAGCATCGCGAAACTCTTGGGCTCACCCATGGGAGCAAAGCTGCCGGCGCTGATCGATCCGAACAGGGAAGTCACGAAGCCATCGGGACTCAGCAAGGCTTTGCGCGGAGCGGCGGGATTCGGATTGCGGCCTTCGAATCGTGCGTATGGGTACCGACTGGGAAGGGGAGCCATGGCCGCGGCGACGAGCACATGGCCGGTGACGATGTAGCCCAGAAGGACGCCTGTGACGGGTCTGCCGATTTGCTCAGGGAGTTTGCCAAAGTCGATTTTCTCTTTGCTGATTTGCATGCTCACGGCCTGGAGAATCGCAAACACCAGGACGAACAAAAGCAGGAAACAGATCATGGGAGCCCACGCCGCGATGCCGGGGGAGTACTTGATCAGGTAGTTCATGAGGATCTCAAAGAATCCAAACGCCGTGAATCCTGCGATCAAGGCGTTGAAGATCATTGTAACCCCCTGGACCAAAGTGCCCTTGAGGAACAGGTATGCCGCACATCCCGCCATGATGACGAGCATTGCTATACTGACCATGACATGTTCTCCGATTGATCCTGTTGTGCCGCCCGCGGCGATCCGCACACTGCAGGGGCTTTTGACAAATAGCCTTTTTCCGAAGCCTGGTTTTCCGATCACTGGGATGCCGGAGCGCCTTCCTTTTTGGGCGAGGCCAGCACGCGAAGCATTTCATTGATCGCTGTGGTGCCGGCGATGACCTTGCGAAGGGCCTGCTCCTGCATATAGAGCATCTTGGCCTTGCGGAACTGCATACCTAATTCGGGCAACTGTTTGACGGTTCGCACGGCCTTCTTCAGTTCGTCGTCCAGCACGATCATCTCGAAGACTCCTGTGCGGCCGATGAAGCCGGTGCCTTGACACTCCTCGCACATCGACGGTTTGCCCCGTTTGTCGAAGATTTCTTTCCCCGGCCGGTACAGGACCTTGGCCTTGTCGGCCGGCAGGTTGAATTTTTTGAGCAGTTCCTTGTTCGGGGCGTACCCCTGTTTGCACGTTTCGCATAGCTTGCGAAGCAACCGCTGGTTGCTGATCCCGATGAGCGTTTCGGCCACGAGCTTGCGGTCCTCGACGAATTTGAGCCAGCGGGCCATTGCCTGGAGCACGCTGTCGGCCTCCATGACGACATAGACGATTTTGCCGTCCTTGGCGGCGGCGCTAGCGATTTTGGCGGTCTCGGCGTCCTCGCACTCCCCGACGCCGACGACGTCGGCACCCATTCGAACGATCGACTGGAGCTTCCGGGCGTAGGTGGAGGTGCCGGTGTCTGTGAGAGAAAAGACCGTCTGGGTGACATTGAGTAACTGGCCCGTAGGCTGTTTTTCAATCGTGTTGATGTTGTTCAAGAATGCGTCGTGATTGCGGATCAGGGCGTACATCGTCGTGGTGATGCCGCTCTTCTTGGGACCTGTGACCAGGAAGAGCCCCTGCTTGGTCTGCCGGAGCTGATCCAATTGCTCGAACTGGTCCTGCGTCAGGCCCAGATCGCCGAGGCGCATCGCGCTTTCTTTGGTGATGCGTTTGAGGCGGACTTGCTCGCCGGCGGTCGAGCCGGCCGTTTGTACTTCCCAATCCGTAATGACCTTGACCTGTCGGGTGCGGAACTTGCCTTTCTGAGGTTTGCGTTTCTCCTTGGTGTCCAGGCCCGCGACCTCTTTGAGGAAGTGGATCAGGTATTCCATCTGATCCCGTGGCAACGGAGGCTGCTGCGTTGCGGCGCCATCGATGTTGTAGACCACTTCGTAGACATCGCCCTTGGGCGAGAAACTGATCGTGCTGGTCCGTCGCCAGATGGCATCGGTCAAAACGTCATACGCGGTCCGGTACCCGAAAAACGTGGGCGTCCGGGGTTCCGGCGGCGGGACTTCGTTGTTGTTCGTTGTGATGAAGGTGAAGTTCTCCATCGCGTGGAGTTTCTCGGAGTGGGTGAACAGGCTCTTGATGTGGTCGATCGTCAGGATTTTGTCGAAGTCCAGCACGTGGGTGTTGCGGTGCTTGACATAGGCCAGCGCGGTCCCGCCCACGAGCAGGACGTAGGCCAGCACCCCCACGATGAACAGCGGCATCAGCCACCAGACCAGAATGGCCAGGACGCCGCCCCCCAGCAGGATTCCAATCCACGTCGGCACGCTGGTCTCCACCGCCTTGGCGTCTTTGTACGCCCAGCTGACCAGCAGGAGCCACGGGAAGTAACAAGCCAGGAACACGACCAGTTTCACAATTGAAATGTAGCCGCCGTATTCGACGGCCATGAGCAGCGACCCTGTCATTCAGAACTCCACTTTGCCAGATTAGAGAATGCCCTCGGCGGTTGTCCGGATGCCCTTGAGGGCCATCTTCAGTTCTTCCACGTTGGGAGCATATTTGTACGCGTCTTTCGGATCGATCCATCCGTCCTGCACGAGCTTGCAGAGGTTCTCTGTGAGGTCCTGCATGCCTTCCCGCTGGGAGGCACGGATCACGGCGGGCAGATCGGCCTCGCGTCCTTCGCTGATGAGTTTTCGCACCGCAGGTGTCGCCAAAAGGACCTCGACCGCCGGAATGCGGTCGGAACCTTCTCGGATCGAGGGCAACAGCACTTGGCTGACAATGGCGCGAATCGAGGTCGCCAGTGCCTGGCGGACCAGCTCCCGCTCGTTTGTGGGGAACAGGTCCAGCAGTCGGTGCACCGCTTGGGAGGCGTTGGACGAGTGCATCGTTCCCATCACCATGTGCCCGGTCTCGGCGGCCCGCATGCCGGCGGTCACCGTTTTGGCGTCTCGCATCTCGCCGACGAAAACCACGTCCGGGTCCTGACGCATCAGGTAGGTCAGGGCGTCCTCGAAGTTCGGCACGTCCAGTCCGATCTCCCGCTGCGAGACGATCGCCTTATTGTCGTTGTAGAGGTATTCAATTGGGTCCTCGATCGTCACGATATGGCACGACCGCGTTTTGGTGATGTAGTCCAGCATCGCGGCGATCGTTGTGGTTTTGCCGCAGCCGGTGGCGCCGACGACGAGCACCAGGCCCTGGCGGGACTCGGCGATCTTCGACAAGATGGGCGGCAGGTTCAGTTTTTCAAAGGAAGGTACGTGTGCGCTGACCCGTCGGCCCACCAGGCTGATCATTCCTCTTTGGCGGAATACGTTGAGACGAAACCGGTGCTCCCGACCCACCTCGTGGGCGAAGTCCAGCGTCCCTTGTGCTAAGAAGGCCTCCTTCTGCGCCGGACTCATGATCTCGAAGACCAGTTGCTCCATTCGCTCGGCGGTGAGAACCTCTCCGGTGGTGTTCTTCAACTCGCCGTAGATTCGCAGCTTCGGAGGCTGGCCGACCTTCAGGTGGATGTCGTTGGCCATCGTCTTGATGGCGGCCTTGAAGTACTTGTTCAGTTGTGGCTCTTTATCCGTCGCCTGATGCGCGTCGAGCGGTTGTTCCGGGCTCATATCCCTGCGGACTCCCTATGCAAAACTACCTTGTCACCGTATGGACGGCCTTGTGTGCGTACAGGCTCCTTGCGGGCGCGTTTCAAATCCGTCGCTGCAGTTTCTGCCTGTGCAACGCGGGTCCTGTCTTCGCGGTTTTGCCCTGCGAAGACGTCCGAAAAATCTGCGACCGAACCCTTGGGACTCCATCCACCGCCGACATTTCCCGACGGATCACCACCACACGGAACAACAATAAAGCTTGCAAAAACAAACCCTTACGATTTTCCATTATAAGGCAATCCTATAGATTGTCAAGTTGGGAAAGACAGGGGGAGGCGGTTGTGGTCAGTGGAGATGGTAGAAATCCGGAGGGGGAGACGAAGGCCGGAACTGATTCCCCCGGAGATAGGACCGATTTCGGCCGGGATTTCACCGTGGCTGGTGTCTCGGATCACGGATCCTCCCTCCATGCTATTGGCTCAAAACGGAAAATCTCCTCCACACGCCGCTTGGGGTGTGCCGGAACCACAAAAATATGCGAAAACCGGATGAGCCTCAAATCTCATGTCTCTCCCCTGACGGTCGGGAAGGCAGTTCCACCATCCACGCGATCCAGCCGTTGTCTGTGTCTCTGCCGATTCAGGTTCAGTTTTCGTTGGGAGACAGGCTGGCTTGATTGGTTCCGCCGTAAGCACCGAGGTTTACCCGGCGGCCGTTGGGGACCGGTTCGAAACCGGTTCCGACGGACGGATCGCCGGTGTCCACGCAAGGGCTGGTCGCGTCATCCAGCACCCATACGCGGTTGTCTGCGTCCCAGCGGCCGGCCTGCGACTTGACGTAGTAATCGCCGCTCGCCCAGACGGACCAGAGCGTCTGGGGCCCGACGATTGCGCCGGGATTGTCGTTGTCCACCCACGACCCGGGGCGGATGAACAAAGGATCGGCGTTAAGGTTGCCGATGTCGGGCCACCACCCTCGGATGCAGCAGTATCGGATCGACGGGGCGCAGTTGCCGCGGCAGTTGATCTCGACGGGAAGATTGCCCCACAGGATGGAGCTGGTCATCTCGATATCGGAGTCGATCAACGTCAGACCGGCACCGTCGGGCCCGCAATAGTTGTCGGCGATGGTGCAGTTGACCAGCACCGCCCGGCTGTCCGCGAAACAGACTCCCGCGCTGTCGGTGTCCAGGCTCCGGTTTCCGACGATCAGGCAGTTGGCGATTCGCGGGCTGGACCCGCTGCAGAAAAGGCCTCCCGCAGGCGAGCCCTGACCCGAGGTGATGACGAAGCCGCTCAGGCTGCAATCGTCGCCGCTGCCGATGGGAATGCGGACGACCGGACCGCCGCCGATTCCCTGGATCGTCGCACAGGGCGCGCCGTGCGGATCGGCCGGATCGATCGCCGCCACGACGATTCGTTTGCCGAGCAGGTCGATGTTCTCGCGATAGACGCCCGGCCGCACGAGGATTGTCGTCCCGTCGACAGCCACGCGGATCGCTTCCTGGATGGAGTCGAACGGTCGCGTGTTGCTCCCGTTCTCCAGGGGATCGCTGTGGCGTGCGTCGCCCGGCGCAGGGTCGAATGGCGCGTCGTCGTCGACGTGCAGCTCGCTCAGGAGACAAACGAAGTTCGCCTGAATCTGGTGGTCCTGGTCGACCGTCAGATAGGTGGGATTCTGCGACGTGCTGTAGGTGCCCGACCAGCCGACGAAAGCGAAACACGGGTCCGCCTTGGCCTCCAGGACGATGAGCTGGTCGTAGTCGAACGTGAACTGCCCCACGCCGGGATCCGTCACGCAACCGCCGGGCGTGCACTCAATCGTGACGGTTCGCGGGCGATAGATGTAGGAATCGTACACGATGATGATCCCAGGCCGGTTCGCGTACAGCGCCGGGATGCAGGTCTCGTAGGCCGACAGGTCCAGCGGATCGCAACGAAGATCCACCCAGGTCAGGGCCGGCAGGTTGACCAACGCCGAGATGTCGCTGACCGGGTTCTTGTGCAGGCTCAGCCGGGAGAGGTTCTCCAGGCTCGCCAGGGGCGAGATGTCCGAGATCTGGTTGGCCTCCAGGTCGAGGTTGGTCAGGTTGACCAGACCCGACAAGGGGGACAGGTCGCTGATCCGACTGGCCTGAAGGACGAGCGTCCGCAGTTGCGTCAGGCCCGACAGCGGAGACAGATCGTTGAATCGATGATGCGTGAGAGTCAGCGACTGGAGATTCACCGCGTGCTGGATTCCCGTGAGATCCGAGATCGCCTTGCTCTGGTCCCACACGCAGTTGCACTCCAGACTGACAAGACCCAGCATGTCGGTCGGGGTCGGGTCGACGATCCAAAGTGCTTCCTCGACTGCGGCTTTCATCCAGGGGTCCGGAAAGTGCACCGGATCCTCCGCCCAAGCACGTGCGCAAACCAACAACCAGACCACCAGCGCAAAAACACGCCTGTTCATGGTACTTCCCTCCGAATCAGTATGTATCGAGAACACGCATCGCTTTTCCAAGGCCTGCAACTAATATAATATAGGCCCATGCGACCTGGGTGTCAACTCCGTTCTTGCAGGATTCGCGAGGATCGATGCCGACACGACGGATTTGGCGTGAACTTGGGGGTGGGGGCAGCGTATAATACCAGAAATCCGGGTCATCTCCGGTGGAGGGGAATGGTCCCCTGGAGTGATTGTCGCACGATTGTGGGAGCCATGTCGAACGCAGGCCGTGCCATGATGTTGATGGTGTTGTCGCTGGCGGCGATGACTATGCCGCATGCGGCGGTGTTATGCATTGGCGACGATGGGCACATGGCGATCGAGCTTGTGGGGCACGGCCACTGCGAGGATGGTTCCCACTGGCACAATCATCACGCGACCGGCTCGGAAGCGGCCGAGCACTCGCACGTCGGGCGGCCGCACTGTCGGCCCTGCGTCGATATCCCGATTCCCGTCGAGTCGAGCGACCGTCGTTTTGCGTCGCAGAGATCCAGGATCACTCCCGCCCACCCGGCGGATTTCATGCCTCCGGTCGAAATTCCCTGGCTCGCCGAAGGGATACATTTCGTTGACCGGTTGTGTCTCTTCTCTCCTCTTCTGCTCGGCGTTCCTTCTCAATACGTTATTCTTCGAGTGTGATTTCCGCAATTGACGAATCGTGAGCCTGGGCAGGTCGGACGAAGAATCCTCGTCCCGATTGCGCCAGGCGGGAGATTCTCGCTTGCACGGCTTGTGCAAGCGTCTTGTCGATTGCGGGAGCACTTTTCATGCACCGAAAGGCATGCGTTCTTCTGTTCATGACCTTGGCCGCGTTGGCCGGTTGCCGGGTTGCGGACGGGCCCTCTGACGACGCGAGAGCTGCGTGGGTCCGGCCCAAGCCGGTGGATGCGTACCGCATCAGCACGGACCATGATGTGATTGTCGAACCGGTCGGCGTCGTCACCTTACGCGATGTCCTGGCTTTGGCCCTATCGCGGAATCCCGAGTTGGGGGTCTATCCCTACGAACTCCGGGCCGCCGATGCCCGCGCCCTGCAGGCGGGGCTTAGGCCAAATCCCGAGCTTGAAGTCGCGATTGAGGAATTTGCCGGCGCCGGAGACCGCAGCGGTTTCGATGGAGCCGAGACGACGGTTCGAATCGATCAGACCATCGAGCTGGGCGGCAAGCGAGCCAGGCGGGCCCGCGTGGCGCAGTTCGACAGGGAGCTGACGGAGTGGGATTACAGGGCCGCACGCCTGGACGTGATTCGAGAGGCGACACAGGCGTTCGTGGCCGTGCAAGCGGCACAGGATCGCGTCGCGCTGGCCCGCCAGGTGGTAGAGCTCTCGGAGCAGGCGTACGCCGCAGTCGCCCAGCGGGTGCAGGCCGGACGCGATTCGCCGGTCGATGAACTTCGGGCCTCGGTTGCGCTCTCGACGAGTCGGATCGAACTGCACAAGAGCGAGAAGAACCTTGCGGCTGCTCGCCACGCGCTCGCGGCGGTCTGGGGCGGCAGGACGCCTATGTTCGAGAAGGTGGCGGGCGATCTCTATGAGGTCCCGAAACCTGTCGCGCCCGAGAACCTTGCGGCTGCGATCTCTGAGAACCCCGATATAGCCCGGTGGGAATCGCAGGACCGAAAACAACGGGCGGTGCTGCGTCTGGAACAATCCAAAGCGATGCCCGACGTGACCATCGGCGGCGGGGTCCGGCGTTTCGAGGAGACCGATGACTCGGCTTTGGTTCTCGGAGTGGGCGTGCCCATCCCTCTGTTCGACCGCAACCAGGGCGGTATCCGCGAGGCGACGGCGGAATTGGGCAAAGTCCGTCGGCAGCGCGAGGTCGCCCAAGTGCGGATTCTGGCGGCGCTGGCCGAGGCGACAAACGCCCTGACCGCTTCCTATGAAGAGGCGACAATCCTGCGAAACGACGTGCTGCCTAAGGCGGAGCAGGCCTTCGCCGCCGCCCGGCAGGGCTATGAACAGGGCAAGTTTGACTATCTTTATGCATTGGACACGCAGCGAACGCTGTTTGAGACGCAGGCCGGTTACATCGATGCGGTCGAAGCGTATCACAAGGCTTCGGCCGAAGTCCGGCGTCTGATCGGCGCTTTGCCGGCGGGGGAGGAACTCTCCCATTCCACGCTGAACCCATCTTCCCAGGAGGATTCCCATGAAAGGTAAGTTGATCCACGCGATTGCGTCGTTGGCTGTCTTTGCGGGGCTTTCGGTCGTGTTGCTGGGCCTGACGTGGCAGCCGCATGTGCACGCCGACACGACCGGCGGACATGAGGGCCACGACGCCTGCTGCCCGCCCACGGCGGGACATGCTGTCGAGGCTGGGAAGCATGATCACGAGCAAGCAGAAAATAATAAAGCTGCCGGGGCGGTTAGCCTGGACGAGTTGCGTCAGCGGCACTGCGAACATGAAATGGCGATCATCGACTGCGACGAGTGCCGCTACGAAGCAGGCGTGGCGAAGATCTCGCCGCAGACGGCCCAAGGGCTCGTGGAGACTTGGCCCGTCCGCATGGAGTCTCAGACGATCCGGCGGCTGCCCCTGACCGGCGAGGTTCAATTGGACCCGACGCGGGTTGCCCAGATCGCGTCGGCAGGGGCCGGGCGGGTGGAAGAGGTCCGCAAACACCTGGGCGAGAAGGTCGAACCCGGCGACATCGTCGCTGTCGTACAGTCGCCTCAGTTCGGCGAGGCGCAGGCGGCGTTCTTTGAGGCTCGCGCCCGGCTCGATTTGGCCCGCCGGACGTTCGATCGGGAGAGGCAACTGCATGAGAGCAAGATCAGCAGCCAGGCGGACTACCTGGCTGCCCGCGGTGAACTGGCCTCTGCGGAAGCTTCGGTGGCAGCCGCTCGCAAGCGATTGCAGTTGTTCGGATGGAGCGGCGAGCGGATCGAATCGCTCATCCTGACCGATCCCGACGCCTCCTTCGGGCAGCTTGCGTTGACCTCGCCCCTTGGCGGCGTCGTGGTCGAACAGAATGCGGTACAGGGCCAACTTGTGGAGACCACCGATACGCTGTATCGGGTTGCGGACCTGTCTCGCGTGTGGGTCTGGTGCGACGTGTACGAGGCGGACCTGGCGGCATTGCACGAACGGATTGCATCGGGCATTGGCGTGCCGGCCCAAGTTCGCTCGGGGGCATTTCCGCAGACCGTCTTTCACGGCACGCTCGACCTGATCGGCAGCCAGTTGGACCGCCAGACGCGGACGGTGAAGGTGCGCGTGGTTGTGGACAACTCCGAGGGCCGGCTCAAGCCGGGTATGTTCGTCCGGATCGTGGTCGGGCTCGAGGACAACCGCGAAGTTCTTCGCGTCCCTGCGACGGCGGTCCTTTCCGATGCCGGCCAGACGTTCGTTTTCGCCAAGCTCACAGACGACCTCTGGATTCGTCGGGATGTGACCATCGGGCCGGCACAGGACGGAGTGGTCGAAGTGCAGGCGGGCCTAAGCGACGGCGACGTCGTCGCTTTCCGCGGGGCCTTCATGTTCAAGAGCGAAATCCTCAAGGAGAAGATGGGCGCCGGATGCGCGCATTGAGACCGGCTGGACGGATGGAAGTGTTGTTTGCGTAGGAATGTGAGATGTTCGATCAAGCTCTGCACTTTGTTCTTCGACAGCGGTTCCTCGTCCTATTGCTGGGGGGCCTGGTTCTGGTGCTGGGCGGCGTCACGTGGCTGCGCCTGCCCATCGACGCCTTTCCCGACGTCACGAACGTCCAGGTGATGATCCTGACGGAATCGCGCGGGCTCAGTCCCGAAGAGGTCGAGCGGTTGGTGACTTTTCCCATCGAGACCCAGATGTCGGGCCTGCCCGGCGTGCAGCAGGTCCGATCTCTGTCTCAGTCCGGCCTGTCGCAGGTGGTCGTGATCTTCGAAGACCGAGTGGATTCGTATTTTGCGAGGAACCTCGTCTTTGAGCGGCTGGCCATGGTGCGTGACGATCTGCCAGGCGGGGTCGAGCCCGAGCTGGGCCCGATCTCGACCGGCCTGGGCGAGATCTATCAGTACACTGTGGAGTCGGGGTTCTACTGTCCGTCGCACCGCGAGATCTGGACGCAGGAGGCGGGAGTCTGCCCCCAATGTTCCAGGCCCCTCATCGCCGGGGATGTGGACCTGATGGGCCTACGGACGATTCAGGAATGGCTGATTGCGCCGCAGTTGCGAAGACTGCCCGGTCTGAACGAAGTCAACAGCATGGGCGGGCTGGTGCGCCAATTCCACATCGTGGTGGACCCGGACATGCTGCTGAAGTTCGGCGTTTCGCTGCGGGACGTGATCGAGGCGGTCCAGAGCAACAATCGCAACTGCGGCGTGGGCTTCATCGCCAAGGATTTCGAGCAGATCAACGTCGTCTCCCAGGGCCTGCTCAAAGACGCTGAGGATATCGGCCGGATCGTGATCAAGGCCGAAAACGGCGTACCGGTCTACTTGAGCGATCTGGCGAAGGTCCAGATCGGCGCGCAGCCCCGGCTCGGCGGCGTCGGCCGGGATGGACGCGGCGAGACCGTCGTCGGCATGACGATCATGCTCAAGGGCGAGAACTCCAAGCTCGTCGTGGACCGCGTGAAACAGGAGATCCCCGAGATCCAGAAGTCGCTGCCGCCGGGGGTGAGGATTCGACCGTTCTACGACCGCACCGACCTGATCCAGGCCTGCATCCGCACCGTGTCGAGCGCGCTTACGCAGGGCGGTTTCTTCGTCGTCGCGATCCTGTTTCTGCTGTTGTGGGACCTGCAGGCGGCACTGACGGTCGCCCTGTCGTTGCCGCTGACGGCGGCCGCGACGTTCATCCTCATGGACTGGGCCGACGTCTCGGCCAACCTGATGAGCCTGGGCGGGTTGGTGATTGCGGTGGGCATGGTGGTCGACGCGGCGATCATCGTGACCGAAAACATCACGCGCCATATGGGCGAAGAGGCGCACCGCGGTCGGACGCGGGCCGAAGTCGCACGGGCGGCTGTACGCGAAGTAGCCCGACCGGTGACGTTCGCCATTCTCATCATGGTGGTGGTGTTCGTTCCGCTCTTTGCGCTTCAATCGTTGGAAGGCAAGATGTTCCGACCGCTGGCGATGACGATCTGCTTTGCGATGTTGTCGTCGCTGGTGATGTCGCTGACGGTGGTTCCGGTCCTGGCGGCCGCGGTTACGAAGCGCGTGGCTCGTGACATCCATGCGAATCCTCTGGTTCGCGCATTCCACGCGGTGCACACGCCCGTGTTGCGTCTGGCGATTCGCGGGCGATGGATCACGGTCGCGGTGGCCGGCGCGCTGCTGGTCGGCGGGGCGTCCATGCTTGTGCAGCTCGGCACGGAGTTTCTGCCGGCCCTGGACGAAGGCGCCATCGCGATCAACGTCGTCCGCCTGCCGACCGCGGGCCTGGAGGGTTCCGTGCTCCAGAGCCAACGGATCGAACAGCGTCTGCTCGAACGGTTCCCGAACGAGATCGAGACGATCGTCTCGAAAACGGGTCGCGCCGAGATCTCCGAGGATCCGATGGGACCCGAGCAGACGGACTTCATCATTATGCTCAAGCCCAAGGGACAGTGGTCGGCCGCGAAGTCCAAGGACGAGCTTATCGAGGGCATCGAGAAGGAACTGAAGGCATTTCCCGGCATCCGGCCCGCGTTCTCGCAGCCCATTGCGCTTCGCGTCAACGAGTTGATCAGCGGGATCAAATCCGACGTCGCGATCAAGGTCTTCGGCGACGATATTGACGTGCTGGTGCGGACCGCGGAGGCGATGGCGCCGATCCTGGCCGGTATCGACGGGGCCGAGGACGTGGCCATCGAACAGGTCAGCGGGTTCTCACAGCTCAACGTCGTTCCCGACCGCCAGGCCATGGCACGCCACAAGATCAACGTGGAGGCGATCAACGAAGTGTTGGAAGCGGCGGTGGGGGGCACGACCGCATCGACGTTCTACGAGAATCTCGTGCCGGTCGAGATCGTGGTCCGATTGGGATCGTCGGAAGCGGCCGGTGGGGACCTGGGCCGGCTGTTGGTCGCCAGTCCGCTGGGCTACAACGTGCCCCTGGGCGAGGTGGCGCGAATCGAACAGG
>JAGPGT010000078.1:12088-16138 GCA_018055905.1 Phycisphaerae bacterium
CCGCTTTGCGGAATGTCGATCGTTCAAGGTGCTTTCTCTTCTTGCATGAGGTACCGTCGTTTTTCTTTCGCGTCCCATAACCTTTAAGGATGATTCCATAAGCGTCCGATCGAAGGAAACAGGAGCTCTTTTATTTGCCATAGCGAGCCGAATATGGTAAAGTAAAGAGACATTAAGGAGGATGTGTGAGTTCTTACGGTGGATTCGCAGCGAGTGTCACCAAGTTGCTCGACGGCCTACCGGAATCGACCCGAAAAGAGTGCCGTCGCACTCGGAGGGATCATGAGAAGGTGTGGATTCGTTATTGGTTTGGTGTTGTTGCCTGCGGCTGCGGTTCAGGCAATTAATACAATCACCACGTTGAACGAAAGGAGCTGGGTCCCGGCTCAGCAGACGTTGACCGGCGACATTGGGCCCCTGAACGAAAACGCAGACACGCTTGTCAGGCAGACGAGGGAGGGTACAAGTTTGTTCGACAACGGACCTTTGCCTTCGCTGCTTTCATATCCACAGCTTTCCCTTTTCCTGTCCATTGATTCCGACGGATCTGAGGGGGGGAGCCGGACGACGGAAGGGAATACATCCGAAATGCCGTTGACGGACACCATGGGCCCCGCTATGAGTCTTTTCGACGAGACACGTTGGATCCCCGATGCGAAAGAGTACGCAGACGCAAGTTTGAACACCGCAGACAGCGAACCCCTTCCCACCTTTGATGAAATTGACTGGATGGCCGCTCCACTGCCTGCCGCGAATCGGATTTCTATCATGGAAATCATGGTGTTTCCCGCTCTCGGCGTCCTTGTGGCGGCTTCCGTTCTGGGCATGTTGATCGTTCACGTGCGGAGGCGCCGACCGGCGCGTCGAACAAGGCAACTCCTTCAGGTCTGAAAACAGACAAGGGTGGAAGCTTTTTTCGCAGCTCACGGTCGGGGCGGGTCGGTCTTCCCGGTCGAAAGGAGTTCAGCGATTGCTTTGTGTCCCGCACGAACCGCCGCCTGGCCGGGTGTCTCGTTGTGACGGGTATTCTTCGTGTCGATCCTGGCTCCGTGAGCCAGGAGCAGTTCCACCACGCCCCGATGGCCTCTTTCAGCGGCATAATAGAGCGGCCTGGCGTCAGCTCGGTCCTTGGCGTTCACGTTGGCACCCTGCGACAGGAGGACTTTGACTTGCTTGAGGTTGCCCGCCGCGGCAGCCTGGTGCAGCGGAGGAACGCCGGTTTTGAGCACCTCCAGGGCCTCACGGCCGTCGGCGCCTTTGGACATCAGATACTCCACGACGTCCTTCTGACCCCGGCGGGCCGCCTCATGGATCGGGTCGTCGCCGTCGTTGTCTTTGATGTGAATGTCGGCCTGAGCGTTCACGAGCCGTTCGACCACGGACTTGCGTCCTTCGAATGCAGCCAAGTGCAGAGCAGCGGCTCCGTTATGGTTTCGGGCATTGACCGCCGCGCCTGCGGCGATCAAATAGGCCACGGTTTCCTCGGCGCCATCGGCCGAGGCTCGGTGAAGAGGAGTCTGACCTTCCATGTCGGCGATATTGACCTCGGCACCCTGGGCGATTAACAACTGAGCCACGTCGGCGAATCGACCTTGGGGCAGCCCCCGTCGACCTCTTGCAGCGGCCTCGTGAAGCGGTGTTACCCCATAGGCGTCTTGATGAGACGTTTCGGCACCGGAGGCGATCAGTATTTCCACGATCTCGTACAGTCCGCCCGCAGCTGCGATCTGGAGGGGGGTCTGACCCTGCCATTCGCTGTCGGGGCGGCCTCGAAGCCCCGTTTTGATGGCAGCGTTGACGTCGGCTCCGCGGGCGATCAGCGTCTTCACCAGATCGGGATTGCCTAAGCGAACCGCGTGGTGCAAGGGCGTGGAGCCGGACACAGTCTGGGCTGCGCCGCTCGCGCCGGCCGACAACAACAGGGCTGCGTTTGTCTCTTGGTATCCCTCCAGGGCCTTCAGCAGAGGCGTTGCTCCCGACGGGTCGGTGGCATCCAGATCGGCTTTGCCTTCGATTAGCAATCGAACCACGTCATTGCTGTCCCGTGGGGCCGCCAGGTGCAGGGGCGTCTGGCCGTCGGAGGTTCTGGCGTTGACATCGGCCTGGTGGGCGACAAGCAGTTGGACGATATCTCTGGGATTGCCTCCGACGATTGCTTCATGCAACGGGGTAGACCCCTCTTCTGATTTGGCGTTGACTTGTGCGCCCTTGGCGATCAGCAACTTGACCGCTTCGGCGTCGCCTTTGCGGGCCGCCAGGTGTAGCGGAAGCAACGCCTGTACGCCTTGGGCGTCGGGGCTGGCTCCCTGATCCAGAAGGATTCTTGCGATCTCGACGTCTCCGCGATCGATTGCATAGCACAGCAGGGTCTGGATGGAAGTATCGTCCATGCCCTGAATGCGGGCGCCGTGATCCACCAGCCATGTGACCAGATTCGTTCTGCCCTGGATGACGGCGCTGGCCAACGGGGGAATTCCGTCACGGTTGAAGGCGTTGACATCTGCGCCGTGTGCCAGCAATATTTCGGCAATTTCCTGGTCCCCCCGGGAGGCCGCGAAGTGAAGCGGCGTGTTGCCGAGCACGTCGGCGGCCCGCGCATCGGCGCCTTTCTCAATCAGCAGCCGGACCACGGTTCGATTGGATCGGCTGATCGCATGATGCAAAGCGGTGGCGTGGGCCGGGTTCTTGGCGGTGACGTCGGCGCCTCGGTCGATGAGCAGTCGGACGATCTCTTCGTAGTCCTGCGCTGCGGCAACCAGCAGGGGGATCTCCCCGGCGGTCGTTCGAAGGTTGACATCGGCCCCTGCATCCAGGAGCGTTTCTACTGCTTTCCGTTGCCGTTGAAGGATGGCGTGAATCAAGGGGGTTCGTCCGTTGGCATCTTTCTGGTTGAGATCCGCTCCCTTGTGAGCGAGTTCGCGGATGGTTGCGACGTCTCCGTTTCGTGCCGCTCGGTGAAGGAGCGATGGCTCGCGAGGGGGACGTCGTTCGCAACCGAGACCCGCCAGGATCAGTACGAACATCAGGCCGAAAATCCGATCCGATTTCACTTGTGATTTCCTCATACGCATACTACGCGACAGAATCCAAGCACAAGCCGTCCGGAGCGTCGCCGACGCGGCTTTGACTCTGTGCTGGATCATTATACTTCATCCGGTCCGGTCTCCCAGTGGGACTCCGGCTTTTTGCCGCCGGAGTGGCCAGGCCGTGGGTGAAAAACGCCGGAGTCTTCTTGGTTTGAGTTATAGGCTTGATTTTCGGAGGCCGGTTTTGCCGATGAAATTTGCTCGCGAGCCTTCCTCCGATGGTAGGGTCAGAGAAAGGCTCGCGTGCCACATCACCCTTCCGCATCACCCTTGCGATCCTACACCTTCCCCCCCGATCTCATCCCTCCGGTGAGGCACCGCTCGGCTCAGAGCAACCCCAATACCTCCTCTGGCGAGGATGCCCATGCTCCCCTTCCCCGGCAAGGGTCTTTTCCGTGGGGATTACCCCTGCACTCTTTTGTGGCTGAATTGTACGGACCACCGAGTGCCTCGCAAATAGGAAAACAGCTCAATCGGGGGTGAGCAAATCCCTCACAAGAAAAAGTCTGTACTTTATGCACACACCTCCTCAGAGGATTGAACACCCAAGAAAGGATCCGGCGGATGTTATATACCGGTCCTGCCCTCTTGACGGGGGGGTATGCGACCCCCGGATACCGACGTCGAGCCCATCTAGAAAAAAAACGTATCACGAGCCGGATGCGGCGGCGACTTTCTTGAGGTCGAGTTGATTCAGGGCCTGTTTGAGCGTGTCCATGGTGAGGCCATTGCCGTTCAGTTCTACCACGAATCGTTCGGCGACGAAGACACGGATGGTGCCGGACTTGTTCTCCTTGTCGTATTCCTCCATGCCTTTATACCCGCTGTAGGTGTCGGTCTTCTCGTAACCTCGGTCGGTCTCCCGGCTGTATTGTGCCATAGTCCAACCGGCCATACCCAATTTCATCGGTCCGCTCAGGTTGCCGACGTCGGTGATCGTAAGGTTGATCGAGGTTCCTTCCTG
>JAGPGT010000079.1 GCA_018055905.1 Phycisphaerae bacterium
GTGAGCCTGCTGCTGTCGATCAACAATCGACGTTCTTACGTGGTGATCTTGCAGACTCTGTTCCTGTTGGCCAGCTTCTACTTCATTGTGCCCATGGTCATCGGGGCCCTGTGGGGAAGAGGGATGACAGGCGTGTCCATGAGTTCTTTTGTGCTCAGGGGGATACCTCTGGCTGCGGTGCTCTTCCACCTCAATCCAGTCGCGGGCATCTCGATCACCACGATGAACATGCTCTCGCCGACCGGCCTGCCGATACCGTACTTCTGGCCTCTTCAGTGTGCGGTGATCCTGGGGCTGGCGGTCCTGGTTCTGATTGTCGCCACGGCGGTGGTGCGGAAGGTTGCGCTGCGACAGGCCACCGGACAACTCGAACCTTGGTCCAAGCCCCGTTGGGCAAGACGCAAAGGAATCGCTGCCGACGGCGTTCACGCGGAAGACAGTCCGCAGGGCTCCATCAAGCGGGTCCTGGGGCCGCCGGTCATCTGGCGGGAGTTGCGGGCGCCCTTCATTCAGGGTGTGGACAACCGCAACAACTACATCGGGCTGGCGATCACCATCGGAGCTTTGCTATTCACCTACCTGATCTGGGCCCGCGCCAAGTTCCTCGACGAGAGCTTCGTGCACACGTCCTATGTGATGCTCTTCGGCTTCCTGGGCACCGTCGTCAACGTGGTGTTTGCGACCACGAGGATCACGTCGGAGAAAGAGTCCCAATCCTGGCTGCTCCTGCTGGCGACGCCCTTGAGCAACACGGAGATCCTGCTGGGCAAGGCGGTTTCCGCGGTCCGGCGGTGCGTGCCTCTCTGGGGACTGCTGGCCGGACACGTGATTTTGTTCATTTTGGTCGGGTACATCCATTGGGTTTCCGTGCTTCATCTGGCCATGGTGGTCGCCTGGGTTACCTGCTTCGTCACCGGCTCGGGTCTATATTTCGGCACTCGTTTCAAGCGGACTACCTCGGCCGTCGTGGCGGGGTTCGCGTTGCTCCTGGGACTCTGGGCAGTCGGCCCGATTCTGGCCGGGCTGATGTCGGCTGCTATGCCGCAGAGTCGTTTGCCGGGGTTATACCTGTGGACCCATCCCGCAGTGCAGGCACACGTTATCATGGAAGCCACGGGAGGCCAACAAAATGCAGACCTTCCATGGCACAAAGTGTACTACGACAGCGCGCACCTTGTTTATCATCCGGAACAGGCGCCTCTCTATTTCGGCCGAACCACGCAGATACTGGCCCTCGTCTCGGCCCTGTACATTTTGGCCGGGGGGTTTTTCTTCCTGCGGGCGAGACGCCGTTTGCGGCACAATGTCTTCGCATGACGCAAGGCTTGTTCCGAAAACGCAGAGGCGGGAACCGGACGGGCGCCTGCCCGCGGATTCCCGCCTCTGTCGAAGTCATCGATCGATGAGTCGCAGCCGGCTTACTGATCTTTCATCCAGACCGAGGAGTTGAGCCCACGTCGCGGCCGGTTGCGGGGGCTGCCCTCCGTATTCGCTGGGTTTTCCGGCGGGGCGATCCGATTGTCGCGGGCATAGTACGGAATCGCGGTCAAGGGCGAGCCATCGGCCCAGGAGCCTTTGATGACGGTCAGACCGCCCAGGAGGTCGCCTTTCCACTCGGTGGCCAGCGGGGCGTTGGGCGGGAGGACTTTGCCCAGTTCCTGGTCAGCGGCCTCTACGCAGTAGATCAGGGGACCATATCGCAAAGCGACCTGTCCTTTGGTGGCGGCGATCTTGTCGCTGCCCTTGACCCGCTGGATCGCCAGGGGCAACACAAGCTCGATCTTGTCGCCCTCTTTCCACTTGCGATCGATCACGGCGTAACCTTTCTCGACCTTGGGTTTGATCTTCTTGCCGTTGACTGACAGGGAGATAATCCCATCGCAGGCCGGCGTGCTGCTGTAGAGTTCACTGACGCTGCGATCTGGCACGCGGATGCAGATCTTGAACTTGGCGGTTTTGACAGGGTTGACGGTGATCGAGACGTCACCGCTCCAGGGGTAGTCGGTCTTCTGCACCATCTGGACGTCGGTGCCGGCCACCTTCTCCACATTAATCGTACTGCCGATGAAGAGGTTTACATAGAGCCCGTCATTACCTTTGACATAGGTCCAGGTGGGGATCATCAGGAGCGTGCGCGGGATGTTGCCTACGCAGCAGGGGCAGTTGTGCCACGGATAACGCGGACCCCGAGAATCCAGCGGATTTTGGTAGTAGAAATTCTTACCTTCCAGGTCGATCGAGCCCAGCAGAGCGTTGTACATGGACTCCTCGTAGAGGTCTGCGTACTTGGCGTCATGGTAGGCGAGGTTCATCTTGTGCTGGAAGAAGATCAGGCCGCAGGTGGAGCAGGATTCGCAGTAAGCGTCGTGGCGGAGGGAATAATCGGGTCCGAAGCCTTCGGAGGTCTCGCCACTGCCGATGCCGCCGGTGACGTAATATTTCCGGTTGACCATGCTCTCGTAGAGACTCATTACGGCGCTCTGGTAATCCGGATCGTGCGTTTCGGCCGCGACGTCCGACATGGCCGAGTAGCTATAGGCGGCACGGACCGCGTGGCCCACCGCTTCGTACTGCTGCTGAACGGGTACGTGGCTCTGGTCGTACTCGCTGCCGTCTTTACGACAATCGAGCAGGAACTTGGCGAGCTGGATGTAGCTGTCGCCATGGCTGTTGGGGCCTTCCATGTCGTTGACGAATCGCCCGAAGCGGACGAGCGCCTGCTCCATCTCCTGGTGCCCGTCGTACCAGTCCTTCTTGCCGGGCCCGAGGTTGGCGACCCAGCAGTCAGCCAGTTTTTTAGCGGCATCGTATAAACGCGTGTCGGTGCCGTTGGTCAGCGTATAATGGTTGATCGCCGACTCGATGAAGTATCCTGCGACATATCCTTCATGCTCGCTTCGCAGGCGGGGGCTCCACCGCTCGGGTGTGCTCCGTTCGCCACGTGTGCCCAGTGTGTAACGGGTCTGGAGATAGCCGTCGGGTTCCTGGGCTGCTAGGATCTTGGGAATCCAGTCTTCCAGCGTGGTCTTCATCTTCTCCTGTGCCTTGATGATCTCGGGATCACCCTGGGGATCGACCATTAAGGCGATGCAGATCGACTCGACCGTCTGGTGGACCCAGGCGTTGGAGAACGGGTACCCGATGTGGGGTTTGGCGGGTTCGCCCCGGAGCTTTTTGGCCGCTTCAATGAAGTTGTTGATGCCGCCCTCGCGCAGGTTCGGGTCATTGTTCTTCTCGATGCAATGCGGAATCCAATTGACGATCAAGGCTTTGGCCCTGTGATTCCACAAGGGGTTGTCGATCTTGTACTTTTTCGTGTAAACCACGTCGAGCCGGTCTTTGGGAGGCGAGGCAAACGCTTTGACTATCACCGTGGACGATGCAGACAGCGGGGCCTTGCCGGCGGTCAGTCTCAGAATGTATTCGCCTGGGGCCGAGAAAGTCGCGCTGGTCACCGGAGAGTCTGCCTTTTCGAAGGTGACTTTGCCTGGGCCGGACTGCTTGGTCCAGGAGACAGGCACGGGATTGCCGGTCTTGAGCGTCTTGACCTGGCCGCTCAGATAGGTTTTGCCGCCGACCACGACCGAGCGATCGATGCCCGCCGTCACCATGGGGGGGAATTCAGGCGACTTGCCCGAGTCGTAGACCTTCCACTCCAGGATGCCGGTGGAGAACTCGCCGTCGGAGTCGATCTCCAGCTTGAGCTTGGACGTGATGACCTCGTCAAAGGTCGTGGTGTTGTACTGATTCTCGGCGACGCCCAGGCCGGAGGCGTTCTTGACGGGGACAAAGACGTTTCCATCCCAGTAGAACAGACGGCAGGCCTTGGGAACATGCACGCCGCGGCCGTCGGCCCACCAGTAGACGTCGATCTTCGCGGTGCTGATCGGTTGGCTCCACTCGTATTGAACCCACTGGGTGCCGCGCATGGGCCAGTTGCCGTACGAGGCGGGGCGATTGTAGCGTGAACTGCGAGGTTCGACGCCGTCGTTGAGCGCGCTGTTCCTCGTGTCGCCTGACACATATGAGCTGGTTGGGGTCGCCACCACCGCCAGATTCACGCCCGTTTGATCGGTCTGTGCAAAGGCGATACGGCATAATCCCGCAAGGACAATGGGCAACAGGGAGAGCACGCCATACAGCAGGTGGTGTCTTTTCACGGCTTGTTTCCTTTCCTTCTAGCGTGATAATCCTCAATGACCTGCAATGACCGGTCGCAGCTTACGACGAACGCGTATACCTGTCCATGAGAAACGAGTTCAGCGACCCCTGTGCGACGCAAAATGGCGACTTCTGTATGCGTCGGTTGTTGCCCTGGTCCGTGGGCGTGCGAACCGCCGCCGTTCGGACAGGGCTCAGTCGACTATCTTGATCCTCGCGTAGCTGATGGTTGACGCCAATCCCTGACGGACGCCTAGCAGTTCCAGTGCCTGAGAAGGGGGCGAGCCCGCCCGCACCGTCGCGGTGTAGAACTCCGTGAAGGGTTTGGTCAGTGGGACGCGAGTGGCATCGGTTGTGGAACCATCGGCGAGGATCTCCAGAACGCGATTCTCGGAGACTACGCGGCCGCTCGCGTCGGTGCCCTGGATGTAGTAGAAGACGAACAGACGACCGTCCGGCGTGACCTGGAATCGTCCACGGCCAGGCCGTTCGTTGGATTTGCCTTCCTCGGCTGCCAACAGAGTCCGACGCGAGAGGACTGTTCCCTTGCGGATCACGGCGTGGTTCAACGAATGGCTTTGTTTCTCACTGGGGAAGAACTTCTCGCGCAAACGTTCGTCCAGGGCCCGTTCCGTCCAAAGGACGTGTACGTCGCCGTTCGGCGCGAGCCAGAGGTCTCCCGGCGTGATCCAGCCGCCGGTTTTCTCACGACTGGCGATTTCCACCCAGGGCTCGAACTTCCCGCTCCGGATGTCCGGCGCCCATGTATAGAACAGGCGACGGAAGTCATAATCCCACTCTTGGCCTGTGAGCTGTCTTTTGAAGGCCCGCCAAGTGAGGTTCGGCTCGACAATGTCGCTGACGCCGCAGAAGTGAACCTGCCGGTTTTTCAGAGCCACGTTGGGATAGCACACGCGGATGGGTTGAGGTTTGGCGTATTCCGCTCCCCAAGGCCAGGGCAGTTGCCCTTGCGCGCTCCACCGACCGTCACGGTCGAGGAAGGTCCATTCTGCATGGGTGTAGCCCACGTTTTGAAACAGGATCAACTCGTGACTGACGCCGTCGGCCGCGAGACTTCGGTAGGAGTGCTCGGAGAACTTCGGTTCGCCGGACCAGATTGGCAGGATCGTCTCGGCCGGCCTGCTCGAATTCCGCGCAGAGAACCGAAGGATCTCGGGCCTCGCGGGTCCGGCGTAGGCGTTCGGGTCCTTGTTCAGCGTGGGATTGGCGGAAAGGAGGAGCCGTCCATCGGAGAAGCCGGCCAGGGGACAAGGCTCGCGGGTTCGGCCGGACGGATCGACGTATGTCTTTTCCCATCCCTGCGGTCCTCGGCGAAACAGCATCCAGCGACAGTTGTTGAGCGGCTTCGCTCCCGGGAGGGTCTCCAGACCGCTGGCGAAGACATCCTCTCCAACGCGGACCAGGCACGTGGACCCATGGCACCACATCGGCCCGGCCCCATTGTTCGCGGACTCGTAGCTGTACACGTCTTCTTCAACTTCGACGATCGGACGAATTGCGGCCTGGACCATCGAAATGCATGCCAGCACGAGCCAGAGAGATATGAACTTGGTCCTCATGATCGATCCTCACAGTTCATTTCGCAGCGGGGGCGTTTCTAACGCAGCGAAAGCCATAGATGTCGTAGCCGAAGCAGACGTCCACATAGCCGGGATTCTCGTTATAGCGGTATCCGCTGCGGCAGTTGTCGCCGCTGAACTTCCACGCACCGCCGCGGACGACCCGGCTGTCGCCTTCTTTCGGTCCTCGCGGGTTCTCCTTGGGCGAGTGTGCGTAATACTCGACGCCATAGAAGTCATTACACCATTCCCAGAGGTTGCCGCAGATGTCGTAGAGCCCCCAGGGATTGGGCTTCTTCTGGCCGACGGGCTGGGGATGCCCGCCGGAGTTCTTTTCGAACCAAGCGTAATCACCCAATTGGGACGGGTTGTCGCCAAAGAAGTACGTGGTCCTGGTCCCGGCCCGGCAGGCGTACTCCCACTCAGCCTCCGTCGGCAGCCGATAGCCGTCGGCGTCGAAGTCGCACTCCCAGGTGTCGAGGTTGTAGCAGGGTTTCAAGCCCTCGGCCAGCGAGCGGGCATTGCAGAACTTCACGGCGTCCGACCATCGCACTTGCTCGACGGGGTTTTTCGGGGCCTTCCAGCGAGAGGGATTGTCGCCCATCAGCTTCTCATAGTGCTCCTGGGTGACCAGATACTTGTCCATCAGGAAAGGGTTCACAGTCACCTCGTGCAGCGGTGCGTCGGGCTCGTCCTTCTCGCCCATGGTAAAGGCGCCGCCGGGCATCAAGACCATTTCCGCCGAGGTCCCGGCCTGCGTCATGGGAGCGCTGGATTCTTGGTTCGGGGTCTTCTCACAGCCGGCGAGCAGGCCCAGCACAGCGGAAAGAATCAGCACGATTTTGACGGTCTCTCTCATCATTGCAGAATTCTCTTTCAATAATTGGCCCAAATTTCATAGCCATCAGGATTTCGGAGGCACTGCCGGCATCGATTCCGGATCTCCCGTGCGATCTCAACCGCCGCGGGTTGGTCGAGGCAACCGGTGCCTGCCTCCTGGAACAGCTTGCGGACGAGCATGTGGTATTGTGCGACAACGCCGTCCTGTGCGCCGCCCACTCCTCGCCATTGTTTGCCCAACTCGAGGCAGGCCGACAGGTTCTTGGCGTCCTTCCGTGCGGTCAACGCGGTGGTCTTGCGTGCCAACTCGTCCGCATAGTCCGCGGATTTCATGTTCTCCTTCTCGGCCTCGAAGATCTGCGGTATTCGTTCTGCAATCTGCTCCAGGTTGTCGAGATACGGCTTCAACGCAGGGGACTTGCTTGCCTGTTCACGCAGGAACCTCGACAGATCCTCGGCAAAAGCTCGGTATTCGTCGATCCTCTCCAAGTGCTGTTTGACGAAATAGACCATGTCGCCGACGGCTTCCTTGATGTATTCTGCCTTCTCGACCTCCTGTCCCGCGTGGAATACGGCCTCGATGGCTTCCGTGCAGCCGCAGGTGCAGGCTCGTCGAATGCCCTCCGCGCCTCGTCGGTGGTGGGTGCGAAGCCTGCGGCCGGGCAGGTCGAGGATCGACTCACAGGCCTGCCGACCCAAGGTCGCTTTGAGGATCTCCACAGGCGAACTCACCAGAAGCGGCGATTCCTCGCCCTCCAGGAAGTAGGTGAGAGACTCGCCCCTGGGCATCACCTTCTTGCTCAATCGGTAGCAGGCCTTGTCTCCGTCGAACCAGACGGGATAAGCGTACATGCCGGGCACACCCCGCCAGATCTGGCCTTTGTTCTGGCGGAAGGGGAAACGGGTCTTCACGCCGGCCTCTTCCAACTGCGTGACCCAGCGGGCGGGGAAGGGGCGTTTCCACGGGATCGTCACATCCTTCTCCAGAAAGGATGCGGTCAGCGGTTCCCGGTGCCAGATGCCGGGCGCTTCCAGAAGGGCCAGGTAGACGCTCTGCCCGTCGCAATCGAAGTCGATGCACTCGATAAGCTGGTTGTCCATCTCCGTCTTGCCACGTCCGAACCGCAGTTGCTGTCTTCCCTCGGGCCACGTCATGACCAACAGGCCGTTCTCTCCTCTGAGCAGACCTAGAAAGACGTTCTCAGCCGGAACGGAAAGCCCATCTTTCGACGGATACTTGTCCGGATCGATGATCAGATCGTCGCCAATGAAATCGGGGGCCACGCCGTATGCGATCTCGCTTTGCAGGCGAATCCCCTTCGTGTTCGTCCCAGGCCTGATCTCGACGATCTCGGTTCTATCGAACGCCAGGGTTGCCGTCCCTGTATCCCAGATGAGTTCGATCGCAGCCTCGCTGCCGGTGTTTCGAAGGATCCTGCATCGACCGCCATTGAAAGGTCCTGGTTTGATCGGCATCACAGAGAACTCCAGAGCGCCGGCGCCGGGATCGGACTTCGAGGAAATCACGCATTGTCCCTTCTCCGGCCAGAACACCGCTGTGAAGCGGCCGTTCTCGATCACAGGTCTTCCTGTGAAGGTGAACTCTCGTCCGTAGTAGCCCGGGTCGGAGAAGGCCTTTGCGGGGTCGGCCTCGAGAGTAAACAAGTCCACAGGGACAGCCTTCCATCCGGTCCTATCCCGAACGTTGAACATGCCACCTATCATTTGCGGGGTGTCCCAGATCACGACGTTGGCGGATGGCTCGCTTGCCTGGATGGCCGACAATCCCAAGAGTGCGATAATCAGAGCCGCCCGAACAACGCGGCTGTGGTGGTGTGACTTCATGATCTCTATCCTTACTATATGTTTTGTTTCTCCGGCGGCTCGGGAGCAACTGGTCCTCGCCAGATGCTGCCGCCAAATGTTGTGACGTACATCCGGTTCTCGTCGGACGGGTCGAACACGATCCGTTGGATATTCGAGAACGGAAGGTCGTCGAATGCCTGCCACGTCCGACCGTCGTCGCGCGAGAACCACAGCCCTGCACCGGGGGCGCCTTCGGTGAGCGTCATGTAGATCCAGCGGTCGCGCTTCGGGTGGAAGTACCCGCCGAAGGTCTGCGGTCCTTCGCGACCGATCCGTCGCCAGGTCTTGCCGCCGTCGTCGGTGCGATAGAGACCGCCGGATTGGTCACCCCGGCCCGCGTCGCACACGCCCACGAGGATGACGCTGCTGTTGTACGGGTGGACCGAGAAGTCCTTGGGATACAGGAAGAGCTGTGAGGCGTTGACCTTTTCCCATGTTTCGGCCTGGTCCCTGGACCGGTACAGCCCAACCCCTTCGCTTGCAAGGGGCTGCCCCCGTGCGGGGCGCATCGCGCAGATCATCGCGAAGAGTGTTCCGTCCTCGTGGAGAACGACGCGGGAGACCCGCATGTTCTGCGGATGGCCCAGGCCGTTCTTCTTGAGCGTCCAGGTCTTGCCGTCGTCTGTCGATTTGTAGACGCCCTCCATGAAGACCCCGGCGTAGAGGGTACGCGAGTCGGCAGGGCTTCGCGGGTCGAGCACGATGGAAGTCACCGGTCGAGTCGGCAGGCCCTTCGCCTCAACGTGCCAGGAGGCTCCAAAATCGCGGGAGATGCATACGCCGCCGGGACCGTTGTGCCCATGGCGTTCGGAGATGATGTTGTCATTGGGGATGTCGTGCACGTCGGAGAACGCGCCCCACATCCTGCCTGGCCGATCGGGATCGAAAGCGATCTCGTAGCAGGTGTTTCGCCAGGGGGCCCAGTTGGTCTTGTCCCACCAGATCCAAGTCTTGCCTGCGTTCAGCGAGCGGGCGAAACCGATGTCCGTGTATGCGATGTAATGGCGGTTGGCCTCGTGCGGATCGATGTAATAGCCCCAGGTTGTGGTGACGACCAGTCCGGTGCAGGCCCACGCGCAGCCCGGCTTGGCCTCCTGGCCGGGGGCGGGATAGGTGTCGCCATTGAACCACGTCCGGCCGCCGTCATGGGTGATGTAGCTCTGGCTCCAGACGAGGATCAGGCGGTCGGGATCGCTGTTGCAGATCGCGGCGGCGAAGGGCGCATCGCCTCCCTTGAGGGATTGGCCCGTCGATACCGTGACGTAATTCGGGGCCACGTTGTACTGTTTGAATCGCGGGTCCTGAAAGTACGTGGCCCGCCAGGTGTCGCCTCCATCGTCGCTGCGGTACACCGTTTCATGGTGGGGCGGATGGAAGCCGGTGCTGGTGTTCGTGACGTAGACCGTCAGCGGCCGGGCATCGGTGGTCAGGATGTGTCGATACTGCGCGATCGGGCCATAGGACCACTGATCCGTTTGCGTGGTATCCAGGTTGATGCCCTGACCCATCGCCCGCTGCCAGGAGTCGCCGCCGTCGAGGGAGCGATAGACCCCGCCCTGCAGGGCGCCGTTCTCCAGCTTGCTGGTCACCGTGCAGTAGAGCCTGTCTCCGCCGCCCGCGAAACCATGGATTTCTTTCCAGGGCAGTCCGTTTGTCTTTTCTGACCAGGTTTTTCCATCGTCGTCGGACCGCCAGATGCCCTCGCTTGTGCCTGCGAAGAGCGTGCGGTTGCGGAAGTGAAAACCGATTGTTTGTCCATGCGGACCCTGGCAGGCCGTCCATGTGACGCCTGCGTCCCGCGAGAGATGGCACCGCCCATCGCTTGTTCCCGCGAGCAGGATGGCAGGATTGGATGGATGGATCGAAATTGCGCCGGAGAGGGATCTTCGCAGGTCGCCGATGGGCGAGAAGGTCCGGCCTCGATCCCGACTGATCCGAAGCCCGCCGCCGGAGGAGGCGTAGATCACGTTGGCGTCTGTGGGATGAAAGGCTGGGCGGCATCGCGTGTCGCTTCGTAACTGGGTGTGGTGGACCATCCGCCAGTGGCGCCCGCCGTCCTCCGAGATGTACGCGGCGCCCATGTCGCAGTTGAGCATCATCAGGTTCGGGTCCGCCGGCGAGATGGCAGGCGAGAACATCCCGCCTCCGCCGGAAAGGCCCATGGGTTCCCATTGGCCCACAGTCAGTCCCGGCAACAGGAGAGTTGGGAACAGCCACATGCCGAGACACTTGATGGGATCGAATGACCGGTTTTTCATGCATACTTCCTCATGATCCGCAGGTATTCGCGGTCTGCAGAGACTGACGACGGTTCAAGTCCAGACGGGTTCTCATCGAGTCGCTCCTTCCCGGTCAACGATCGGTGTCCCTTGGCGGGCAAAGAACCAGGGAGTAGTGGATAGGCCGCCCCAGCCGGATGGATTATGGTTGGCGATGAAGACTCGCCGGAGCGTTTCATCGTAGGGGACCAGGGCTGTCCAATCGATCAGCATGTCGATCCACTTGGCGTCGCGAGTTGCCATATACCCATAGTAGAACCCGGAGAGGAACGGGCTGACCAGCCATCCCAGTTCCTCGCCCATCTCCCTGTCACAGGATCGCGAGCGGGCGTCGCCCAGGATGTTCTTCTCCCATCGAGCCAGCCAGTCGGCGGTCGAAGCGGCCCCCTGGGGTTGCGGCTCAGCGGCGTCGGCTTTGAGCCCGCCTATGGCAGGAATGGTCACGGCAACAGTCTTGAGAAAGTCACGACGTTTCATTGTGCGGAGATCCTATCGATACTGGGCCTCGGTGTTGACCGTTGTCGCCAACGGCTGATCGTCCACCGATCCGCCGAGTTCGCCGGCGGAGTTGAATCGCACCCGCCACCTGCCCTCGATGTCGACTCCGGCCGGCGGGGCAAACGTAACCTCGGTCGGTCGGCTGACCTGCTCGTTGGTGATCTCGAAAACGTGCAGGAAGAGTGTGCGTGCATCCTGGTTGTCGTCGCCCACTTCGATTCGCCAGGGGCAGATCGGCGGTTTGGTCCGTTCTTCGCTCATGTGATTATACTGTGCCGTGGGTTCCAGCGGATGCCCCCAGGCCTCCTGGCCGGGCCCGCCGCGGGTGACAATGTGGGCTTTCCTCGGCAGCAGGGTGTGCAGGAACATTCGGCACCGGCCTCTGGAGAGGATATCTCTGTCGCCATCCGCCTCGGGCAGGCTCAGCCAGGTCAGGCACTTGTCCTGGCGTATGGGCTGTGTTGGGACGTGCAGAAAGAAGTGCCGCGCGAACTCGGACCGGGTCGCCTCGACGCGATCGAACACGACGAAGAACTCCCGGTCACCGCGGAGGTAGAGGAACTGCCGCGTCACTTCGCGGGCTTTGGTCTGGTTGTAGCCCTTGGTGATGTCGGCGGCCGCGTAGGTGTAATGCAAGTTGTGCTCGAAGGCCACGATACGACCGCGTTCCTGGGGCAGATTGCCCTGGTAGACATGTCGCAGCAGCCCGCCGTCATTCTCGTTGTTCTTGTCCCGCCGGAATCTTTCGTTTGGGTCGAAGATCGTCACGATATTGAAGATCAGTGACCCACCGGCGTAGTAGTCCGAGTCGTTGTGGCCTTGGCCACCCTGGCGGGAGACGAGGGCCCCTCGCTTGGAGATCAGAAAGTGTCCCTCGTCGTCTCTGGCGTGCCCTGCGAACTGCGGCCCGCAGCCGAAGAAGGCCCAGGTCGCGTTCGGGTCGTTCCACGCGCTTCGCATGTACACGTGTCCGGCCCCTGGGAATAGATAGCCCAAGGGCAGGCGATCGGGCGGGGTCGCCTCAAGGGCTAGGTCGTAGCAGGCGACCCGCTGCCATCGCTCCTTCAGCCATTCTCTGCCGCGATCGGAGAACCACTGCGAAAGCCCGTCGCGAAGCATCGGAGCGGCCCGAGCGAACGCGGCGGGGCGGGCCCCGTCTCCGTCGTCGATCCAGGCGGTGCGGTCGTTGTGAGGCATCATCGTGTAGGCGACCCATCGCGGCGACTCCACCGGGTAGCCCCAGGGCTCGAGCTGCGTGAACAGGTCGATCCCCGTCGCCGTGCGCCACGCGTGAAAGGCATACGGGATGACCGTGACCGGTCCGTAGCCGCCGTGACCGTAGGATTCCGACCAGACGCCGCCCATTCTGTTGAAGGCCGGGATGCACTCAGCGGGCACTCGCTGGTTCCAGCAGTCGAGGAACGTCCTCGCGTCGGCCTCGAAATCCGTGCCTGCACCGGCAATTGCCAGGGCGATCAGGAGTTTCTGCGTGATCGAGTCCCGGCTGTTCATGATGTTCAGGTGGATGGGACCCCAGGTTTGATTGTATTCCCAGTGACCCCACTTGAGCAGGATTCTCGGCTCCTCGGTGAAGAATCGAAGCCAGGAGCCCAGCGCGTTGCCAAAGAGGATTCGTTGCTCCTGCGTCATCGCGTCATAGATCCAGTCGTAGGCGATGGCGTGGTAGCCGAAGTGGCTGCCCTGGCGGTTCGAGATGATTGTGCCGTCGCCCCATTGTTTGATGACAACGTCGGCATAGGGACGAGCGTCGCGGCCCCGTTGTCGCTCGACGAGGTACGCCAGGCCGCAGTTCATCAAGTCTTCCGGGATCGACCATGCATTGGCGAGGGCTGGGATAGCGCCCCGGCGGACTGCCTCATCGGCTCGCTGCTTGACGACCACATAGTCCTGGGCCAGTGGCCCGTCGCAACGTCGGGTCATCTCCTGGACATCCTCGACGAAAAGCCTCGGATGAGAGGTCTTGATCTGGTAGGCCCCCTGGCCGCGGCAAACGACAGGCCAGATCAGGGACGCCACCAACGCCCACGCGATGACAAAACTTCGTAGGATCATGCTGCCCCACGTATTGCCCTACTGCCTTGACTTCTGTGGACAATCATCGATCACCTATCATCGCGGCAGCTTCGTTTCCGTGCAAGGGAAATGAGAGGACGAACCGCGGTTGATTCCTTGAGAAATCGGGTCTTGCGGACAATCGCTCGCGGGGCTAAGATGGTTCTCGCTACGATAACCCTTATCGGAGACAAAGACATGACCTCTGAATGTCGAACTCGTGCAGGGAACACGCTCCTGGGGACTGTCGCGGGACTTGTCGTTATGTTCCTCTGGGCGCCATCGCTCTCTTTTGCGGTCGAATCGCCGTCCTGGAAGGCCGGCGTCGCCACCGTAGTCATCACGCCGGAATACTCCATGTGGATGGCGGGATACGCCGCCCGAAACAAACCCTCCGAAGGCAAGGTGCACGATTTGCACGCCAAAGCCTTGGCTCTGGAAGATGCCGAGGGTACTCGACTGGTGATCGTGACGGCCGACTTGATCGGTTTTCCACGTGAATTCCGCAATCGACTGGAAAAGGCCGTCGCTGAGAGATACAAGCTCCCCCCGGCGGGTCTCCTGCTGAACCCTTCGCACACACACTCCGGCCCGGAACTGAGGGACTGGAGGGCCTCGCAAGGGTGGGACTTGCCGGCCGAGCAGATTGAGCTGGGCAGGAAATACTCTGAGACCTTGCTCGGCAAGCTGGTCGAACTGGTAGGGCGTTCCTTGGTCGACTTGAAGCCCGCCCAATTGTCGTATATGCATGCCCGAGCCGGTTTTGCCATGAACCGTCGTTTGCCGACCGGCAGCGGCTATTCGATCTCGCCCAATTCCGACGGTCCTGTCGATCATGATGTTCCTGTGCTTTGGGTGAGCGGGTCTGACGGCACAATGCGGGCCCTGCTGTTCGGCTACGCATGCCACAACACGACGCTGAGCGACTATGAGTTCTGCGGAGACTACGCCGGATTCGCTCAGGAATACGTCGAGCAAGCCCATCCCGGGACCACCGCAATGTTTATGATCGGCTGCGGCGCCGACCAGAACCCGACTCCGCGACGCACGATGGAATGGGCCAGGCAACACGGTCGGGCGCTGGCCAATGCGGTGGAGGCGGCTCTGGTCTCCAAGCCTCGGCCCGTGCGGGGGCCGTTACGGGTTGCTCTGGGGGAAGTCACGCTCGAGCTGGCTCCGCCTGACATGGAAAAAATCAGACAACAGGCGGCGTCGAACGACAAGTACGCCAAACGACACGCGGAAATGGTCCTTGGGGAGTTGGCCAGGAACGGTCGTGTGGATTCCACCTATCCCTATTGGGTCCAGGTCGTCCGCTTCGGCGACGACTTGACAATGATCGCTTTGGCAGGCGAAGTGGTTGTCGATTACTCGCTCCGGCTGAAGGCCGAGTTACCCGACACGCCGGTGTGGGTGGCGGGGTACGCCAACGACGTGTTCGGATATGTCCCTTCCAAGCGTGTTCTGCAGGAAGGCGGCTACGAGGCCGAGGGGGCGATCCTGTACTATGGCACGATGCCGACGCCTTTTTTACCGTCGGTCGAGGAGCGAATCGTCGGCAAGGTGCATGAACTGGTCAAACAAGTGCGAAGTGGAAAGTGAGAAAGCTCACGTCAAAAGAGCGGGAGTATCGTGTATGAAGTATATGTTGTATCTGTTATCCTTTGTGTTATGCGTGCAGATGGGCACCGCTGCCGCGTCGGGGGGGCTGATCGCACGGATTTACGACTCGGGTTTTCCCCAGGCCCACGACACCTACAACGGCATGGGCACCGCCAGCGATGGACGGATCTTTTATGTTCTCTCCTCGGAACGGTTCGACATTGGGGCCCAGATGTATTGTTACGACCCTGTGACCGACAAGATCGAACACGTGGGCGATGTGACCGAAGCCTGCGGCGAGAAGGACGCCAAGACGATCGTTCAAGGCAAGTCGCATGTACCTTTCGTCGAGCGGGACGGCAAGCTCTATTTCGCCACTCACGTCGGCTGGTACAGCATCATCGATGGGATGGAAAAAATCGGCATCCCCCCGCAGGGTTGGAAACCTTATCCCGGGGGGCACTTTCTCGCCTATGACATGGCGACGAAAAAGTTCGAGGATTTGGCCGTTGCCCCGCGCGGCGAGGGTATTCTCACGATGGCGATGGACACGCAGCGTGGGCGGCTTTATGGTCTGACTTGGCCCAGCGGCAACTTCCTGCGGTACGATCTGGCGAAGAAGGAGCTGAAGAATCTCGGCCCGATCTCCCGGGATGGTGAGAACGGCAAAGGCGAGCGATACCGCACCCTGTGCCGATCGTTTGTGGTCGACCCCCACGACGGCAGCGTCTACTACACCGTCGGCGACGGCGAAATCTTCCGGTACCGCTATGATCATGACGCCATCGAGGTTGTGACCGGTGACGACATGCGAAAAGATTATTTCGGCCTCTACGATCCAGCTTCGCCCGGGCACATGGCCTACAACTGGCGACAAACCGTCTGGTACGAGCCCGAGAAGGCAATCTACGGTGTGCACGGCAACTCGGGATACCTCTTCCGCTTCGATCCGCGTGTACCTGAGGTTCAAATTGTGGATCGTATTACGTCCAAGCCCTCGCAGCGAAGCGGCATGTTCGATCAGTTCAGCTATGGCTACCTGGGTTTCACCCTCGGACCCGACGGCAAGACCCTATATTATCTGACCGGTGGCCCCATTTATGTTGACGGAAAACGTCTCGCCGGCAAGTCCAAAACCGCGATGGGCGA
>JAGPGT010000294.1 GCA_018055905.1 Phycisphaerae bacterium
ATCTCGCGACTGGGCCAGACACGGGTCAGCGAACCCGAGGTCAAATTCCTGTTCCTGGTGCTCTTCTTTCTGGGCGGGCTGGCCTCGACTGCCAAGAGCGAGGCCGTCCTGCCCGCCTACCTGCTGGGCCTGGTGGTGGCCGGCGTCTTCCTGCGGGACAAGACCCTCGTGCATCGGATGCGAAGCATTGCCTTCGCCATCTTCACGCCGTTCTACTTCATCAAGGCGGGATTGTACGTGTCGCTGCCTGCCTTGCTGGCGGGAATCGGCGTGATCGGCGTACTACTGGCGTTGAAGATCGCGACGAAATACGTCGCCGTGTGGCCTCTCTCTCGCCACTTCTTCATGCGGTCGCGCGAGGCACACTACACGTCGCTGCTGATGTCCACAGGGCTGACATTCGGCACCATCTCGGCCCTGTTTGGTTTGCAGAATAAGATCATCAGCCAGCAACAGTACTCGATGCTGGTGACAGTGGTGATCCTGAGCGCTTTTGTACCGACGTTGCTGGCTCAGAGATTGTTCCAGCCCACGGTTCGCACGATGACGGCCTGGGGCCGCCTGTACAGCCGTCGCATCCCCCGCAGACCAGCCATACAGTCCGATCCTGTGAAAGGGTGAAGTATGTTCACGAAGATTTTGGTCGGTTACGATGGTTCCAAAGGGGGCCGCACCGCGCTGGCCCGTGCCGCCGTGCTGGCGAGGGAGTACGGTGCGAAAATCACGGCGTTGTGGGTCCGCGAGCCGCTGCCGCGGTACACCGATCTGCCGGGCGAGCCCGAGGAAGAGGCGGAAGCAGCGAACGGGTACTTCAAGGAGCGTCAGAAAGAGGTCGCGGACGTGGCTCGGGAACACGGTATCGCGATTGCCTGTGAAACGAGATCGGGCCACGCGGCGAAGGCCATTCTGAGGTTCGCCGAGGAAGGTGGTTATGATCTGATCGTGGTGGGCCATAGCGACCACTCGGAACTGTGGGGCCGGTTGTTGGGCGACACCGCCGACCGGATCTGTGACCACGCGCCGTGCAGTGTGTTGATTGCGAAGAAGTGAGTTCTGTTGGATTGGATTTGCGGGCAGGTGTTGCTTGGAGAAATTCGTATTGGTCATGTTCGGCGGCTGCCTCGGCGCCGTCAGTCGATATGGTGTGAACCTGTTGGCGGCAAGGCTCTGGGGAAGCGGATTCCCCTGGGGTACGCTGATCGTGAATATGGTTGGATGTTTCCTGATCGGGTTGGTATTCGGCTTGGCCGAACGGATGGCCTGGCTGACGCCGTCGGTGCGTCTGTTCTTTGTGACCGGCTTTCTCGGCGCGTTGACGACGTTTTCCAGCTTTGCCGTCGAGACGGTGAATATCGCCAACGCGGGGTTCCGATCCCTGGCGGGAATCAACTTTGTCGCCAATAACGCCGGTGGGCTGGTGCTGGTCCTGGTGGGACTGTGGTTGGCAAAAGTGCTGTAGAAAGGCTTGGTTATGATGAACTACAAGACGATTCAGGTCCATACCAGCGAGGACATCCGTTGGCGAGGCAAGCCGTTGTCCGACGCGATTCTCACGTTCGTACGCGACTTGAAGTTGGTCGCCAGGTGCGAGGTCACACGGGGCGTCGCGGGGTGCTATGAAAACGGAGAATTGGCGACCTCCAAAATCGAAATTCTCTCGTTCAAGATGCCCCTGAAGATCGAGATTGTCTTACCGGCCTCGGAAGCGGAACGTGTTTTGCCGACAATCCGAGAAATGGTGGTCGACGGAATCGTGGCCGTCAACGATCTTGCCGTCATCTCCCACAAAACGCAAAAGCACCTGATTCCCAGGCGTCTGCAGGTACGAGACGTCATGACGTCTTCGCCGCAAAAAGTCCACGCGACGACTCCGGTCAGCAATGTGGTTCGAACACTGCTATCGGGCGGGTTCAACGGTGTCCCGGTCGTGGATGATTTCGACAAGCCCATCGGCATCATCACGCAAGGCGATCTGATCTCTCGCGGCAAAATGCCCGTGCGATTGGGCCTGATGCAGCAATTGGGGCAGGAGAATCTTGACGCAGTTCTCAAAGAAATGGCCGACACGTCCGCCGGACAAATCATGACACAACCTGTCATCACCATTGCGGAAGACAGCCCCCTGTCGCATGCGGTGGATCGGATGCTCAAGAACAAACTCAAACGCCTTCCGGTGGTGAATGCCGAAGGTAAACTGGTCGGCATCCTGGCGCGTCTGGACGTATTTCGCACGATTACCACGGAGATGCCCACATGGAAAACCATCCAAGCGTGCAACATCGCACTCTCCGATGTCTGTCGGGTAAAAGATATCATGCGGCGCGACACCTACACTGTCACTGCCGAAACCTCCTTGGAAGAAGTCATGCGGGTGATTGACGCCAACGACATCCAACGGGTGGCGGTGGTCGCCGACGATGGGAAGTTCCTGGGGCTGATTTCCGATCGTGACTTGCTGCGTCTGTTCTCCGGGCACAGGGTGGGCCTTTGGGACCGCCTTGCCAGCAAGCTGACTTTCACGGAATTAGGCAAACGCCACAAGGCCGTCGTCGAGGAAGCTCGCAAGCGCACGGCCGGCGAGATCATGAAGACCGATTTGATCACGGTAGGTCAAGACACGCCGATTGACGAGGCCATTGGATTGATGACGGCCCGGGGGATTAAGCGTCTTCCAGTGGTCGGCCCCGATGGCACATTCCTGGGCATGATCAGCCGGGATTCTCTGTTGCGTGCCGCGATCACCGGCGGTCAGGAATCAGGATATGCCTCAATAGGATGAACCGACAATGAAACCCCGGCCAACCATTTCGCTAAGCGAAACCCACCGAAGAGGGATTGGGACGGCGTTGTTGCTATTCGATCGGATGCTTTGTGAAATCGAGGAATACGCGTACGGGCGAGAAATCCATTCCGTCCTGTACGTTGAACACAACGCCCTGTCGGAGGACCAGAAGGCAGGATTGCTTTGCGAAATCGCAAAGATTCGCAGCGTCCTTGGGGAACTCAGAGATACCTTGGGGCTGGAAATAGAGACGGAAAATATAGGGCGAAGGATCTGGGGGGAGTGTTCGACGTTCTGGGAAATCCTCAGGGAAACCCAGAGTCGATTCCTCGCTCGGTATGGCCCACCTCCCGAGGGATTGGAACAATACCTGGACCCGCGGATCGATAGCCTGATCACGAGTCTTCAGCATCTGACAAAGACGGTCGGTGTCGAGAGAATTCCACACTGCCGGGAAACCGTGTCTGAATAGGAGGTGTCGCCAAATAGGAGGTTTGCCGTGTTCATCAAGACAACTATAGCGGTCGTTTTCCTGGCGGTGTGCGCGGTGGTGATGCACAAGATGTATTGGATGCTCGAGATGTGTGTGCCCACTTCTCAGGAAGAAAAGGCCAAGGCGAGGGCTCGTCGCTGGAAGAGCATCGTAACCGCGGTCGTTGTCGGCGCATGGGTGTGCGGCGTCTGTCTGACCTTTGGTTTGGATATGCCCAAGGCGCTGCGCGCGGTAGTCTTCGCAGGTCCCATGGCCATCAGCTTTCCAGTGCTCGCCTGGGTTTTCCTCGTCTATTAGGCCGGCAGACTCCCAGGAAGAG
>JAGPGT010000295.1 GCA_018055905.1 Phycisphaerae bacterium
GGTTGTTGCTCTTTACGAAGGTCTTCTATCTGAACCGTGCTCGCGTCGACCACAGCCCTAAGCCGGGGTTGGAGATGTAGAAGATGTCCTCGCCGGCGACCTTATTGAAACCGTTGTTCAATTTCTTGGGGTCGTATTTCGCCAGCATCGTTTGCAGGTCGGCATATTGCATATTCACGCTTTCGATTTCCTGTTTCGTCAGCGAGCCGGGGCAGTAGGTCACTGTGAAACGGCCCTCGGTCGAACCGTGGATCAGATGGGCCGCCGCGCCGAGACTGGAACGCAGGTCTTCGTTGTCGCGCGTCAATTGCAGGACACGATCCGTGCCGACGTAGCCGTACTTGCGGATGAGTTTGTCGATGCCTTTGTCCTCGCCGAATTCCTTGAGACCGGGGGCCAGGACGATCAGCTCGCCGCCGTCGGCCATCGCCATGCGGGTGCGGTAGATGCTCTTGTTACCCAGCCAGGTGCTCTTGAACTCCTCGGGGTCGAGGTAGACGACCACCTTTTTCAGAGGCTCGTCGAGCATCGTGAAGTTCACCTTCAGCGCCAGTTCGCAGGCTTTGTGAAAACATTCGATGTCGTCGCCGATGAACAGGCCCCGCGTGACAGGACCCGACCGTGTCGCGCCGACGACCGTCAGGACATAGACGATGGGCAAATGTTTGGCGAAGTGGTCGCAGGCGTAGTTGAGCACCTGGCGGACTGGCGTATCGGCCCGACCCATGATTCGCTCCATGCCGTACACGGCGCCGAGGAAGTGGCTCTTGTTGATGCCCTCGGAGCCGCCTGTGCCGACGAAGATGTTCTTGTTGTAGCTGGCCATGCCGATGACCTCGTGGGGCACCACCTGTCCGAGCGACAGGACGAGGTCGTGCCCCCCCTCGGCGATCAGCTTGCTCACCTGCGCCGGCCAGGACCAGTCGAGCTTGCCCTCGCTGACCTCGCGGATGTACGACGCTGGCACCTCGCCCAGCGTGGTAAAGCCGTTTCGCCAGTCGTGGACGCGGAAGAGATTGGTCGGGACTTGGTCGAACATCTTGCGGATCTCGGGCTCGGTCATCGCGAAATGCGTCCCCAGTGCGGGCAGCACGTCGGTCATCGCGTCGCGATAGTATTGCCAGGCGTAGCGGGTCAATTCGCCCGCTCGCGAGTGGAGCCTCGTGATATCCGGCGGCAGGGCCAGGACCTTCTGCCTTGTACCCAGTTTCTCCAGGGCGGCGTATAAGCCCTGCTTGAGGTCGTCGCCACTGAGATTGTCTTGTTCACTTCCGTGACTATAGTACAACATGGATCACCAATTCTTGTCTTGTTCTCTGCAAATACCCGGAGGCTTTTCTTCACCTGGATCGATCGGGTAGAACCGGGCCTTGTTGGCTTTCTTGTGCTTGCGATGCCGTCATTGGCCCTCTTGATGGAATCTAAACTCGGAGGCCTCCTTGGGTCCGCGTTTGTCGCTCTTGCCGCCGACCTCGCGACGAAGCGGAATCTGCATGCCGTCGGTTGTTTCGAGCCAGTCGTACATGCGTTTCCGCAGGTCCGCGACGAGTGTTCGATGCTCGGGTCTGTCGATCAGGTTGTTTCTCTCGTCCGGGTCGTTCAGGACGTCGTACAATTCGTCGGTGTCCCAGACGCCGTGATAGTGGATCAGCTTGTAGCGGTCGGTACGAACGCCGAAGGTCGTTGGCGTCTGCGGGAAGTTCGCCTCCCAGTAATACTCGTAGAAAACCTCGCTTCGCCAGGGCGTTTTTTTGCCCGCCAGCAGAGGCAGGATTGAGCGGCCGTCCATGTGCGTAGGCGGCTGAGCACCCGCGGCCTCCAGGACCGTCGGCGCGATGTCGATGTTCTGCACGAGTTGCGGCACCTTCGTCCCGGGCTTGATGATCTCGGGGCAGTACGCCAGCAGGGGGACCCGCATCGAGGGCTCGTACATGTGTCGCTTGTCGATCAGGCCGTGCTCGCCGAAACAGAAGCCGTTGTCGCCCATGTAGAAGACCAGAGTAGATTGGTCCTGGCCGATCTCCTTGAGGCAATCCATCACCCGTCCGATGCTGTCGTCGATGCTCAGCAGCGTCTCGCAGTACCGTCGGTAGAAGGTGTCGAAATTCATCTGGCCGTGGTACATGTAGTCCACGCCGTGCCAACTGTTGCGTTGTTCCTTCACCCAGCGGGGTTTGCCGCGGTAGTTGGCCTCGGTGTCGGCCATGCTCGCGGGGTATTCGAGCGGGACGTCCTTGTACCGGTCGAGGTGCCGCTTGGCGGGCTCGAACATCGCGTGGACCGCCTTGTGCGAGAGATAGAGGAAGAAAGGCTTCTTGCGGTCCTGTTTCATCCACGCCACCGCATAGTCCGTTAGTTCGTCGGAGATGTGCTGGGTTGTCTTGACCTTCTTGCCGTCGATGTTCAGCGTGCCGTTGTAGTATTCGCCCTGGCCTCGGAAACTGACCCACTTGTCAAAGCCTGGACGCGGATCGTCGCTGTCGTGGCCCATGTGCCACTTGCCCATGAAGGCGGTCTCGTAGCCGAGCTGTTGAAGGTACTCGGGAAAGAACACTAGTCCCGGCTGGATGTCGGTTTGATTGTCCACGACGCCGTGCTTGTGGGAGAACTGGCCGGTGAGGATCGACGCCCGGCTGGGTGAGCACAGCGAGGTCGTGACGAAGGCGTTCTGGATGTGCGCCCCCTCGCGGGCCATGCGGTCCATATGCGGCGTTTCAAGGAATTTCACCTTGCCCATGAAGCCCATGAAGTCGAACCGATGGTCGTCGGACAGGATGAAAACGACATTGCGAGGCTTGGCGCCGGGGACCGTCTGGAGTCTCTTGTTTTCCAAGGCGGCGGTCGAAACAGTGCCCCACGCCATTGCTGCGGCGCCGCTGGATCGCAGGAAATTCCGTCGTGTCAGACCGTTCTGTGTCATCGTGATGCCTCCATGATCGGGTGGCACACCCCATGCAATCTCCCAGAATCTCTCCGGATTCTGGGCGTCACACGCCCGAAAAGGCGGAGAAGCCGCCGTCGACGGGGATCGTGACGCCCGTGACGAACTTCGATGCATCGCTGAGCAACCAGAACATCGCGCCGAACAGCTCTTCGGGCGAGCCGAACCGTCCCATGGGCGTGTGGTTCACGACCGTCTCGCCGCGAGGGGTCAGGCCGCCGGTCTTCTCGTCGGTCAGGAGGAAGCGGTTCTGCTCGGTCAGGAAGAAGCCCGGCGCGATCGCGTTGACGCGAATATCTCGCGAGTAATTCTGGCACATGTGGACCGCCAGCCACTGCGTGAAATTGGTGATGGCGGCCTTGGCGGCCGAGTACGCCGGGATCTTCGTCAACGGGCGAAACGCGTTCATACTGGAGATGTTCAGGATGATGCCCGCCTTCTGCTCGGCCATGAGTTTACCGAAGACCTGGGTCGGCAGCAGGGTACCGAGGAAGTTCAGGTCGAAGACGAAGCGGACCGCGTCGGCCGGCAGATCGAAGAACGACATCTGGGGCGAGGTAGTCGCCTCCTTCTTGTTGCCGCCGGCGCCGTTGATCAGGACATCGACTCGTCCGAACTCCGCGACGACCTTGCCC
>JAGPGT010000296.1 GCA_018055905.1 Phycisphaerae bacterium
ATCTGGTCGCAACGTGCCTGGATGTCCTTCTTCTTGCCGGCCCCTTCGATGATCGTGGTGTTGTCTTTGGTGACCACGATGCGCTTGGCCTGGCCGAGCTGGGAGACTTCGACGTTTTCGAGCTTGATGCCCAGGTCCTCGGTGATGACTTCGCCGCCGGTCAGGATCGCGATGTCCTGGAGCATGGCTTTACGACGGTCACCGAAGCCGGGGGCCTTGACGGCACACACCTTCAGAACCCCCTGCAGGCGGTTGATCACGAGGGCCGCCAGGGCCTCGCCCTCGACCTCTTCGGCGATCACCAGCAGCGGTTTGCCCATGTGCACCATCTTTTCCAGCAGCGGGACGAACTCCCGGATGCTCGAAATCTTCTTCTCATGCAACAGGATATAGGCGTCTTCGAAAACCGCCTCCAATGTCTCGGGGTTGGTGACGAAGTAGGGAGAGATGTATCCGCGGTCGAACTGCATGCCCTCGACCAGGGTCAGCTCGTTCTCCACGCCTTTGCCGTCTTCGATTTCGATGACGCCTTCCTTGCCCACCTTGTCCATCGCGTCGGCGAGGATCTCACCGACCGCGGCATCGTTGTTGGCGCTGATCGTGGCGACTTTGGCGATATCATCGTGCCCTTTGACCGGCACGCTGACGCTCTTGATGAACTCACAGGCGGTCTCGGCGGCCTTGGCGATGCCCTTGTTGATCGCCATGGGATTGACGCCGGCGGCGACATGTTTGAGACCTTCCAGATAGATCGCCTCCGCGAGCACGATCGACGTGGTGGTGCCGTCGCCGACGACATCGGAAGTCTTGCTGGCGACCTCGTTGACCATCTTGGCGCCCATGTTCTTGAAAGGCTCGGGCAACTCGATTTCCTTGCTGACCGATACCCCGTCCTTGGTGATTCTCGGCGAGCCCCAGCTTTTGTTGAGCACGACGTTTCGGCCGGTGGGGCCCAGCGTCACTTTGACCGCGGCGGCGAGCTGCTTGAGTCCTTCCCGCAACTCAGCTCTCGCGGAGTCATTAAACATCAGTTGTTTTGCCATGTCCTATTTCCTCTTCGCAAAAAACCGGTCCGGAAAACCCGGATCCTTGGTTGCTGTGAATGTTACTTCTCCAGGACACCCAGAAGGTCGCTTTCCCTGACGATGACGAATTTCTCGCCCTCGATCTCGACCTCGTTGCCGATGTACTTGCCGTAGACGACCTCATCGCCTTTCTTGACGGAAACCGGGGTTCGTTTGCCGTTGTCCTGGACCTTGCCCGGCCCCACCCAGACGACCTTGCCGACCATGGGTTTTTCTTTGGCTGTGTCCGGCAGAAAGATCCCACCGGCGGTCTTGTCCTGGGCCTGCGACGGCTTGATCACGATTCTGTCATCCAGAGGTCTCAGTTCCATACTGTGTTACTCCTTCTCCTACAGGTATTCACAAAAAGACTCATTGATCCTTTTTCAGTACGAGTACGACCACGCTGTCGATTGCATCCGGCGCCCGCGGAGCCACGGAGACCGTCAGACCTGTCGGACTTGCGGCAACCGGAAGACTCGTGCGTTTCTTGTCGGCCAGTAAATAGGCTTTTTCGACCTGTCCGGGGACCGAAGGCACTTCCAGCGTGCCATCGGTTGGCCAGTCAAATACATGCAGATAGAGCTTGTTCCCCTTGACGGTGCAACGACCCCACGAAGGTCGCCCGATGACGCTGGCGGAGGTCCCGTGGATACTCTGGCCGTTGACGGCCATCCACTTGCCCATTTCCTGGAGCCGTTCCACACTGGGTTGCGGGATCAGGCCCTCCGGCGTCGGACCGACGTTCAGCAGGAAGTTGCCTCCTTTGCTGGCAACGTCCACCAGGGTGCGGATCAGTTCCTCCGTGCTTTTCCAGTTCTCGTCGTAGGATTTATAGCCCCACGTGTCGTTCATCGTCATGCAGGTTTCCCAGTCGACGCCGGGAAGACCTTCCGGCGGCACCTGCTGCTCGGGCGTGCCGAAGTCGCCGGCGTAGTCCTTGCCGACGCTGAGGCCTTCCATGCCCTTGCGGCCTTTGCCCACGCGGTTGTTGATGATCAGAGACGGTTGGAGACCCCGGAGATAAGCATACAGATCCTTGCCTTGGGGCTCGGTCCAGTCCTTGATCCACTCGCCGTCGAACCAAAGAACGCCGAGCGGGCCGTAATGGGTCACCAGCTCAGCCAATTGTGGCTTGAGATAGCTGTCCACATAGCGACCGAAGTTCGGGTTCGACCTGCTCGTGTCATTGTAATTGGGCCAGAAAGGAGCCTGGGCGTCAGGATGGTGCCAGTCCATGATCGAGTGATAGAAGCACAGTTTGATTCCGTGCTTCCGGCACGCGATGGACAGCTCCTTGAGGATGTCCCGCTTAAACGGTGTGGCGTCCATGATGTCCCACGTGGTGACCTTCGAGTCCCACAGGCAGAAACCGTCGTGATGCTTGCTCGTGATGACGAGGTATTTCATGCCTGCGTTCTTGGCCAGCCGCACCCACTCGTCGGCGTTGAAGCCGATAGGATTGAATTGCGGCGCAAACTTTTCATACTCCTCGACCGGGATCTTTGCATTGTGCATGATCCATTCGCCGAGACCGTCGATGCGTTCGCCGTTGTAAGTACCCGCCGGGACGGAATAAATTCCCCAATGAACAAACAGTCCAAACCGGGCATCCCGCCACCAAGCCATTCGCTCGTCCTGAGTGAGGGGTTTGACTTTCTCGCCGCCGGCCTGCGGTGTCGCCCCGCTGCAGCTGGCGAGAATGACAAGCGCGATCAGCAGGCTCACCACCGTAGCCCCGATCACCAACCATTGTCTTCCTTTCTGTGGGTTCATAACGATTCCCCCTGCACCTGATCGATTGCCTGATGCCGGTTTACATCATGTCCATGTCGTCCATTTCCCCACCCATGCCGGGGCCGCCGCGACCTCCCGGCCCCATCTCGTCTTTCTTCTTGGGTTTTTCCGTCACGAGGCAGTCCGTAGTCAACAGGAGGCCCGCAATGCTCACGGCATTCTGCAACGCGGTACGAACGACCTTGGCCGGATCGATCACGCCGGCTTCCATGAGATCTTCGTACTGGTCCTTGTCGGCGTTGTAACCGAACGCACCTTTCCCCTCGTAAACCTTGTTTACAACCAATTGCGCGGTGGCGCCGGCGTTTTCGGCAATGTAGTAGCAAGGCATTCGCAAGGCCTTGGCCAGGATCTCGGCACCGGTTTTCTCGTCCCCGGAGAGCTTGACCGAACGGGCCGCGTCGATGCACCGGATCAAGGCCACGCCGCCACCGGGCACGATGCCTTCTTCAATCGCCGCGCGGGTCGCATGCAACGCATCCTCAATGCGGGCTTTCTTTTCCTTCATCTCCGCCTCGGTGGAGGCGCCGACGTTCACCTCGGCGACGCCGCCGGTGAGCTTGGCCAGACGTTCCTGGAGCTTCTCGCGGTCGTAGTCGCTCGTGGTGGTCTCGATTTCGTCTTTGATCTGCTTGATCCGGCCATTGATGGCGTCCTGTTTGCCCGCGCCTTCGACGATCGTCGTGTTGTCGCTGTC
>JAGPGT010000297.1 GCA_018055905.1 Phycisphaerae bacterium
AGGTGCGTCTTTTGGGGATTCAATTGTCTATGGCTCAAGTGGCGGGCGTGCTGCTGACGATCATTCTGGCGGGTTGGTTGAGATTCGGCGCCGTCGGTGCTGCCATCGCGACTCTGTCGGCGAATGCGTTCTCCGCCGTAGTGCTTACATTGCCTCTTGGGCTTCGTCTGGCGGAGGTGAGATTGGATTCCTGGATTCGAAAAACACTCATTCCGGGCGTGGCGCCGGCTTGCGTAACAGCAGTCCTCTGGATTTCTCTGAACCTTTTGGTCAAACCCGACACCTGGTTCGAGGTGGCTGCGTGTGCCGCCGCGGGAGTTCCCTGTTATCTGGCATTTCTTCTGGTGTTTTGCATGGAGCCGACGGACCGAGCCGATCTGAGGAAGGTTCTCGATCGGTTGAGAGGCCCACTGGCGAGGTCCGCCTCGTCTCCGGAGATCGCCTCTGTCGCCCAGATGCAGGTTTCCTAATACCAGAAGAAGAGGGATATCCGTGTTTGGTGAGGTCGGAACGAACAGAATCTCGTTGGCCTTATCCTGGATCCAGCCGACAGATCCGAAACCGATTCTGCGGGTGCTCAAAACCACCTCGGCGGCTGCAGGGGCAGAGGAAGTGACCACGAAGATGCCCGTCCAAAGTGTTCCACGACGGGGCCGAGGCACTTTCCATTTAAGATTGAAGCAATGAAGGGGTAATTGTAAGGGACGGGTTTTGTCCGGCTAGTCACAGACTGCTGGGAAACCCGCCAGGAGGAAGCGAACACCATGAGCGAAGAGGAAAAACGACTTGAAGATCTGGCGATTCTGGGCGGCGTACCGGCTTTGTCCTCCAAGGTTCACGTGGGCGGACCCAACATCGGTCATCGCGATCGGTTGATGGAGCGAATCCAGGATATACTGGATCGTCGCTGGCTCACGAACGGCGGCGCCTACGTTCGAGAATTCGAGCGGCGCATCGCTGAGATCGCCGGGGTGCGGCATTGCCTGGCCATCTGCAACGGAACTGTGGCCCTGGAGATCGTGATCCGAGCGATGGGCTGGAGCGGGGAGGTGATCGTGCCTTCCTTCACGTTTGTTGCGACGGCGCATGCGTTGCGGTGCCTGGGGATCACGCCGGTGTTCTGCGACATCGATCCTCGGACGCACAATATTGATCCGGCGAAGGTGGAGCCCTTGATCACTCCGCGGACGACGGGGATTCTGGCGGTTCATGTCTGGGGGCGGCCCTGCGATACGGATTCGCTGGAGAAGATCGCCTGCAGACATCGCCTGGGCCTGCTGTTCGACGCGGCCCACGCTTTCGCCTGTTCACGGGGCGGTCGGATGATCGGTTCGTTCGGGAATGCCGAGGTGTACAGTTTCCACGCCACGAAATTCGTAAACGCATTCGAGGGGGGTGCGGTCGTGACCAACGATTCGGATCTGGCCGAGAGGGTGGAGCTGTTGCGAAACTTCGGGTTCGCCGGCTACGACCGCGTCGTCAGTCTGGGCACCAACGGCAAGATGCATGAAGTGTCCGCAGCCATGGGGATTACGTCGCTGGAGAGCCTGGAGGAGTTCGTCGCGGTCAATCGGCACAACTACGAGCAGTATCGAAGGGAACTGGCCGACACGCCGGGATTGGACGTGATGGCCTATGACGATACGGAACGGAACAACTATCAGTATGTTGTCGTGACGGTCGACCCGGATCGCCTGACTCTGTCGCGAGACGACTTTGTGCGGATCCTGGCTGCGGAGAATGTGATGGCCCGTCGATATTTCTATCCCGGATGTCACCAGATGGAGCCATACCGATCCGAGTTTCCCGATGCCTGTCGGAACCTGGTCCATACGGAGGTTCTTACCGATCGGGTGATGTGTCTGCCGACCGGGACGAACATGGGGCCTAAGTCGATCTCGACGGTTTGTAGCCTCCTGCGATTGGCGGCGACGCACCATCGGGAACTCCGACGGCTCCTTAGGGATTTGGTGAACTGAGACGGCGTTCGGGTCTGCCGAAGCGCCAGAGGGGAGAGTTCCAACCGTGAAAGTCAGCGCGGCGATCACTGCATACAACCATGAGCGGTTCATTGGGCGGGCGATCGAAGGATTTCTGCTTCAGAAGACGGATTTCCCTTGCGAGTTGGTGATTGTGGACGACTGCTCGACGGACGGGACGCGGGAGGTCATCCGCACGTACCAGCAGAAGGCGCCGGACCGGATCCGGGTGCTTCTGAACCGGCACAACATTGGAGGTTTTCGGACCTTGGTGCGGGCTTACAACGCGTGCCGAGGGCAGTACGTTGCTCCCATGGACGGAGACGATTATTGGGTCAGTCCGGACAAACTCCAGCGTCAGGCGGATCTTCTCGACGGCCGGCCGGACTGTGCGATGTGTTTTCACTCGGTCATGATGGTGTGGGAAGACGGGAGCCGCCCACCCGTTACGTTGCGTCCCCCCACCATCCGAGACACATACACATTGGGCGATCTGCTGGCATCCAATTTCATCGGTGCCTGTTCGCCCATGTACCGCAGGGCAGTGATGGGAGAACATCCGGCGTGGTTCTTCCTGGGACCTGTGGCCGATTGGCCTCATCACATTCTGCATGCCCGGCACGGCAACATCGGTTACATCGACGAGCCCATGGGGGTTTACAGACAACATGGCGGCGGCGTGTACTCGTCCATGGACGAGCTGGCCAAGTTCCGTGTCGCGGTGGAGTCGCTCCGACGTCTGTGCTGTGTGGTCCCGCACAAGCATCGAGCGGCGGCCAGGCGTTCTTTGGGCATCGCATATTGCAGACTGATCTGGGAATACTGCGATCAAGGCCGCTGGGAAGAGGCACGGCAGTGTGTCAGAGAGTGTTTTCGGGAAGTTCGTTCCGGGTTGTCGGCGCCGACCGGGAAGTTGTTCTCCACCGCCCTGCGAGCCCACGCGCCGGGGCTGCATCGCCGATGCAAGCAGATTCTCAAGAGATCGAAATGCGTCAAAGAATAGCGGCTCTGCACCACGGTTCAACGGTTCGGTCGCAGGGGGAGCGTGGGAGAATCGGCCTGTGATCAGCGTCGCCATCTGTACGTACAACAACGCCGCGAAATTGAAGGTGGCTTTGGAAAGCCTCAAAGAGATGGTGTATCCGCCCGGTCTGGAGTATGAGATCCTGGTCATCGACAACAACAGCCGCGACGAAACGAAGGACGTGGTGGAACAATACCGGCGCGTCTGGGGCCCCCGGCTTCGGTACGTTTTCGAGCCGAATCAGGGGCTCAGTCGTGCCCGCAACCGCGCGATGACAGAGGCGGCCGGGGATATCATCTCCTACATTGACGACGACATCAAAGCGGATCCTCACTGGCTCTCGGCCGTGGCGACAGCGTTTGAGACATATGCCGCCGCGGCGGTCGTGGGGGGGCGGAGCTATCTGCTGTTCCCTTTGGACCCACCGGTGTGGCTCAGCGAGAAGTGTCAGTTACTTCTGTCGCGGCTGGACTACGGAAATCAGGCGATCGTCGGAACGGACCAGGACCTTTTCGGACTCAACTTTTCCGTGAGGAAGGACTGGTTGGAA
>JAGPGT010000080.1:0-6840 GCA_018055905.1 Phycisphaerae bacterium
CAGGCCGAGAGCATGAAGGAGATCGTGGGCCAGTTGGTGGCGATGGTCGGAGGCCGGGGTTCGCAGAGCCGTTCAGAAGGGGCCGGGCCGGCCCGTCCCGGCGTTCCTGGGAACATCGAGAGCCGGTTGCACGCAGTCTCGACCCCCAAGTCCAAGCCCCGCAAAAGCTTCGGCAAGTCGGATGAAGTGCTGCACAAAATCGCAAATCACACGGACAAACAGGCCGCGAGGGCGATTCCTCTGGAAGGATGTGAAGAGGATCTAAAGGAGTTCAACAGTTAAGGAGCCCACCTGAAGGCAGGTCTTCTCGGTCAAACATGAAAGCTCAGACGGATTGCTCGTTCGTCTGAGCTTTTTTGTATGCGCTCTGTCGTTATGTATCCCTCTAAGTCTTGTTAGCAAAGGAATTTACATTTGGCCATGTTGCTAAGATCTTCTAGTGATAAAAATGTGAAAAAAATCACAAAAATCATATTGCATCATTAAATCTTTGGGTGTATATTATCGATATGAGAATATCGATACAACAATATCGACACTGCGGTTGTTATTTCAGGATTTTGGAGATACACCATGAGTAAGGACCGTGAAGTCAGCATTCCACTGCCAACGATTCGCCGGTTGCCCATGTATTTCTCGCTTCTTCAGAGGGCGGCTCAGGAAAGCCAGACCTCGGTGAGCAGCTCGCAGTTGGCCGGTGCCTTGGGGTTGGAGCCCATTCAGGTTCGCAAAGACCTGGAGGCGGTCGGTGTTACAGGCCAGCCGCGAGTCGGTTTCCCTGTTGCCGAACTGATTCAGGCCATCGAGAGATTCCTCGGCTGGGACAATGTGACCGATGCCTTCATTATCGGAGCCGGCCATCTTGGCACCGCCTTGGCCGGATACCGTGGCTTTGAGAGCAAAGGACTCAATGTCGTGGCCCTGTTCGACAACGATCCTCGCAAAATCGGCCAAACCATCCACGGCAAGGAAGTCCTGTCCATCGATAAACTGGGTAATCTTGCGAGCCGATTGCACGTGCACATCGCGATCCTGACGGTGCCGGCCGAGGTGGCTGCGAGCGTCGCCCAGCTTGCGATCGACGCAGGCATCCAAGCGATTTGGAACTTCACTCCAACCAAGCTGGTCGTGCCGGAACACGTCATCCTCGAACGCGTCGATCTGGCGGCGAGCCTGGCGGTGCTTTCGAGCAAATTGGCCGCCCGGCTCAGACCGGTCGAACCGACGGTACAGACGCAAGAACCCCAGGCCGGATTGTAGAGAGAGACCAAGGAGCAACCATGGGAAATGCACAGAAGACCGAATCTGCCGAAGGCCTTCGCAAATTCGAGAAGGTCTGCCAGATCATCGACAAGTACAGCCGCGATCCGTCGAAGCTGATCCCGATCCTTCAAGAGGTTCAGCACGAATATCGCTATTTACCGGAGCAGGTGCAGTCGTATATCGCCACGTCGCTGGGGCTCTCGCCGGCGAGGGTTTTCGGTGTCGCGAGTTTCTACGCGAATTTTGCGCTGGAACCCAAGGGACGGTACGTCATCCATATTTGCGATGGTACCGCCTGCCACGTCAAGGGCTCCAACGGCATCAAGGAGGCCATCTGCGAGTTGCTCAAGCTCAGCGACAGCAAAAAGACCACCAACGACATGCTCTTTACACTGGAGACGGTCTCGTGCCTGGGAGCATGTGGACTGGCGCCGGTGATGACGATCAACGATGAAGTCCACGGTCAGGTGACGCCAACCAAGGCGGTCGAGCTGATCAAGGCCATCATGGAACGGGAGCAATCCAAATGATTGAACAAGCAGTCAACCTCGAAGCTGTAGGACGCCAGTACAAGGAGGCACGTGCCGCCATTGCCCGGCGGGTCATCATCTGTGCTGGAACCGGTTGTGTTGCCAACGGCTCTTTGAAGGTCTTCGCGGCTTTGAAGAATGAAATCGAGAGCCGCGGCATGGACGTGATCGTCGAGATGGGACACGATCACCACAAGAGCGACGTCTTTCTTTCCAAGAGCGGTTGTCAGGGTTTTTGCCAGGCGGGACCGTTGGTCACCATCGAGCCCGATGATTATCTGTACGTACATGTCAAGCCGGAGGATGCGAAGGACATTGTTGAGCAGACGTTGATCGGCAACCGCCCGGTGGCCCGGCTGCTTTACAAGGATTCGACCACGGGCGCCGCGTTCGAAAAGTGGCACGACGTTCCCTTTTACAAACGCCAGCGCCGCGAGATTTTGGGCGACTGCGGCAACATCGACCCGGAGGACATCCGCGAGTACATCGCCAAGGGCGGCTACGAAGCGGCCCGGCGGGCCTATACGCAGATGAAGCCCCAGCAGATCTGCGAGGAGATCACAGCTTCGGGTCTGCGCGGACACGGCGGTGGCGGTTTTCCCACCGGCAAGAAGTGGACCCTGACTCTCGCGGAAAAATCCGACAAGAAATATGTGATCTGCAACGCCGACGAGGGGGACCCCGGCGCGTTCATGAACCGCAGTCTCATGGAAGGCAATCCGCACCGTGTGCTCGAAGGCATCATGATCGCTGCAAGGGCGATCGAAGCGGACGAAGCGTTCGTCTATGTACGGGCCGAGTATCCGCTGGCTGTGCAGAGGATCCGAAAGGCCGTAGTGGATGCGGAGAAAGCCGGAATCCTCGGTCAGGGGGTGTTCGGCAGTCGCCACAACATGTTTTGCCACGTGATGGAGGGGGCGGGGGCTTTCGTCTGTGGGGAGGAAACCGCTCTGATGGCCTCGATCGAGGGGCTTCGGGGCATGCCGCGACCGAAACCCCCGTTCCCCGCCCAGAACGGCCTCTGGGGCAAGCCCACCGTTATCAACAACGTCGAGACGCTGGGCTCGGTCCCCCTGATTCTCCTCCAGGGCAGTCACAACTATCGCGCGGTGGGCACGCCCAATTCGCCGGGCACGAAGACCTTCGCACTCACCGGCCACGTCGTCAACACCGGCCTGATCGAGGTCCCTTTCGGCACGACGCTTCGCGAGATCATTTTCGACATCGGCGGCGGCGTCTTGGACAAAAACGGCAAGATCGATGCCGACGGTTTCAAGGCGGTGCAGATCGGGGGGCCCTCCGGTGGTTGTCTCGTCGAAGAGCACTTAGACATGCCGCTTGATTTCGATTCGATCAAGCCGACCGGCGCGATCATCGGTTCCGGCGGCTTGGTCGTGATGAACCGCGACACGTGCATGGTGCAGGTGGCCCACTTCTTCATGCGGTTCACGCAGAACGAATCGTGCGGCAAGTGCGTGCCGTGTCGCGAGGGGACCAAGCAGATGTTGGCCCTGCTTGACGATATCATTCAAGGCCGAGCCACCGCCCAGACGCTGGAATTGCTCGAACAGCTCGCGGTGGCGGTGCAGATCGGCTCGCTGTGTGGCCTGGGCAAGACCGCCCCGAATCCGGTGCTCAGCACGCTTCGCTACTTCCGGAGCGAGTATGAAGCCCATATTTTCCAGAAGCGGTGTCCCGCCGGCCAGTGCAAGGCCCTGGCGGTGCCCGAGATCCTCGCCGAGCGGTGCAAAGGCTGCGGTGCCTGTCTGCGGAAATGCCCGGTCGGCGCGATCACCGGGGAGAAGAAAGCCCCGCATCGAATCGACGCAAAGGTCTGCATCAAGTGCGGCACCTGCGCCCAGGCCTGCAAGTTCAACGCGATTGTCGGAGTATGACGAACATGAACAACGGAACTTCCTTACAGATAGACGGACGCGACATACGGATCGAAGGCGAGCGGAACCTGTTGGAGCTCATTCGCAAGGCGAACATCGACCTGCCGACGTTCTGCTACCATTCGGATCTGAGCATCTACGGCGCGTGCCGGCTGTGCATCGTGGACATCGAAGGTATGGGCGTCGTGACGTCCTGTACCACGATGCCCAAGCCCGGCATGAAGGTCAAGACCAACACGGCCCAGCTTCGCAGCATGCGAAAGATGTATCTGGAGCTGCTTTTGGCCAACCATCATCAGGGCTGCGCCACCTGCGTCAAGAGCGATGGCTGCAAGCTCAACGAGCTGGCCATGCGGATGGGTGTCACTGAGGTCCGCTTCCAGCCGGCCCAGGGGGCCAAGCCGCTGGATACGTCGAACCCGTCGCTGGTGCGCGATCCGAACAAGTGTATCCTCTGTGGCGACTGCGTCCGCGCCTGCCACGAGATCCAGGGCGTCGGTGCGATCGACTTCGCCTATCGCGGGGCGGCGACCACCGTGGCGCCGGCATTCGGCAAGGACCTCAGTAAGGTGGATTGCGTCTACTGCGGTCTGTGCGCCAGCGTGTGCCCGACCGGCGCGATCACGCCCAAGCCGCAGATCGACCAGGTTTGGGACGCGCTGAGCAATGAGAAAAAGACCGTCGTCGTGCAGATCGCCCCTGCGGTCCGCGTGGCGATTGGCGAGATGTTCGGTCTGGAGCCGGGCGTTGTCACGACCGGCAAGATCGTCGCGGCCCTCAAGATGCTCGGCTTCGACAAGGTCTATGACACGAGCTTTGCCGCCGATCTGACGGTGCTCGAAGAGGCCAATGAATTCCTGATGCGAAAGACCGCGGGCGAACGTCTGCCACAATTCACATCCTGCTGTCCGGCCTGGGTGAAGTACGCGGAGCAGTACTGCTCCGATCTGTTGCCCAACGTGTCGTCCTGCCGTTCGCCACAGCAGATGTTCGGTTCGCTGGCCAAGGCGATGCTGCCCCAGATGTTGAACGTCGCCCGCGAGGATCTGGTCGTCGTCTCGATCATGCCCTGCACGGCCAAGAAATTCGAGGCCCAGAGACCCGAGTTCCGCACGACCGCCGGGCCCGACGTGGACTTCGTGCTCACCACCCAGGAATTCGGGAAAATGATCCGCCAGGCGGGCATCCAGTTCAACAATCTGACGCCCGAGTCGCTGGACCTGCCGCTTGGGTTCAAGACCGGCGCAGGCGTGATTTTCGGCACCACAGGCGGCGTCAGCGAAGCGGTGCTGCGGTACGCACACGAGAAGCTCACCGGCGTGCGGGTGGACAACGTGGACTTCTCCGAGGTCCGCGGCATGCAGGGGACCCGCGTTAAAGCGATCAAGCTGGGCGATGTCGAGCTCAAGCTGGCCATCGTTCACGGCCTGAAGAACGCCAAGGCTGTCGTCGAGGAGATCCGCGCGGGCACGTGCGACTACGATTTCATCGAGGTGATGGCCTGTCCCGGCGGGTGCATCGCGGGCGCGGGTCAGCCCGTGAGCTTCGAGTCGGACACCAAGCAGCTTCGGGCCCAGGGCCTCTACGATTGTGACAAGACGCTGCAACTGCACAAGTCGCAGGAGAACCCGTACGTCGCCAAGTGCTATGAGACGACCCTCGGCGAGATCGGCGGCCACTGTGCCCACGAGTTGCTGCACACGGAATACCGGAGCCGCAAACGCGTCGCGGACGAGGGCTTCTCGGTTCTGGAGCCGGGGGCGGCCAAGGCCCTGGAGATCAGCGTCTGCGTCGGCACGAGTTGTTATCTTCGTGGTTCGCAGCAGCTTCTGCAGAAGCTGGTCGGGTACGTGAAGGACCGCGATCTCGAAGGCACCGTGGATGTTCGCGCCACCTTCTGCTTCGAGGCCTGCGACAAGGGCCCCAGCGTGAAGATCGGCGATATGCTCATCCATCACTGCACCTTCGACAGGGTGCGGGCGGAGCTCGAAAACCAGCTTGCCAGGAGCGTAGCATAGGAGCATCGATCGACGTGGAACCCAAGCGACGGGAAAACCAGGTTGTCTTCACGAACAAGGCCCGCTGCAAGGACTGCTATCGCTGCATTCGCGTCTGTCCCGTGGACGCCATCGGCGTACGCGACGGGCAGGCCTACGTCGACGAAGACCGCTGCATCTCCTGCGGGACGTGCATTCGCGAGTGCCCGCAGAAGGCCAAGAGCTTTCGCCGGGACCTGGACAACGTGCGTGAACTGGTCGCCTCGGGTCGATCGGTGGCGGTGAGCCTGGCCCCGTCGTTCGCGGCGATCTTCAAAACGTGGGAGATCAAGCGGGTCCCTTCGGCCCTCCGCCGCTTGGGATTCAGTCACGTCTCGGAGACCGCGGTCGGTGCGTACCCGGTCGCCCAGGAGACCGCGAAGTACGCCGCACGGCGCGGGGACTCATTCAGCATCGCCACAGCCTGTCCGGCGGTCGTGAACTACATCGAGCGGTATCGGCCCGACCTGGTGGGGTCTCTCGTGCCGGTTTGTTCGCCGATGGTCGCGCATGCGCGGATGCTCAAAGCCTCGCTTGGCGAAGATACGCATGTCGTCTTCATCGGGCCGTGTGTCGCCAAGAAGCAGGAGGCAGGCGAGAAGAGCGGCGGGGCGGTTGACTTCGCCCTGACGTTCACCGAACTGCTCGAGTGGTTCGAGTTGGAACGCGTGGATCTCTCTATTCTCGAAGAGAGTGATTTCGATATGGTGCCGGCTGGCTGGGCACGTTCGTTTCCGCTGGCCGGCGGCAGTCTCCAGACGGCATCCTTGAGCACGTCCCTTCTGGCGGCGGACGTGCTCAGCGTCACCGGCACCCAGGAAGTGAAAGACACTCTCGACAGCCTCACGAACCATCATGGGCTATTGCTGGTGGAACCTCTGTTCTGCGAGCAGGGCTGCATCAACGGCCCGGTCATGCCCCTGACGGAAACCGTCTACCAGAGGCGAAAGCTGCTTTTGCAGTACGTTCTGGCAAGCGGCCGCGATGGCGCGGACTCGAACGGTCCTGCGGATTTGACCGCGTCGTTCGCGTGCCGGCCCCTGCCTGCGGGCGATGTCCCCGAGGAGCGGATTCGCCAGGTCTTCGCCCAGACGGGCAAGGAGAACCCCGATGACC
>JAGPGT010000080.1:6940-15658 GCA_018055905.1 Phycisphaerae bacterium
GCGGACTCGAACGGTCCTGCGGATTTGACCGCGTCGTTCGCGTGCCGGCCCCTGCCTGCGGGCGATGTCCCCGAGGAGCGGATTCGCCAGGTCTTCGCCCAGACGGGCAAGGAGAACCCCGATGACCAGCTCAATTGCGGGGCGTGCGGATATTCCTCCTGTCGCGAGCAGGCGATCGCGGTCATTCGCAAGATGGCCGAGCCCGAGATGTGCGTGCCGTACATGCGAAGGCTGGCCGAGCAACGGACGGACCGCATCATTGAGACCAGTCCCAACGGCATCGTCATCCTCGACGAGCATCTGAACATCCTGCACGTGAACCCGTCGTTCAAGCGGCTATTTATGTGTTCGGACGCTGTGTATGGCAAGCCGATTTCGTATCTGATGGATCCGGAGCCGTTCGAACAGATCGCGGCGGGCAAGGCCGAACTGACGGAGGTGACCGTCGAGCACGGCAAGTACAGCCTCGTTTGCCACCAGATCGTGTACGCGTTGCGCGAGGAGAGGCAATACGTCGGCGTATTCGTGAACCTGACCAGCAGCCTCCTGAATAAAAAGCAGCTCGACGTCCTGCGGGCGCGTACGGTCCAGCAGGCCCGCGATCTGCTGTCGCACCAGATCGAGATCGCCGGCAAGATCGCCCAGTTCCTCGGCGAGAGCACCGCCGAAGGCGAGAGACTGCTGGAGAACCTCGTCAAGATGGCCCAGGAAAATCCCACCGGCGGCGACGATCGGAAAGGCAGTTCATGGCTCAGCGATACTTACACGTCGACATAACGAGCCACCAGACGGCCAAGTACCCCGACGGTCCGTGCGGCGACGTCGTCGCCCAGCGGCGGACCGAGATGGGCACCGACATCATCCTGTGCGACGGAATCGGCTCGGGGATCAGGGCGTACATCGCCGCGACGTTGCACGTGTCGCGGATACAGAAGATGCTCGCCGAGGGGTTCTCGCTGCGCCGGACGTTCGCCAGCGTGATCGCGACGGTCGGCAAGTGGCGTGATCCGACCAAGCCCTACGCGGCGGTGATTCTCATGCGGATCCTCAACGATGGCGAGGCGACCATTCTGACGTACGACGCGCCGGCCCCGGTCCTGATGAGCCGGGGGCATGCGGACGTTCTGCCGCAGCGGCCCCTTGTGATCGACGACGCGGTCGCGCAGCAATCCAGTTGCTTCCTGGAGCCGGGGGAGGGCATGCTGCTGTTCAGCGATGGGATCACGCAGGCGGGGATCGGCAACGGATCGATGCAGGGCTGGATGAGCGAGGGGGTCGCAGGTTACGCCAGCCGACTGCTCGCGGCAGGATATCGTCTGGACGACATTCCCCAGGTCATTCAACAGGAGGCGATGCGTCTCGATGGGAGCATTTCGCGGGACGATATGACGGTGGTCTCGGCGCACTGCCGGCCGGGCCGGACCCTGCACATTCTCACGGGTCCACCCGCCGACAAGCGGCTCGATGCCGACGTGGTCAAGCGGTTCCTTGCCCAGGATGGGCCCAAGGTCGTTTGCGGCGCGACCACCGCGGCCATCGTGGCGCGGACCCTACACCGAAAGCTCACGATCGACCGCGAGCCCACCAGCCTGATTGCGCCGCCGAAGTACGCGATCGAGGGCGTTGACCTGGTCACCGAGGGGGCCGTCACGCTCAACCAGCTCTGCAACATTCTCGATGTCCCGGAAGAGGAATTCGAGGAAACCAATCCGGTTACGGAACTGGCAAACCTGCTGGCCCAGGCGGATCGTGTGAACATCATCCTGGGTCGGGGAGCGAATCCTGCCAACGATTCCATGGGCTTCCGCCAGCAGGGGATCATCAAACGCGAGGCGATCGTCCCGCTGCTGGCCAAACGGCTCCGCGCCCAAGGCAAGCTGGTCACGGTGAATTCGGTCTGAACGGAAGGTTGGAGCCTGGCGGGCGTGTGAATTCAAAGAATCCGCGAAGTCGGGTTCATCGCACCTGAACTTGAGGTTGCCTTGTTCGCTTCTGGGGACGTGCTGCCAACCTTGTTCACGCGAATTCCTGAAGCAGGGTCAGGAGTTTGCGGTCGAGCTTGTGGCCGTGAAAATCTTCGTAGGCGACGTCGGTACGGCCGGAATCGAGGATACCGAACGAACCGCGGAAATTCCACAGGGCCAGGCCGATGTTGTGGTTCGTGAGGATCTCCAGGACATCGCGAAGCCAGCGGAGCGTGATGTCATGCGGCGTTTTGTTGTAAGTTCCGCCTTCACCGCAGTGGACGCCGACGCCTTTGCGTGCCAGATCCGCCCATTTGGCATAGTGCTCTTCCAGCCGTTTGCGGTCCCAGCCGTGTCCGGGCCACGCCGGCTCGGGGTAATCCTGGTAGTTGACCCACGAGGCTCCAGCGTGACTGACGAACATGGGCTGATACGCCCGCGTGCTCTGAGCGATGCCCAAATCGGTCAGTTCCGTCACAGGATCGTTGCCCCAGCTCAATCCGTCGGCGACGACGAGTCGATCGGGACTGATCTGGCGAATTGCGGCCACTGCGGCGCGGATCACCCGTTCATGGTCGGCCCGGCTCATCTGGGGGCCCGGCGAAGGCGGCTCGTTGATCAGGTCGAAACTGAGCTTGTCCCTGGAGATCCCTTTGTATCGCTTGGCCATCAACTGCCAGTGAAAACAGAAAGCGTCCAGCGCGGATTTGTCCTTCCAGAGGTTGTGCGGCTCGGTGAATTCGCGGTTAACCGAATACCCCGGTCCGCGGTGGAAGTTCAGGCTCACGTGCAACCCGTACTTGCCGGCCAGATCGATTGCACGATCGAGTCTCTCCAGCATGGACTCCTTGATCTTGTAATCGTCGCCGTCTTCGATCCAGAGCCGATATACGGTGGGGAACCGCACGAAGTCGAACCCGAAATCGCGGATCCACTTGAAATCGTCCTCGGGAAATTCCCCGCGGCTTCGCATCGTGAACATATCGAGCAGATTGAATCCTCGCCAGCGGGGGATGGCTGTCTGGGCTTTTGTCTGCGGATTCGGTTGACCCTGTTGCTGTCCAAACGCAGTCAGCCCCATGGTCGCCGAACCCACAACCACGTGCTTGAGAAACTCACGACGATTCCTGTTCATGCTTGCACCTCCCGTTCGTAGCAACGCATCAAGCGTTGTCTTCCCCAGTTTCAAGTATGAACTCTGAAGTGTCAAGCCAAAGTCCCTAATTACCGGTTTTCTTCTCCCGAGACGTGGGACTTCAAACCAGCCGAGTCGCCGCTGGAGATGAAGTGGGCTGCGGTTTTCCCTGGTTACAGTCCGTGAAGCCTGCCGTTGAGATTCTCCGATTGCGGGAGTGGGAGAACAGGAGTTACCATCGCTGCCACAATGACGGCATCATCACGACCCAAGGAAAGGCATTTCGATGCCGGCGTTCTATCCGAAGCCTGGGTACTTGTGCGAAGTATGTCGGCGGGAAACAAAAAAGGCCGTGGAGGTGTGTCCGCGGCCGAATCGCAAGGGTCGGGTAAAGACCGCTTGCCGTTCTCAACAGATGACTTTCTCGCAACCATTACACTCCCTATCTTAACGGGGGACCCATGAGATGTCAAGCGAGATTTCCGGAAGATTTTGTCTGGCCTCCCTTGCCGTCATACCCCTATAAGTCCCTTCCAGTTCGGGGTTTATACGCTCTGGAAAGGTTGTTCTTCCCGCCGGACGGTCGGTTGGGTACAATCCTGTCTGCGAAGTCTGGTGTTGGCGATGGTTCGGAACAGGAACTTATGGGATTGCCGGTAGTTGCGATAATTGGTCGGCCCAACGTAGGCAAAAGTAGTCTGCTCAACGCGTTGGCCGGAGAGATGATCAGCATCGTGGACCCGACCGCGGGCGTCACCCGCGATCGCGTTAGCACATTCATCGGGCGGGACGACAAATTCTTCGAGCTGATCGACACCGGCGGCTACGGCATCGTCGATTCCGACCACCTCAGCGACCACATCGAAGGGCAGATTCTTCAGGCGATTGCCTCGGCGGACCTGGTGCTTTTTGTCGTCGATCTCCGCGAAGGCATCACTCCGCTGGATACCAAGATCGCCGAGTTGCTCCGTAAGCACGACCTCCCCGTGCTGGGCGTGGCGAACAAGGCCGACAGCGGCAAAATGTTCTCCGCCGCGGGCGAGTTCGTCCGCCTGGGCTTCGGCGAGTTCCTCTGTGTCTCGGCCCAGAACAACCTCAACAAGGGGGTGTTGCTGGATCAGATCTTCGAGCGGCTCGGTCCTTTGCTGGAATCCGGTGCGCCGCCCGAACCGATCATGAAGATCGCAATCGTGGGTAAACGCAACGCTGGTAAGAGCAGTATGGTCAACGCCATCGCAGGTTCCGAGCGGGTGATCGTCAGCGAGGTACCCGGCACTACCCGTGACGCGATCGACGTGCGGATCGAGAAGGATGGAAAAACCCTCATCGTGATCGACACCGCCGGGGTTCGCAAGAAGGGCAAGATGGCCAACGACATCGAATTCTACAGCAATGTCCGCGCCACCAAGTCGGTCAAACGGGCCGATGTCGTCTGGTTCCTGATCGACGCCACTGAACCGGTTTCGCAACCGGACAAGGTCCTAGCTCGACTGATCGCCGACGAATACAAGACCTGCATCATTGTGGTCAACAAATGGGACCTCGCCAAGGATGTCGCCGCCACAGGGGATTACGAAGAGTACTTGACCAAGACGCTCCCGTCGCTCAAGTACGCTCCGATCTCGTTCACCACCGCGATCACTGGAAAGAACGTCCAGAGTACACTGGACCTTTCCGCGGAACTTTTCAAACAGGCGACGACCCAGATCGGCACGGGTCGTCTGAACCGAGCGTTCGAGATTATCCGCAGCGAACGGACCGGCATGCGGCGCTCATCCGCGAAACTGCCGCGGATCTACTACGTTACCCAGGTGGCCGTCAACCCGGTGACGTTTATGATGTTTGTGAACGACCCGGGTCTGTTCGATGACAATTATCGTCGTTTTCTTGCGGGCCGCCTGCGGGAACTATTGCCGATTCCCGAAGTTCCGATCCGCATCCTGGCCCGACCCAAGACCGAAAAGCACAACCCTTCGAAGGACTGAGGACCTGGCTGGCAAATTCCCGTCTGTCCGGCCTCAGTTGGTCGTTTCGCAGAGCATCGATGCATTCCACTCTTCCGCAAAACGAGCCACCGCCGTGTGGAGTCGGCTCTTGACTGTACCGACCGGGATCCGCAGGATCTTTGCGATCTCGGCATAGGCAAACGTGTGGAAGTAGCCCAGGATCAGGATCTCTCGCAGCTTGGCAGGCATTCGGGAGATGACCCGGTGGACTGCCGCCGCGGTCTCGTCCTTAATGAGGTTGTCGTAAGGCATGCGGGTGTCGGAATCGAGTGTGTTGAGCACGTCTTCCATGGAGGAGTCTTCGGTACCGAACATGCTCCCCAAATGGGTCGAATCGATCCGCCGGTTGCGGCGCAAGGCGTCCTTGGCTTTGTTGGCTGCGATTGTGAACAGCCAGGGACGCAGCGGTTTGGACAGGTCGAACATGTCCCGACTGACATACAGTTGCATAAAGGTCTCCTGGAACACGTCCTCGACCAGATCCGACTGGCCCAGAAATCTCCGTAGGAAAGAATACACGCTGTCTTTGTACTGACTGACGATCGCCTGAAAAGCATCTTCTTCGCCTGCGGCGTAACGTTCAAGAAGTTCCATATCGCTCATCGATCATTCCTTCCAAAGCACAAGTTATAAATCCCAGGATACCGATGGGAACGATTTCTCGAATCGGGATTTCCTCGGTTTCTCACATCCAGAACCGCACTGATTTGTCTATCGGGGGAATTCCTATGGCGAGAGATAAGAGAATCTAACGCCTGTGAAATCCGGAATTCACAACTCGGGCGTATTCATTGGTTGTGTTTCCCAGGGGACCGGGAGATTTCGCCTTGCCGTTGCGACGTGCGATTCCTACAATCCGGATGTGACGTGGGAGGCCTTCGCAGGGGCCGGGGGAGCTGGTTACATGGCTTGGTCCAGGGAAAGGAGAATTGACGATGCGTCGAATGAACGGACAAGTTTTTGTACTCTCTTTACTCGTCGCGGTCGGATCGAACGGCCAGATTCCGCCGAAGCCTTCGATCATCGTGGTCGGGCCCTATCTTCAGTACATGACCCGGACGAACGTCAGCATTCTGTGGGAGACATCGGAAGCAGCCACGTCGGTCGTCGAGTACGGCGAGCAGGTCCCGCTGACAAACCGGGCGTTCGTCGAGGGGCAGTCCGAGATGCACGAGGTGCGGCTCGAGAGGCTCAAACCCCAGTCCTGTTACTTTTATCGCGTGCTTTCGAAGGGGACCTCCGGCGAGGAATCCGCCAGCGAGGTGTACAGCTTCCAGACGGCGCCTGAGGACGATGTTGCATACGCGTTCGGCGTTGTGAGCGATACGCAGACCAATCCGCCCGTCTGGGGTCGGATCTCGACGCTGCTGTTCGCCGAGCGGCCCAACTTCGTGGTGCATGCAGGGGACATCGTCGGCGAGGGCGACAAAAAAGAGCAGTGGACCGAGCATTTCCTCAAGCCCGCGCACAAACTGATGAGCCGCGTGCCGGTCTTCGCCATCCTGGGCAATCATGACAAGGATCACGCCAACTACTATCGCTACATCGCCAATCCGAGCCCGGAACATCGGTACACGTTCACTTATGGCAACGCCCAATTCTTCATGATCGACACCAATCGCAGCGTCGGCGCCGGAAGCGACCAGTACCAATGGCTCGACCACGAACTCGGGCGATCCAAGGCGACCTGGAAGTTCGCGGTGCACCACCATCCTCCCTACAGTTCCGACGAGAACGATTACGGCGACACGTGGAAGGGCCAATCCCCTCGCGGCGACCTCAAGGTGCGTCCGCTGGTCAAGCTCTACGAAAAGCACGGGTTGGACATGTGCTTCGTCGGCCACATCCACGATTACGAACGGACCTGGCCGATCCGGGAAGGCAAGGTGGATTCCACTCGCGGCGTGATCTACGTCCAAGCCGGAGGCGCAGGCGGTGGGCTGGAGGATTACGCGCCCACCCGCTCCTGGTTCACCGCCAAAGTGCACCGCGATCATCATTTCGTGATCGTCAGCATTTGCGACAGGACACTGCAACTCCAGGCCATCGACCAGAATGGCGTTTTGTTCGACCAGCTCACGCTGCGTAAGTGACTTGGCTCCTTCTGTTCGCCGCGAGGGGGATTGTGAGGTCGGGACAAGGAAGGTACACTACTGCTTCGGTGTGTCTTGGGTGTGGTCGAGTTATTGTCCGGAGTGTGCTGAATGTGCGACTGGAAGGTGCAGGTCGCGGCGGTTGGGGCTTATCTGCCCGGTGAACCCGTGGCCATTGGGGAGATCGATGAGTACATCGGGACCATCCCCGGCGCGGAAACAGCTCGATACTATGGGATTATCGAACGGTATGCAGGGGTGAAATACCGCCACTGCGCGGTGGAGAAGGGGACGGGTCGGTTGCTCGAGGACAGCGCCCACTTGGGGTTCCACGCGGCGACAACGGCCCTGGATCGGGCCGGGGTGGGAAACAAGGAGGTGGATCTGATCGTGACGACGACCAGCACGCCGCCGTACCTGCGAGCTGGATTGGCCAAGGAAATCCGCCTTCTGCTGGGCAACGCCGGCTGCGCAACCTACGACTTGTGGGGCGCTTGCACGGGGATTCAGCAGGCCGTCACTCTCGCCACCGCGGCCATTCGCTCTGGGGCTTTTCAACGGGCCCTGTTGATCGGGGTGGAACTGCCTTCCACGTCGGGTCGGGCCGAGAACTATGCTCTTGAGAAGATGGGCCGCTACGACCTTCTGCTCCGCGCCGCCTTGGGCGACGGCGCCGGGGCCTTGGTCTTGACCGGATCGAACGACCCCGATGCCCAGGACGACATCCTGTATACCTGCAGCGGGACCGAAGGGGAGGACCCTTCTGCGTTTCACCGCGAGGCCGGGGGGAGCACCATGCCGCTGAATCCACAGACCTTTGCCGAAGGTCGTCATCATTGGCAGCACGATTTTGCGTTGATGGCCAGGAAGGGCAGGCCGTATCTGGCGAAGATCATCCATCGCGCTCTGGACGAGGCCGGCGTTCATATCGAGGATGTGGATTTCATTGTTCCCGCAGCCGCGAATTTCAACTACTTCAAGACGCAGGAATACATGCAGGATCTGACGCCCGAAGAGAGGGAATTCAGTCTCGCAGTCCAAGCCAAGATCTTCACGAATTACGCCAAGGTGGGGAACATCCCGTCGGCCGCGGTCTATGTGGGACTCAACGAACTCTACGAAACCGGCCGGCTCCGTCGAGGATCGTTGGTGCTTCTGCCCTCGATCGAGGGCGCCACATGGGGTTGGGGCGCCACGCTGATGAGATGGAATGCAGGGTAGGAAGCGTGCGAAGCCACAGGGCGAACCGAAGCCATGGAACGGAAACGACCCCTGTCGTAATTCCTGCGTTTTCTTCGTGTTGACCCGTCGGGAATAAGGATGTACAATCGACCCCGTTCGCCAAGGGGCGATTGTCATTCCTCATTTTTCAGGAGAACAGAAATGAAATCCGCGATCTTATGGACATGCGCGTTGACGCTTGTGCTCTGGACCGGCGCCCAGGCGACGGGGCAGGGCAAAGGCCAAGGCAAGGGACAGGAAAAGGGGGACGCCGCCCGCGTCAAGGAGAACGTTCCGGC
>JAGPGT010000298.1 GCA_018055905.1 Phycisphaerae bacterium
CAAACCGTTGTCAGCTTCACGGATGGCATGTACTCCCTGGCCGATTTGATTATGTTCGATGCGTTGCCGGACCCGATTAAAGATGTCTACAAGGACAACAATCCGCTCGTCCGCCCGTTGATCTTCACCGGTCGCACGATCGGCGGAGTCTGGAAGACGACCGAAGAAATCGGCAATGCCTTGACTTGGGGGTTTTTCGACAACGTCACCGGCTGCGTGGGCATCGTGATCGAGGATATCCTGGAACTTTTCAAACATGTGGGGCAGGCCGCGACGAACGTCGTTCGAGCCCCCGTGCAACTGCTTGCCGGCGGCAAGAAAGAAGGCGTAGAGCGGGCGATGGACTGGGTCCTGCTGGTGCCCTTGGAATTTGTCAGTAACTCGGTCGAGATGAAGGGCATCGCCAACATGGAGGAGTACCAGAAGGCGTTCGAAGACAAAGGAGTGATCGGTTCGGTGTTGGAGTTCGGCGGTTCGACCTTCCTGGCCTATCGGGCAGTGGACAAGCTGGTCGACGAACTTAAGGACAAGGACCGCCGAAAACGAACAACTTCTTCTTCGGAAACGCCGGGCGACAATCCGACCGAGCCGCCGGCGACTCCCACCAGTCCTGTGGGTTCCGACCTGCTGTTCATCATTGATGGCGAATGGCCCACGGCCATCTCGGAATCGGGCGTCGTCATCTTCGACGGGCAGTTCCCCACGATCACTGTATTGATCGAGTGACCGGCGGTTCGATTCAGGAAAAACCGCTTTTCGACCCCAGTGAGGGGGAAGAATCCCGCCTGAGATTCTTCCCCCTCGGCCAGTGTTTCTTGCGGGTCTCAGTTGAAGCGTTCATACCCTTGGCCGGATTCTCAAAACGACGAAATAAGCTCCTGCCGCGAGACGTCTGTTCTCCCGTAACTTGGAGAACAAAGAACTTACATTGGGCTTTTGATGGTCTAGCCAAACTGGGGTGTCTTCGTGGATCATAGGAAATGGGTACTGTGGGTTTTGGTCGGTCTTGCCGCTTGCGGAAGTATCGGGTACCTGGGTTTCTATCCTCCGCAGACAAGCGAAGACGTATTCCGACCCAAGCGATCCGGCGTTCCCGGGATGGGCGTGGCGATCGGCGCCGAACCCAAAGAACCACAGGGAAACGCATCCATTGCGCCCGCGGCGCAGGAGCCTGCCCAGCCGGCGGCTCCTGTTACAGAGGCGAAGCTTCCCCAACCTCAGCAGAGCCCTCTGAACGCAACGGCGGACCACCCTGCTCCCGCGCCCGTTGAACCCAACAAGTCCGGCGATCCATCGGTCGATGGGGAGGCCCTGAATCTCAAAGACGTGGAGATGAAGCTCATCATTCAGAAGATCGCCGACTGGACGGGCAAGGTCGTCATCCCCACCGATGCGATCATGAAGGAGAAGATCACGATCTATTCGCCGGGCCGGTTGCCGCGGAAAGAGGCCTTGGAGCAGATCTACGGCGCTTTACGGATCAAAGGATACACCGCCGAACAGACGGACAAAACCATCTACCTGCGACCGATCGGCGACGCCAGGCTCGGCATGGTACCGACGATTGCGCCCGACCAACCCCTGGCGGCCATCGAGAATAAGGAACAGATCGTCCAGAAGTTCTTCCGCCTAGCCCACTACAGCCCCACCCAGATGGCCCAGATCGTCCAGCCTCTTATCGGTGAATACGGTCACATCAGCGCCGATGAGGCCGCCGGTACACTTGTGGTGATTGACACCGTGGGCAACCTCATGCGAGTCGAGACGATCATCTCGCAGTTCGATGTGTCTGATGCGAACCAGATCGTGACGGAGGTCTTCGAGGTTCGCAACCGCGCCCCTGTCGAGATCGTCCAGTTACTGCAGACGCTGCTCTCGGACGGCCCCGCGCGAGGCGGTGCACAGTCGTGGCGGGGGACCGGCGGTTTCGGCAGACCCGGCCAGGATCGCAAGGGCACCGGCGCGGCCGCGTCTTCCGTCTTCGTGGGCGGGAGCCGAAAGCCCATGTTGTTGATCCCGGAGCCGCGGTTCAGTTGGATTATCGCCAAGGCTTCCAGTGAGGATCTGACCCAGATTCGCACGTGGATCGAACGGCTGGACCGACCGGTGCCGACCGTGACGGAAGAGGAATCCCTCGACAAGATTGAAAACCGTAACCAGATCGTGCAGCGGTTTGTGAAACTCAAACACTACGACGCGGCCCGCATGAGCGAGATCGTCACGCCGTTGTTGAGCGACTCGGGGCACGTGACTGCCGACGCCAGCACCGGCACGTTGTTGTTGATCGACACGGTCGCAAATCTCATTCGCATCGAGGCGGTCATTCAGCAATTCGACGTTTCCGAAACCGAGCGGATGGCGACGCAGATCTTTGAGGTCCGTCACCGCACACCGGACGAGATCATCGCGTTGCTTGAGACGATTCTTTCGGCGGGAACGCATGGGCCCAGCTCCAGCTACGGACGTAACCAGTACTCTTCGCGGCCCTATCGACCGGGTGTGCCGCGACGCTCCGTCGGCGGAGGAACGTCATCTGTTATCGCCGGGACGGGCGGCAGGTCGATCACTCTCGCTTCGGAGGCTAAGCAGGGGTGGGTGATCGCCAAGGCCTCGCCGGACGATATGGCCGAGATCGGCCGCTGGATCGAGCGGCTGGATCAGGCGGTCCCGATGGTCACCGCAGATATTCCCTTGAGCACGATCGAAAACAAGAATCAGGTGGTGCAACGGTGTATCAAGCTGGAGAGTTTCAGTCCCGGCCAGATGGGCGAGATTATCCTGCCGTTGCTGAGCGAGTCGGGGTACCTCAGCGCAGACGAGAACACAGGCAATCTTCTGTTGATCGACACGGTTGAGAATCTGATTCGCGTCGAGGCGATCATCGCGCAATTCGACGTTCCGGAGGCCCGTCAGACAACCACAGAGGTCTTTACCATCGAAAACACCGATCCGTCGGAAGTCGTTCAGTTGCTCCGCATGCTGCTCAGCGACGCCACGGGTCGTGGCGTCTACGGCCAGGGCTATGGGGGACGTTCTGGATACCGCGGTTCCCCCTCGGGCGGGCGGCTGTATCGCAGCGGGATGACCAGCGCCGCTACCTCGGTGATCATGGGTCCCAGCTCGTTGCCGATTGTGCTGATTCCTGAACCCAAGCGCAAGTGGGTCATCGCACGGGCGTCGGCCGAGGACATGAAACTCATCGGCGAATGGATCCGCAAGCTGGACCGGGCCGAACCGATGGAAAGGGAACACGAAACGGTTTCCATCACCTACGCGGACGTGCGCGAGGTTGCCACGCGGATCAACGAGGCTCTCCAGCAGATGCCCGGCTCCGAGTTACAGGCAAGCATCCTGGTGCAGCCTCTGGAGCAAGCCCGGCAGATCATGATCTTTGGCCGCAAGGACCTCCGCGAGATGATCAAGAAACTGATCGTGGAGATCGACGTTCCGCCGGGCCAGTTCGAAACCCGGCACTTCCAGCTTCAATATGCAGACCCCG
>JAGPGT010000299.1:0-2217 GCA_018055905.1 Phycisphaerae bacterium
CCCCCGGAGTCTTCCCCATAGCTGATCGGGCCGAGTAATTCGCTCATACCCCACGTCTTGATCATTTCCTTGGCCAGCCGCGTGGCCTGGCGGATGTCGGACTGGGCACCGCTGGACAAATCGTTGAAGATGATCTCTTCCGCAATTCGGCCGGCAAAACAAATCTGGAGTTCCGCCATGCAGTATTTTTTCGTAAACAGGGTACGATCTTTTTCGGGCAGTGCGAAGGTCGCGCCGCCCATCGGGCCGCGAGGAATGATGCTGACCTTGTGCAAGGGGTCCGCATCCGGGATCAGCGACTGCACGAGCGTATGGCCCGCTTCATGGTATGCGGTGATTTCGCGTTCTTTCTGGTCCACCACACGGCTTTTCTTGGCGCGTCCCCAGCGGACCTTGTCGCGTGCCTCTTCGAGATCCGAGATCTCGATGTAGTCTTTGTTGGCCATCGTCGCGGCCAACGCCGCTTCATTGATGATCGCCGCCAAGTCCGCGCCGCTGAACATCGGGGTTCCGCGAGCAAGCCGTTCGAGGTTGGCGTTCGGGCTGAGCTTGACCTTGCGGGCGTGGACTCGGAGGATCTCAAGTCGCCCCTTGAGGTCCGGCAGCGGCACAACCACCTGGCGATCGAACCGCCCCGGGCGGGTCAACGCATGGTCCAGGATGTCCGCGCGGTTGGTCGCCGCAATGACAATGACCTGGTCGTTCGTGTCGAAGCCATCCATCTCGACGAGGATTGCGTTGAGCGTTTGCTCCCGTTCGTCATGGCCGCCGCCGACAAAAGAGGCCCCTCGCTTGCGTCCGATGGCGTCGATCTCGTCAAGGAAGATGATGCAGGGGGAATTGTCCTTGGCCTGCTTGAACAGGTCGCGGACACGCGACGCACCGACGCCTACAAACATTTCGACGAAGTCACTTCCGGAGATGCTGAAGAAGGGCACGTCCGCTTCGCCGGCGATGGCTTTCGCCAGGAGGGTTTTGCCGCAACCGGGAGGACCGATCAGCAGAACTCCACGGGGGATGCGTCCACCCAGACGCTGAAATTTGCGAGGGTTTTTCAAAAACTCGATGATCTCGGCCACCTCCTCCTTGGCCTCGTCGATTCCCGCGACGTCCTTGAACGTGACTTTGACGCGATCTTTCCCGTGGACTCTGTGTTTGCTGCGTCCGAAAGACATGAGCATGCCGCCGGCCCCGCCCCGCATGTTGCGGAAAACAAACAGGTAGAAAAACGCCACGAGCAGGAGGATCGGCAGCAGCCAATTGAGCACCATGAACATCCAAACCTGCGTCCTGGTGTACTCGTTGGCAATCACGTGATACTTGGGGTCTTCCGCCGCACGTCGTTCAAGTGCGTCGAGAATGCTGTTCAGTCGTTCCTTCGCGCCGGCTTCCGGTCGATAATTCACCTTGAAAGCCGCCCCGCCGTGGTCTTTGGCCGCCTGGGAATCCTGATGAAACCTTCCGGTGATCTCGGCATCCCCGATCTTAATCTGTTCGATGTGGCCGCCTTCCTGGAGGTATTGCGTGAACTCGTCCCATCGCAACGTCTTGGTCACGAGTCCGTCTTGGAGCATCAGCATGGCCCCGAAGACGATAATGGCCACGATCAGCCAACTGAAAGGACTTCGCCGATAGTCCTGTATTTGCGGCTTTTTGTTCGCGCGCCACTTGTTCTCTCGGGGCGGATCGTTTGGCGTGTTGTTCGAGTCGGTTTTCATAAATGATGATAATTCCGGTCCAGTCGGGTCACGTGCACACTCTCGCGACCCAGGCGCATATTGTCCCTGTTTACCATTGATTTTCCATCAGCTCTACGATGTTTTGGGCCAGCTTGTTTGCTGCGACCGCCGACCCATAGGTGAAATCCTGACCCTGGAACTCCGAGTAACTGGCGACTGCGGTCACCGTCTGATTGTTGATCATGAGTCTGCCGGTCTTGAGGTTCTTCCAGTTCACCACGGCCGTCAATACCACTTCTTTCTCCATCGCTCTACCCAGTTCTCGCTCGAGCGTCAGGATCGATTCTCCGACCGAGACGAGTTGGCCGCTCAGGACACTGTCGGCACGGTCCCGGTCCGACACGACTTTGTAGGGCGTCTCCACTTCGATCCGTTTGGCCAGGGCGTTCGAAAACGTGAACTCGGTCCCCCGACGGAAGCTGCGGTTGTCGAACATCTCGACGTAAACGCTTTGCACGTCGTCGGGAAACAACGACGC
>JAGPGT010000299.1:2317-3468 GCA_018055905.1 Phycisphaerae bacterium
GAGATTGTTCTCCGCCATGCGGTAGAGGGCCCGTTTGCCGACGGGGCCGCTCTCCCAGTACGAGGCGATCTCGGACCACTTGAGGTACGCCTCGAGGTACTTCTCCCTCGCCTCGTACTGCTCAGCCACCGCGATCGCGGCCTTGAGCCCGACGCCGTTCGGGTCGTCCAGGCCCGCGCGGTCGCTGACCTTCTCCATGATCTCGACGCCTTCGGAGAACCCGGAGAGCCTGAGGAATCCCAGGACGACCTTCTTGCGGCCCTCCAGGTATTCCTGGGCCATGTCGAATTCCCGTTGGAGGGCCAGGCCCGCGTACTCGCTGCCGGGGTAATCCTTGAGCAGTTTCTCATACTTGACCAGGGCTTTGCTGTACCGCTCCTGCCAGTAGCGGGTCTCGCCCAGGGCAAACAGCTCCAGGTCCGGCCCCACGCGGTCGGGAAATTCCGCTTTGATCTGCTTGAGCGCGTCCTTGACCTCGCGAACATCCCCCTCGCGGACGAGCTTCTTGATCTCGTCGATCGCCTGGCGATACTGCGACTGCGGATCGTCGTCAATTGTCTCGAGCTTCTCGCCACCCGCGAGCCTCCATGTCTTGCCCCCGGCGCTGGAACCACACGAAACCAGGGCGACCAGCGCCAAACCAAGGAACCACATCCGGTGTTTCCGCATTTTCTCTTCTGCCCGCCAAAAATCGATATCTGCCGGCCGCAAGCCCGTTCGGGCTCCCCCGACGCCAACCCTGGCGCTCGGAATTCCCGTCCGACACGCCGCCATTATATCCATCCCCCAGTACAATTCAATCTTGACTTTGGAATCGGGTTTGCCTCGCCGGGTGTTTTTGCTTTACTCCCGAGGGAGTGGACGATTAAAATTTCCACGACCGTTGTCGGCAGTGAAACCGGTTGGATGGATTCCGAGCCGCACACACGTTCGGCGTAACGCACTGACTGAAGGAGGTTTGTCATGAATCGTAGTCTCATTCTGGGTGTCGTTGTGATCCCTCTTCTCGTCGGATTCGCCGGTTGTGGCAGCGCACGGGCGAGCCGCCAGGATGCGAAAATGCGGCAGATCAGCGTCGAGGAATACGTCGACAAGATGAAGGCCGGCTGGATCGGCCAGATGGCCGGCGTCGGTTGGGGCGGGCCCACCGA